>NZ_JAUBOR010000011.1:26052-162862 GCF_036700305.1 Microcoleus sp. Z1_A1
TTATCGAGATTATTGATGGGTGGCAAAATTTATGGGTGAACCCGCCCCTACAGATTCTACTTTTCGGCCCAATTCCCAATGCCCACAAAAAAGCCAGGGATGGATATCCCCAGCTCGAAACATAGGACAATTAGTTTTGAGAGTTGGTAGGGCGATGTTTCAGAATCGACCCCACCCACTTTTACCCAACTTAAATCAGGGTAATGTCAGAAGCCGTAATGCCCGGTCTGCCATTCAGAATTGCCAGCGTAACTACTCCGCCAGCAGTACCAAAACCGTTAGAGTCATATCCTAGTCGTCCAGTTTCATTTTCATAAAAGACGAACGGCTCTGTCGCGCCCGCCCCGGCTGGACCAAAACTGCCGTTGTACTGCCCACTCTCAAGCGGCAAGAACGCCTTCGAAGAAATTCGATTCGTATTATCCAGTACCCTCAAGTTGGGGAAGCCGTTGGAGTCATTGATTTGGAAGATAAACTTGTCTTGGCCGACTGTAAAATCGCCGATTTGGTCTACGTTAGTACCCACGGCGCCCTCGCCGGAGTTGTTGTAGTAGAAGCTGTCATTACCCGATCCGCCAATCAGGGTGTCAGCACCAGGGCCGCCGCCGAGAGAGTCGTTACCGTCGCCTCCGATCAAATAGTCGTTACCAAAGCCGCCCAGCATGGTGTCGTTCCCGCCACCGCCAATTAAGGTATCGTCCCCGGCTCCTCCGAGGGAGTCGGTAGCATTGGATGAGTCGCCGAACAGGATGTCATCCCCGTTACCAGTAGTGATCACATCAGTGCCGTTGCCACCAATAATGAAGTTGCTGCCTAAGGTATCGGTAATCAAGTTGACGACTGTGCCGCTAAAGGTGATGGTGCTAGCGTAGGAGATGAAGTCGTTACCCTCCAAGTTGCCAATCAGGCGATCGAACTGGCTGCCAAAGATGATGGTGTCACTTCCCACGCCACCGTTCATGAGGTTGGTGACGGTGAAGCTGCTGCTAGTAGTAGGATTGGTGTAGCCAATTAACGAGTCGTTGCCCAGCCCGCCTTCGAGAGTAATCAAAGCAGTACCAGTACCAGCAAAAATGGCAGCGGTAGCATTGATAGTATCGTTGCCATCTCCACCGGCTGCATTAGTAAAGGTTCCGCTGAGGCTGTCGTTGCCTTCACCGCCGATCATTGTATCCGTCGCAAAAGCTGCAACGATCGTGTCATTGCCTACTCCGCCGTCGAGCAAGTTGCGACCCGCGAAACCTGGAAATGAACTCCGCGCGCCTACGCTCGAAATTACATCCGGCACCGACGCCGACCGGATGAAGTCGTCGCCTTCACCTCCCAACGCGGTATCAGAAAAGGCAAAAACGTTGATCGTGTCGTTGCCTTCGCCGCCGTCAAAGAAGTTTCTGCCGCCGCCAAAGTCGCCGATCGCGCCGTTGAGAGAATCGTCGCCGCCACCGCCAATCAAGGTGGTTCTCTCAATGCCGATCGTGATGACGTCGGTAGTAAAGGGGCTGCTTTGCGTACTGTTGGTAATGACTAAGGTGTCGTTGTCATCATCGCCCGACAGGTAGCTGTTGCTGGCCACACCACGTAGCGTGTCGTTGCCTTTACCGCCATAAAGACTGTCTCTTACATTGATACCTACAACTAAGTCGTCGCCCAAATCACCCCGCAAGAAGTTGCTGCCTTCATTGCCAGCGAAGCCAATAGCCAAGCCACCCTCTAAAGAGAGGTTGTTGCCACCGCCTGCGATGAAGAAGCCGATCGCGTCATTGTCCTTACCGCCATAGAGGGAATCTCCTCTCTGCGCCCCTCCCAGCATCGTATCTGCGCCCTCATTACCAAACATGAGGTTAGCTTCGACAGTACCTTGGACGAAGTCTTCTCCCTCGCCGCCGTACAGGGTAGCGCGGGCTTCAGCGACTATGGTGTCATTACCTCGGTCGCCTAACAGCAAAGCCGGAGTGCGCTGGGATCTGATTGAGTCTTCGTCGTCGCCGCCGTACAGTGTATCGTTCGGGCCAACTGAAATCAGAGTATCGTTATCGCCTTGGCCAAATATTAAGCTGCCGCCCAGGGTGGAAGTTCTAACGAAATCCGCCCCGCCTGCGGCGAAGATTGTATCCGGGCCCAGTCCCGGAAGGTTTAAATCTAGTTGATTAGAATCGTCATTTAACGTTGTCATAAAGCTTCACTCCTCTACTTGTTGGTCATCGCTGGTGCGACTACAGACACTGCCTAGAACACCGAATGTTTGGATTCCGCTGTAGTTTAACCTGTTTGCCAGCCGCAAGTCTAGCCTACTGGCGTTAACCCTGTCTAGACTTTCTCCCTCGCGGATTTTTTGCTTGTAAGCTTTTATATTCAATGTCTTCACCCTTTAATAATCCTGGTGCACTGTCTCAGGTGCTCACGCTCTACAAGACGCGGCTCATATTCTTAATGTTCCATTCTGGATTGGCGGTCGGGGATCGCGTCCGGGGGAGGAAATTAAAGATTAAAAAAGGCTGATCTGGGTGATCCCGAAGACAAGGAAAATTGGGAGATTTGTTACTTGGTAACAAGGCTTTGTGGCAATTTCCGGTTTTCCAGGCAGGGCCCTCATTTAATAATTCTGGCCCGGATTGAACTCGGTACCGCTCCGGGCTTTAAAAGTCTACGCCCCGCTTTAGTTCTACGCCCCGATCGCCGTAGTGTTTGTGACAGTATACCTCGGAGTGTACGCTTGCCAAGTCAAAGTAAGCGTGGGGTTTGTGGCAGCGCCCGGTGATAATAATTTCTGTATCCCGCGGCTTGCGTAGCAGGGCTTCGACGATCGGCTCTACCGGCAGCAGTTCTAAGTCTACTGTGGGATTGAGTTCGTCGAGAATAATCGTTTTGTACCAACCGCTGGCGATCGCACATTTGGCGATTTCCCAGCCGCGTTCTGCTTCTATGCAGTCTAGCTCTTGCTGTTGCCCCCGCCAAACTATAGCATCTCGGCCGCACCGCTGGTGATCTACTAGCTGGGGGTAGCTTTGTCGCAAGGCTGCGATCGCCGCATCTTCTGTATAACCGGTGCCACCTTTGAGCCATTGCACGATTAACACCCGGTGAGATTGGTCTTGACTGATACCCCTACCTATTGCCTGCAAAGCTTTTCCCAAAGCGCTCGTAGACTTGCCTTTCCCCGCTCCGGTGTATATTTCGATACCGGAAATATGATGGTCTGCCGCTGCGGGGTTATAGTGGGGCTTCATTTCTGAGTGTAAGTCGGCAATCTCCAGCAAAGCTTCGGGGGCCGCTCGGCCTGTGGCGATGACTTCTAAATATTCTGGTTTGTTTTTGAGGGTTTGGACTACTTCGTCAACTGGCAGCAAACCCAAGTCCAATACGGGGTTTAGTTCGTCTAGTACCACCACGGAATAGAGCGAGCTTGCGATCGCTCCTTTGGCGATATCCCAGCCTCGCTGAGCTTCGGCCCGATCGAAGCGGGTGATTGCTTCGGCCCCAAAATATTCGGCTCTGCCGGTTCGCACTTGGTCGATCAAGTGCGGAAATGCCCGTTGCAAGGCTTCTATTGCCCCGTCTTCGTCGTAGGAGCGGCCGGGGCCTTTGAGAAAGCGCAGCAATAAGACTCGTGTGGGCGAGTCAGAATTGATACCCAGCCCGATCGAGCGCAACACTACTCCCAAAGCTGCCTGAGACTTGCCTTTACCAGCGCCGTCGTAGACGTGAATCTGACCCGCGGCGCGTTCCGAGCGGGATGAGGCTGTCCGAATACCAATGCCATTCCTTACCATAATCAGCAGTTGTTTGAGTCTGTATCGGGGTGGGTATTCGATCGCGCGCCTTGAATGTTTAATTTTTCCATTCTGTTGGCGGATCTCAACAGATTATACGATAACTTCTAACTCCCAATCTTTTAAGCAGCGATCTAACGGAATCAGGTGCTCAAACCTCCGGTTAAGATTCTTCCGCTTGTGCTGTACAATTAAAATTTAACACGGACTGATATACCTAAAGGCTTATGATTGCGAGTGTTTTCCCATTTCGGACTGTTTTGGTGCAAATTTTAATTATGTTTTTGGCGATCGCGATCGAATCGTGGTTTTTGCAAAAACTACTTAAACTCGGCCCCAAAACCAGCATTGAATATACAGCCATCCTCAATCTATCTTGCACTTGCGTAGGCTGGTTAGTTTTCTTCGGCATTGAAAGCGTTCTTAGCAAAGAATTGCGGGAACAGCTTATCGGTTATATTTTATTAGGACGTGGGGATAATGTTTACGCTCCAATAACTATGATAGCACTGTCAGTATTAGCAGTAACCTTTCTAGCTAAATGGCAGGGATTAGAATTCATAGAAAACATGGTTTCCGGCAATAAAAAAGCTTCCACACCTCAGTTTTTAGGACCACCAACCCTCACCCGCCGTCCTCCCAAAAAAACTTTTCAAGTAACTACCCAGTTTGGGGGAATTTTAATCGCCCACACTGTTAGCAATCTCGTTATTTTAACCGTGTTGTTTTTGCAAAGCGTGTATTGAAATTTATGATGAAGCAATTTTTAGATGTCACTCAGCAGCTAACTAAGCTGACGAACAACCTTTGGGAAACCAATAAAAAAATCCAAAAGGCGATGATTCCGCCTAAAGTTGTTCACTGGAAGACTCCTTTACTACTCAGCATCTTTTTAGCTTTGCTGACAGTGGCAGCCGTAACTGACTGGCGGACGAGAACTCTGCTTTTTGATATGAGCTGGTTATTATTTACACTTTCAATGGGTTTGCTGACCAGCCAGCAACCTTTTGTGATTAAAGGAGTAAGTCTGAGTCCGTGGGTGACAAGCATCTTAATTGGCTTGTGGTTACTGATAAGATTACCGTCGGATAGGAAGGAAATAGCATGGATATCCGGCCCACTTATAGCAGTAGCAGTTCTTGCTACAATAGAGATTTGGAATAGCGAGTCAAAACGGGAAGGTATCAGGTCGTTGGTGCGCCCTCAGTTTTTGATGATTACTCTCGTTCACCTGCTGTTTTCCTGTTGGTTTGCTTTTCACTTTTTAATTCAAGGTTGGATAGAACAGTATCCGAGTGTTTTATCTCAGGATTTAAGGCAAAGCGATTATGTGGTGACATTTCAACAGCCAACTATTAATCGCTCCCGAGGAGTTGTCATCCTCAATGAAATGGAGCGATACCTGCGAAATGAAGCCCGCACAAAACCGTGGGCGCAGGTAGAGCAAATGTTAATAGATATTGACAATGAGCGATTTTTTCTGCGGAATCAAGCCTTACAAACAACTGGGGTAGTCGCAGAAGATGGGAGGTGGGATGTCAAAACTTCGATCGTCCAAGGAGAGTCTCGCTATCAGTTAGATATGCAGGCAACTTGGCTGGGAGTGGTTTTTAGACCGGAAATATATTCGTTTACCAAATCTTGCGAGGTGTTCCAGATAGCCAATAGGGCGACTGTAACCTGCGATGCCATCAAACGCTCTCAACCCGGACAGAAAAAAGATGGAACGCCGGGGGACACTCAAGTTTGATTCTGTCTCTGTTAACTAATTGCGATGGGTATAGCGGGAGAGTGGGAGAGTCTGAAAGTGGGAGAGTCTGAGAGTCTGAGATGGAAAAAATCCTCTTTCTTCCCTCTTCCTTCTTCCTTCTTCCCTCTTCCTTCTTCCTTCTTCCTTGCACTAAAGTATGGCGAAAGTTTCCAGCGGGTTAATAACTAGATGAATTTGAGAAGAATCTTGACAGTCGCGACCAATGTATTTTGGGAAGTAATTCGCGATCGCATCCTTTACTTAATTATTATTTTTGCTCTGTTGATGGGCGCCTCGGTACGGTTGATACCGGAATTGGCGGCGACAACCGAAAAGAAAATTATCTTAGATATCGGTTTGGGTGCTATGAGCATTCTCGGTTTAATTGCCACAGTGTTTGTGGCTACCGGACTGGTCAACAAAGAAATTGAAAAGCGCACTGTTTATCTGTTAGTTGCTAAGCCGATAAGTCGGGCTGAGTTAATTGTGGGCAAGCACTTAGGACTGTCGGCGGTGCTGGCGGTGCTTGTAGCGGCAATGACTGTTATCTATCTGGCTATTCTGAGTTTGAGTAGCATTCCTTTCCCTTTGGGAAGCATTTTAATCGCTTCGCTGTTTATCTGGTTTGAGCTTTGTCTCATGGCTGGTGTAGGGATTTTATTTGGGGTGTTCAGCAGTTCGCTGTTGGCAACTTTACTGACATTTGGCGTTTATTTGATGGGACATTCGACGCGGGATTTAGTGGCTTTGGGCAAGTTAACTAAAAATCCTGGCCTAGAACAATTGATGATGGGACTATATCTGGTTTTGCCGGATTTAGCCAGATTCAATTTGAGAAATGATGCTGTTTACGGACAAGTTCCTTACTTGGCAGGTTTGATTACAGATGCTGGCTACGGTTTGCTGTATGTGGTGCTGCTGCTGTCAATTGCGATCGCCATATTTTCCCGTAGGGAATTTTAAAACGCGCCTTCGCTACTTTCAAAAGTGTGACTATATCAAATTATCACGCTAAAATATAAAGGAGGCGATCGCTCAGAAATCTCAACTAAAACTCAAACTTTTAATTGATCCCGAATAAGCTATTCTGTATTTAAATAGTACCTTTGGGCGGACTTTTCTGCCCTCCCCACAAGATAGGGACTTACGCATCGGGGTCCAGAAACCGGGTTTGTTACCGAATCTGCGGTCTACAACGCGTCTTTTCGTAAAAAAAACCTCGTTTCTAAACAATAGTGCGTAAGCCCTAAAGATGTTGAAGAGACATCCCCCTGTAAATTAGATTGCGATAGCTTAGCAGTAAGAAAAAATGAAATTATGTTAGTAGAAAAACTCGAACAATTAAAAGATATTTTCGCACAAATGGAACGGGCTTTGATTGCCTACTCCGGCGGAATTGACAGCACTTTGGTAGCAAAAATCGCTTTTGATGTGTTGGGCGATCGCGCTTTGGCAGTGACGGCAGTTTCCCCCTCTCTACTGCCCGAAGATTTAGAAGATGCGCGGATTCAAGCAGCAGAAATTGGTATTGCCCACGAGGAAGTACAAACTCAGGAAATGGCAAATCCAAATTACACTTCTAACCCGGTTAACCGCTGCTATTTCTGCAAAAGCGAACTGCACGATACTTTGAAACCCCTAGCACTAGCAAAGGGTTATCCTTATGTGGTGGATGGGGTTAATGGTGACGATTTAAAGGATTACCGTCCCGGAATTCAGGCGGCAAAGGAACGCGGCGCGCGATCGCCTTTAGCCGAAGTAGGAATCACTAAATTTGAGGTGCGGCAATTGGCAAAAGAATTGGGTTTGCCTTGGTGGGACAAACCGGCTCAACCTTGTCTCAGTTCGCGCTTTCCTTACGGCGAAGAAATCACCGTTGGAAAGTTGCAAAGAGTGGGGCGCGCCGAACGGTATTTGCGGCAGTTGGGACTGAAAAATCTGCGAGTGCGATCGGACGGAGATACGGCACGCATTGAGTTACCCGCAGAGGAGATTCAGGAGTTTGTGGTAAACACGGATTTGCCTGCATTGGTGGCGGTATTTCAAGAGTTTGGTTTTGTTTACGCTACTTTGGATTTGGAGGGGTTTCGCAGCGGCAAATTAAATCAGGTTTTGCAGCCGCAGTTGTTGGAAACGAAAGGTTGATTAATTTTCCCGAATACAAAAATTTTTTCATGATTGATGTAGTTTGGGACATGGACAAAGGGGAACAATGTCAATCGAACCTTTATCTTTGATGTAGCAACTTATACGTTTCAAGGATCGAATTGTTAGGATTACAGGACTTACGCAAAAGTAAGGTATTTCTGTTGCCCAGCGAACTCAGTGAAGCAATCTCAAGGTGGCGTTACTTAATCAGGGTATGAAAAAAAAATCACTTTAAAATCCACCCGCTTTGTGGATACTGGTTTCTCTGACGGGCCTATTTAACGTTTCATACCGTAAATCAGCAACGCCTAGAGGGCCGGCACTCTTGGCACGGCCCCTACGGATAATGAAACAGCCCTGCCTTTGCTCGGACGAAAGTTTGACTCTATGCAGCGGTTTCAACCACCTCTTCATAAAAATGGTGGCTAACTATCAACGCCCGAGTCCGATCAAGGAGTAGTTGGCTGAATTTGCTGTGGCTGCATTTGCTGCTGCTGATTTTGGAGCTGAAGTTGCTGCTCCTGGATCTCGATTTGCCGATTCTCAAGATCTATTTGCCGCTGTCTGTCTTCGAGTTGCAAGCGTCTGTCTTCAAGTTGCAGTCTTCTGTCTTCTGCTTGCTGCAATCTATCTTCACGTTGTAGCTCTCTTTCTAGCAGTCTGTCTTCACGTTGCTCTTGTCTGTCTTGACGTTGTTCGCGAAGCTCTCTGAGCTGATTTCGTCGCTCGAAATCCCCTCCCAAAAATAAGTTTTGAAAAGCGTTGATAGTTGCTTGAAACCCAGTAAAAACGCTGCTAACAGCGCCGATACCTGTTGCTACTCCTGTTATTGGCTGCAAGAAAGTGTTGATATTGTCTGCTACCCTAGCATAGCCCGATCGCGCTACCAGAATCACATCGTTGTTGCGGAGAGTGGGGTTATTATTAGGATTCAATCCTTGAGCAAAATCCACCTCTATCGTGCGGCGAGAAACAGTACCGTTGGGATTCAATCGCAATAGTTCTACCTTGTCTTTTTTAGCCCGCAATTGATTGAAACTGCCTGCGGTGAGCAAAGCTTGGTGCAGGGATGTACTAGGTCGCACCTGCAAAGCCCCAGGCCTAATTACTTCTCCTACAATATTGATGCTAATCGCGTTCGGAGAAAAACTGCTATTTGCAACTTGAGAAACTTCAGCTAAGTCTACCGTAGCCGCTGTCGGGATAATTACGCTATCTCCTTCTTGCAGCAAAATATCTTGAGTTGCGTCGCCTTTTTGCAGTAAATCCCACAGATTTACCATGATAGTTTGTTCGTTGCCACCTCTGACTCGGCGGCGGATTTGTACGCGGCGAATGTCAGCTTCTGTAGTGATACCACCAGCAATTTTCAGTGCTCTAGTTATTGTTGGTAAGCCCACAACTGCTCCTTGCTGTTGGTCGATAGATACAAAACTCAACTCTGTTTGTTGGTTGCTCGATCGCACATCCGAAGCAAATACAGTATAAGGCCCCGGCCGGTTTACTTCCCCGACAATTACTACCCCAATTGGTTTAGTAATATCAGCGGAAAAATTAGCACTGGCTCTTTGACGAACTTCTTGAGTATTGAGGGCACTTGCTGTCGGTATAAAAATTGTATCTCCATCTCGAATGGTAACATCTTGACGCAAATTTCCCGTCTCTAAAAAATCCTGCAAATCAACAGTAGTAACTTGCTCCGGCCCGCCTCTGCGGGGACGACGAATTTGGACATTTCGCATATCTCCTGCTGATGTCACCCCTTGTGCAAGTTGCAGCATTTCCATCAAAGTCGGGAATTTTACTCCTCCTCCTTCTCTAGTGGGATTAATCTTGTATGAACCCGGGCGAGTAACTTCACCGGCAAGACCTATATTTAGGGGGCGAGCGACTACCAGAGTCACGGTAACAACGGGAACATTGATGAAGGGTTCGTATCGCTGGGTAATCACATTAGCGGCTTGTTGCAGCGTCAACCCTTGAATTGAGACGCTACGAATGATTGGCAAATTGAGCGTCCCGTCAACTAGCACTTGATATTCTCTGCTGAATTCAGGGACGCCGAATATCTCTAAAGCAATGCGATCGCCCGATCCTAAAGTATAAGCTGCTTCTTGTGTCAGCGAACCCGGAGGTGGCGGCGGTACTCTCGGTTGGTTTTGGTTCCTAGCGGGCACAGGATTTCTGACGGCAGGCAACTGAGCTCTACTGGGCGGCGAACTCAATAGCACCAGGAGTGCTGACAAACTCAGACTTGTAGCGGTTTGAACGGTATATTTCATCTTTCTTCCCTGGTTGCGGCCTGCCATTGAACAAGAGCAATTTAGCTAGTGGATTGTAGTTTATTTTCCCTGCTGTCCAGTGTAGCCTCGCTTTGCGGCAAAATCCACAGGTACAAGCATAAAAATTGTGCGATCGCACTTAACTATTTTGCCCCTTGTTTGTAAAGAAAGTGTAAAGCCCGCCAACTGTTGTCAGGATTAATATCTCGTTTGAGCAAAATTCTTCATACATAAGTCCGCATACAAATCAACCCGCCGCAGAAAGGAGATAGAAAAAAACCGCCCTGATTTGAGGTAAAATGTTAAATAATTCTCTCTGCAGGACAAAGACAAGTGTCACTAAAATTGGATAAAGTAATTCCCTGGGGACGCTGCTTGGATGAATACATAGGAATGTTTAGCTTGACATCAAGTGACCTCAAGCTAGCAATTCTTGATTGTGCTGGCGGCCCAGCGAGTTTCAATGCCGAAATGACTCGCCAAGGTAAAAAGGTAATTTCTTGCGATCCAGTTTATCAGTTTACTGCGGTGGAAATTGGCGATCGCATCCAAGAAACATATCAAACTGTGATTGATGCTGTCAAAGCCAATGTAGACGGCTACCTGTGGAACAATTTTGAATCGCCCTACCAGCTAGGAGAAGTGCGAATGAAGGCGATGCAGGAATTTTTAGAAGATTTTCCATCTGGCTTAGAGCAAGGCCGCTACCTGAATGCTGAGCTGCCAGTTTTGCCTTTCGATAACGGTCAATTCGATTTAGCTTTGTGCAGCCATTTCTTATTTGCTTATTCTCACTTGCTTTCCGAAGAATTTCATTTGGAAGCAATTACAGAAATGTGTCGGGTTGCGAAGGAAGTCCGGGTATTCCCTCTATTGCAGAGTTTTAGCGGGGAGGAATCCGATCACTTAAATCCGATTATCACCGAATTAAAAAAGAGAAGTTTTAGTGTAGAAATTCAAGAGGCTCCTTATGAGTTTCAAAAAGGCGGGAATAAGATGCTGCGAGTTAGGGGGCGAATGTAATTCGCGGCTGCGGAGGGCATGGCAATTTGCGATCGCTTATTTCCAAAAAATTAGATAAGCTAAGCATAAGGTTCTGCCTCATCTTGGGGTTCGCCAATCGCACGCTGGACTGCATGGCGAATGTGGATAATCCTCACCGTTGGTATGGGTTGATCGTCAAAAATAATGAAGAGTATGCGATACGTGGTTTTACCACTTCCATACAGAAGCTGGCGAATCTCTTGGCTGAAAAACGCGTTTTCACGGGCTAAAACACAACGACGCGGCATTTCTTTCAGTGAGGAAATCGCTTTAATCAAACCCTGATACCATGCTTGAGCGCGTTCGGGAGTCGTGAATTGGGAAAAGTTCAGAAACGCTGCATCAGCTTCAGATTGAGCTGTACTGGAAAAGTCAATGCGATACATTATGCTTCCAAAGAAAGTCCGTATTTCTGGTTTTGTCTATCGACAAACTCTTCCAGAGTAGAAAACTGACCCCGATCGAAGTCATCAAGTCCGCGTTGAATCCCTTCTAATGCCTCGAAGAAATCGCTTTCATCAAAGCTAAGTCCGAACGCGATAACAGCTAGGGTAACGCTGGTTATATCTTGTCCTGTACTTTCCGCCCGTTGGCGCAGCAGTGCTTCGATTTGGGGGGGTAAGGTGAGTGTAAGAGTCATAAAAGTTATGATGAATGGTTAACTTTATTTTCTAACTTTATTTTGGCATAGGTAGCCAAAACGATCGCTTCCTAAACTATCTGCCCATTCCTGAAACCGATCGAGCTCTGCGGCCCGTCTTGTTTTTCTGGTAATCTTGGAAGGCTGCGAGACTCAAGGCGATCGTTTCTTCTTCACTGAGGGTTTGAAACTCCTTTGCTGTGTCAATTTCGCCCCACTGATATCCCTCCGTTTCCTCGGCAATTTCTGCGATTGTTCAAAGTCGCTGAGATTACCGTTGGACTGATTCAGTCATGAAAGCACGATCGCCTTAACCGAATCGCTGGGCATGGCTTGAATTTGGGCGTGGAGTTGCTTTAAGCTGTTCTGCATTTAAATTGGATGTCAAAAAATAATCAAACTATTGTGGGGTGGGCGTCCCGCCCGCCCTGAACCTACAATTTAAATGCGCGACAGCTTATAGATTGAGCCATTGGACAATAGAGAGTGACTGATGTAATTTTAGCGCAGTGTCAAATAGTTGCACATACTATAGCAATCCTACATGAGTCGTAATTTTTTACCCCACCCCAACCCTCCCCTTACTAAGGGGAGGGAGTAAGAAGTTCACAAATGATTTAGAATGGCTATATAAGGCACAGTGGCGATAAAATTAATTAAAGACTTTAAAGCGACCCCACGGATCGATCGGGGGGCTTATTTCGCGGGCTTATTTCTCAGATACCACGTTTTCTTTAGTAATTCTAATCAAAAACCGCAGAGCTTCATTCACTGCTTCAGAATCGGGAAACATCTCTGCAACATCCGGTTCTAAACGAATATTTACACCACCAAAGGTCTTTCGTCCCGATCCTACCCTTCTTACACGCAACTTCCTCAAATCATATTCCGACCGAAGCTCATCGTCCATCCCTGTTTCATCCTTCTTCATAAACTTCTCGCTCCACTCGTGTTACTTTTCTGGCGCTAATCAAACGAATAAAATCTGCTCTTTCTGTATACGACACTATCAATAAATTACCTTGCTGGGACTCTCCAACAATAATATAGCGATCTTCTTCATCAGAGTGATCCGGATCGTAGAAATCGACGTAGAGGGGATCGTCAAAAACCGTTCTGGCTTCCTCAAATGAGATCCCATGCTTGGACAAATTTACCGCTGCCTTCTTTTCATCCCACTCGAATTTCATAAAGAGCCCAAATCAGCATCTTTGATATAATATTACACCTAGAAGCAAAACTCAAACCAACTCATGCCACAAACAGTCTGGATCGCACGACACGGAAACCGCATCGACTTCGTTAACCCCGACTGGTTTCTCACCGCAGAACACCGCTACGATCCCCACCTTTCCGAAGACGGTCACGTTCAAGCCAAACAACTCGCAAATCGCCTCAAAGGAGAAGGAATTTCTCATATTTTTGCTTCCCCTTTTCTGCGAACTGTCCAAACAGCAAATCACGCGGCAGAAGCTCTCGATTTGTCAATTAAACTAGATTGGGGACTGTGCGAATGGCTGAATCCTGAATGGATGACAGAAATGCCGGAAACAGAGTCCGTCGAAGCTTTGTGCAGGCGTTTTCCCAGGATTGATGCTTCCTACAAAGGCGGTATTGCTAATTATCCCGAAACCGTGGAAGCTTGTTTCAAAAGGGCGGGGGAAACGGCTAAACGCCTCGTGGCTGATTTTCCCGAAGATATGTTATTAGTAGGTCACGGTGCGTCGGTTTTAGGCACTGCGATCGGGCTGGCGGGGGGTGCAGAAACGGA
Organism: Microcoleus sp. Z1_A1; assembly: GCF_036700305.1. Lineage (NCBI taxonomy): Bacteria > Bacillati > Cyanobacteriota > Cyanophyceae > Oscillatoriales > Microcoleaceae > Microcoleus > Microcoleus sp. Z1_A1. The sequence continues at coordinate 39,458 of NZ_JAUBOR010000011.1, forward strand.
AATTAACGCTTCTTTGTGCTGTTTGGTGAAAGTGGTGCGGGATGAGGGAGAATGGTCGATCGCACTTAATGGCGATACTTCTCACCTGACTGACTCTGAAACCGCGATCCGGTTTAATTAAAGTTGAGATTCGTGCCAAAAATCGCATTTTATGCTATGTGTGTAAGGTGCGCGGCAGAAGAGCACCCTACGTTCATCTGATTAGTCCGAATCTGGGTGTTATTGTTTAATCTCGATCGCACATTTTAAATCGAAAATCTTAAATCGATATGGCTGGACACAGTAAGTGGGCGAATATTAAACGCCAAAAAGCGAGAGTTGATGCCGTTAAAGGCAAGGTTTTTGCTAGAATATCTCGCGAAATTATTGTCGCGGCCCGCAGCGGAGTTCCCGATCCCGCTGGCAATTTTCAACTGCGGACGGCTATTGAAAAAGCCAAGGCGGCGGATATTCCTAATGAAAACATAGAAAGGGCGATCGCCAAAGGTGCTGGCTTGGCGGGGGGAAGTTCGGATTTAGAAGCTATTCGCTACGAAGGTTACGGCGTTGGCGGAGTTGCTATTCTGATTGAAGCGCTGACAGACAATCGCAACCGCACAGCGGCTGACTTGCGAGAAGCTTTTACTAAAAATGGCGGCAACCTGGGCGAAACTGGTTGTGTGGGCTGGATGTTTGACAACAAAGGAGTTTGTACGGTACGCGGGCCGATTGATGAGGAACAATTGTTTGAAGCGTCGCTAGAGGCGGCTGCGGAATCTTATGATTTGATATTAATTGATGAGGATACTGAAGGTGCAGAGGTATTTACAAGTGTGGCTAATTTGGAACAGTTGGCTGATGTTTTGAAACAAAAAACTTTTGCTGTTGTGCAGTCGGAAACTCGCTGGATTCCGAGCAATACAGTGGAAATAGACACTCCTGAAAAAGCTCGATCGCTCTTGAAGTTAATGGATGCACTGGAAGATTTGGACGACGTGCAAAGTGTGACGGCGAATTTTGAAATGACAGATGAATTGATGTCTTTGAGTATGGTTTAATGCTCTAAATCACCAGATTTTTGCCATCCGCAAGACAAATCCCGGTAACTCTGGATCTGCGCTGACTGTTTCAGGATTATCTAAGATTTCCTGTTCGCGATTGGGACGGTAAATATAGACTTTTCTGTTTTTGCGATCGACCAAAAAGCCGAGCGATACACCGTTCTCAATATATTCTTGCATCTTATTTTGCAATCCCTTGAGAGTGTCACTAGCAGACCGCAATTCAATCACAAAGTCTGGACAAATCGGTGCGAATGAGGCTTTTTGTTCTTCAGTTAAGGCATTCCAGCGCTCTAGTTTAATCCATGAGGCATCGGGAGATCGGGTTGCTCCATTCGGCAAGGTAAAGCCTGCACTGGAGTCAAACGTTTCACCTGTGCCATCTTGTTCTGCCCAGTTCCCCAATTGTAGGGCAATCTTGAAGTTGCGGTTCCCTGTATCTGAAAAGGCTGGTGACATAATGATAACTTCCCCACTGGCTGTACGTTCAATTCTCAAATCGCGATTAACTAGACAGAATTCATAAAACTGTTCAACAGTCATCGATTGGATCGCAGGGAAATTGACCGTCAGTGGGACGCTTTCGGTTTGAATTAGCAGCGTCGTCATGGTTTTTCCTTTTTTTGGTGCAGGGGTGATATAATACCTTGATATTACACTATTTTAGCTTGGCGCTCGAAAGTCTTAGTCGATCGGGGAGTCGGAGGCTTGTATCCGTTTTTGGGCTGGATTAATCGATTTTAGATTTTAGATTTTAGATTTTAGATTTTAGAATTGAAGCATTTTTAGATTAAAGATTAAAGATTAAAGATTAAAGATTAAAGATTAAAGATTAAAGATTAAAGATTAAAGATTAAAGATTAAAGAATAGAAGCCTTGACCCAGCCCAAAAACGGATACCGTGCCACGTACTCCTGTCGTGGAAAGATAAAATTTTTAGACCCTAGTTCAAGATCCCAGATTTATCTGTGGGGTAAATCTAAAATCTAAAATCTAAAATCGACTGACCCCACGGATAAATTTGGGGGGCAAGTTTCATCGGATACAGGTTTTTTATTTCTGGACGAATGAATCCGGGGGCTTGTATCCCGGATGCTTGATTGTCAATAATCTTTTTTCCCAGTCAGTAAATAAGTAACCATGTATCCCTTGCCCTTAACTTGAATGGCGCCGCGCTTCTGAAAAGTATATTTATCTTTTAATCTCTCGTAGGTTTCGGCGGTGACTTGAATGCAGCCGGTAATCCCGTGGGATTCCATGCGCGAAGCAATATTTACTGTGTCGCCCCAGAGGTCGTAAATAAACTTTTTTAAGCCGATAACGCCTGCAACGACAGGCCCACTGCTAATCCCGATCCGAATGCTGAAAGGTTCCGAATGTTCTAAACTCAGCAGCCTAATTTCGTGCAGCATATCGATCGCCATGTTCGCAACGGCCTCGGCATGATCCTCTCTGGCTGTAGGCAAACCGCCGACAACCATGTAAGCGTCACCAATAGTCTTAATTTTCTCCAAACCGTGGCGATCGGCCAAGTGGTCAAAAGCCGAAAAAATATCGTTGAGCACTTCCACCACCGCCGTCGCTGAAATTCTCGACGAAAGCTCTGTAAACCCCACAATGTCGGCAAACATCACAGTTACTTCCGCAAAACTTTCGGCGATATTGTGTTCATTGTCCTTCAAACGCAGGGCGATCGCAGCAGGCAAAACGTTGAGCAGCAGTTGCTCGGATTTAGCTTGTTCGAGTTCCAACTGTAGGTAAGCAGCCTGCAACTGTTCGGCTTGGCGAATTCTTTCTCCGGCTAGCTTTTCGATTTGGGCGGTGCGACTCAAAGATGTCAGCATATATGTCACCGGAATCAGAGTCCACAGCATCCCCATCGTCAGAGTTCCCCAAGAGCGCCAGTGCTTGCGAATCCGGCGAATTTCCGGCGTTGCAGACACGTACATAGACCACTGGCGGCCGCTAATTTTCAGCCGCCTTCTGCAAGCTGTATAGTTCGGGCCTGGATTGTCAAGAATTGGGCAGTTTTGCATGAGGGATCGGTCAGCAGTGGCTGATACTGGAAGCACTTGTTGGCTCGCGGATTGGAACTGCACCGCAAATTGCTGAATTTGGCCCTCAGCAGGGAGATTTTTGAGAACCGGGTTGGCCGTTTGGGGTAACAGTGACGCTGCTTGTTGCTTGTCTGGAGCCTCGCTAACGAGATAAATATTGAGGTATTCGGTATTGCGTCCTTTTAAAGAGGTTTGGAAAATATCTTTGCCTCGAAATACGCCCAGAACAAATCCTTGTAGCAGTTGGCGACGGGATTCCAGGGTAGTCGGGTTACTGCTGTTTTCGTAAATCGGAACTATGGCCAAAAGACCTAGTTCCGGGGAATTGCCTTGAGTTAAGCCGATGTAGTTGGTGACAATCATTTCTCCTGTATCGCGTCCTCGATCGAGCGCAGCGCGGATTTCTGGGTGGGAGGCGAGGTCAAAGCCGAATGCTGTCTCGTTTCCGGCTGGTGGTTCGACGTAGAAAGCCGGGAAGTATTCGGAACGCTGGAGGGCCTTGCGGAGTTCTCCTCGCGGGCCACGCTCTGTAATCTCGAAGCTGGGGTCGGTTTCGGTTCTAGCTTTGGTTTCGTAGTTGCGTCGCTCGTCCTGGGGGACGCGGGGGGCCCAAGCCAGGAGTTGCAGGCTGGGGTGGACGGATAGGGGACGGGCGACAAACCGGGCAAAAGAGGAACGCTCGACGGTGTTGAAGGCTTTCATGTAGTCGCTGAGGGCGAGAACAGTATCTAAGTCGGAGTTGAGCTGGCGTTCGATGCCGATCGAAATATCGTCAATGCGGCGGTGCATTTCGTAGTCGCGGCGCTTGTCTTCCCAGTCCCAAACCAAGGCGAATGTGAGAAGCGACAGTCCCACACCCAAACCCAGCGTCAACCCGGCTGGAATGTAGCGAGACCAGGATAAAGGTAGTTTTTTCAGCATATTTGCCTAGCGAATAAGGGCAGCAGATTAGCACACCGCTGAGTGCGATTTGTTCCGGCCTCTGAGTGCGGTTAATTCAAAACCCTGATAACTCAAGCACCGACGGCAATTGGGAGTTAAAAGTTAGATATTTAAACTTTTAGATTAATCGACGATCGCTCAGCAGGGGATTTCAATCCAGAATTCCGCTCCCTGTCCGGGCGCTGAGATGCACCGCAGGCTTCCCTTATGTTTTTCTACCACAATCTGATGGCTGATGGATAATCCTAAGCCGGTTCCAGCCCCTACGGGCTTGGTGGTGAAGAACGGGTCAAATAGCCGCTTGCGAACCTCTTCGCTCATTCCCGGCCCACTGTCGGCGATGCAAATTACAATGCGATCGCAATCACTGAGCTGGCTTTTACTGTGGCTTTTCAACCCAGCTTTTTTCATGAGGGTGCGAATCACGATCGTCCGAGGTTCCGGTTGGTTTTCTAGAGCGTCGATCGCATTGCTTATAATATTGAGAAAAACCTGGTTTAACTGTCCCGCACAACAGTATATTTTGGATATCTTTCCGTATTCTTTAATGATTTCAATCCCGCTTTTTATACTTGCTTGATGCAATCTATGCTGCAAAATTAACAGTGTACTGTCAATTCCTTCATGAAGGTCTACCAACTTCATTTCTGATTCATCCAGTCTCGAAAAATTTCGCAGCGACAACACAATATTACTGATTCTTTCTACTCCTACTCTCATGGAATTCAGCATTTTTGGCAAATCTTCCTTCAGAAAATCCAACTCTAACTCCTTAACTTTTTCAGCAATCTGAGGTACTGGGGACGGATAGCATTCCTGGTAGAGACTTAACAGTTCAATTAAATCGTGAAAATAGTTATAAGTGTGAGAAATATTGCCGTTAATAAAAGTTGCGGGATTGTTAATTTCGTGGGCAATCCCAGCCACCATCTGACCGAGACTCGACATTTTTTCGGATTGAACTAATTGGATTTGAGCGTTTTGTAGTTGTTCGTAGGCTTCTTGCAATTGGGCGGCTTGTTTTCTTAATTGAGATTCGGAAGCTTGGAGTGCGGCGGCGGAAATTTTGCGATTGGTTATATTTTCAATCATCCCTAAGTTGTAAATAGGTTGTCCTTCGCCGTCTCGAATTAAAGTAGCTGTCACATTTACCCAAACAATTTTACCTGTAGCGGTAATCTGGCGGAGTTCGATTTGATAGTGAGTAATTTCTCCCCGCTCAAGAGAATCAGCAACTTGGAGATTTTTGGGAGAATCTTCGGGATGCCCAAGTTCAATAAATGTTTGGGCGAGCAATTCGGCTGCGGTATATCCCAGCATTTCACAGTAAGTTTTATTGACTCTCACTAACTTGTTATCATCTAAATTAGCTAAGTAGATAGCGATGGGTGCATCTTCAAAAATTGTGCGAAATAGTTCCTCGCTGGCCCGGACTTTAGCTGTGAGGGAAAGGCGATCTGTGATGTCTTCAAAGGTAGACAAAATGCCGACAACATTGCCGGAATTGTCGTGTAAAGGTATTTTATTTGTATCCAGACAGCACTGGGTGCCGTCGGCTTGCATTTTGGATTCTATGATGTGATATTCTGGGGTGTTGGTTGCCATGATGCGGCGGTCGCAGGCTCGAAAAAATTCTGTTTCTTCCGGCTTCCAGGGCATATCGAAGTCGGTGAGACCGGCGATTTCACTGGGGTGATTGAAACCTGCGACTTTGGCAAAATTTTTGTTGCCTCCCAAGTAAACTAAATCTCGATCTTTCCAGGCGATTAACTGAGGGATGTTATTGATTACTAACCATAGCATTTTTTGGGATGTTTCCAAGGCTTCCGTGCGTTCTCGGACGCGCTTTTCAAGTTCTTGATTGGCTTGTTGCAGGGCGATTTTTGACTGGCCCAGGGCGATTTCTGCTAGCTTGCGATCGCTGATGTCGATTGTCACTCCCTCCCACAGTATATCGCCCCCAGGCTGCCGCTCGGGGCGGGCTATGCCGCGAATCCATTTCAGTTTTCCCGATCCGGTTACGATCCGCCCTTCATATATCCAAGGTTTGAGAGTTTTGCCGGAAAGGGCGATTGATTCTAACAGATTTTTTAGGTCTTCTGGATGCACCCTTGCCCAAATTAAATCGGAGTTTTGTTGAACTTTTTCAGGATCTAATTCGTAGAGTTCCCAGCAGCCTGAACTGAGATAAATGAATTCATCGGAACCGTCGGGATGCCGCAAGTATTGATAAATCATTCCCGGCACATTGGCGGCCATTTTTTGGAATCTGGCTTCGCTTTGCCGCAGTGCTGATTCTGCAAGTTTGCGATCGCTAATATCAATCAACAAGCCGTCCCAAATAATGTTATCTTTTTCGCCCGGTTCTGGTCGGGAAGCCCCGCTAATCCACTTAATCCGATCGCCCGGAAAAACAAATCTGCCTTCCCACCGCAAAGGCTCTAAAGTTTTAGCTGAGATAGCAACAGATTCATGGAAGCTTGGCGCATCGTCTTGATGAATCATTTCGAGCGCGGGAATAGCTGAGTTTTGCAGTACCTCTGGTTCTAATTCCCAGAGTTCGCGACAGCCGGAACTGACGTAGGGGAATGACATAGTGCCGTCTGCTGCTAACTGAAATTGATAAATCATTCCCGGAACGTTGGCTGCTAGTTTTTGAAACCTCGCTTCGCTTTGCCGTAGTGCTGTTTCTGCTTCTACGCGAGCGGTAATATCGTAAAATGCCGATAAAATTGCGGCTTCCCCATTAAAATTAATCGCTCGCATCGACATTTTTACCCAAAAAAAACTGCCATTTGCTTTCTTGAGGCAGATTTCTTCGCGGTCGCTAAAGCCATTCTTTTTGACCAATTCTAGTAGTTGAATGTTGTCATTTATATTGGCATAGATGTCAATTTTTTCTCCACCCACAAGTTGTTCATAACTCAAACCTAAACTTTCACCAACAGCAGGATTTGCATACAAAATGACGCTGTCTTCTAGGCGCGTAATTAACAGGGGCACGGGAGTTGTACTGGCAATCGCGCGCAATCTTTCTTCGCTTTCTTCCCTGGCAGTTTCGGCTGCTACTCTTTTGCTAATATCGTTCTGAACTCCGATAAAATGAGTTAATTTTCCCTCATTGTCTAAGATGGGGGAAACCATTAATTCGTTCCAAAAAGGAGTTTTGTCTTTGCGATAATTTTTGAGCACTACCTGAATTTCCGTTCCCGCTTCCAAGCTGCGGCGGAGTTTATTTAATTCGACCTGATCGGTATCTGGGCCCTGCAAAAATCGGCAGTTGCGTCCAATAACTTCTTCGGCACTGTAACCGGTCAGTTTCTCAAAAGCAGGATTGCAGTAGATAATCGGTATGTCAGGCTTGCGAGCATCCGCGATGAGAATGCTGTTGCTCGACGCTGCGATCGCCCGTTCTAGGAGAGACAGGTTGAAAGAGTCTGTTGTCATCTGTAGCAATATCCAAACTCCTTGGGAGCGGACAGAACAATAGAAAATTATAAATAGCTTGAGCCATTCTTATTCTATAATTTTATTTTTAATTTAGCTTTTTTAACAAAATCAGCAGCCCAAAAAAGCCGACGGGGAAAGGAGTAATACCATTGTAGATTTTAGATTTTAGATTTTAGATTGGCAATGACTGATTCCATTATGGTTTGGGGCACGGGCCTACAATTGCCTTTTTGTTTGAAAGTAAGTAGTATCACCGAAGGCATGAGGCACTTATCCAGAAAACAGAAGGTGAAAATACCGAAGGCGGCAAGAAAACAGAAGGTGAAAATACTGAGATTTTTAACTTTTTTTCTTCTCCTCCTTCCATCCGGCTCATCAACCCTTTTAAATTGACAAGCTAAGGCAAGAACCCTGAGCAGTTTTGCTTACTTCAATCCTGGCTTGAAAAGCTTCTTTCAGGTGAGGCATATGGGTAACGGTGAGGATGCAGGCGAAGTCGGAGGCGATCGCATTAATTGCAGCAATCAGCCGATCGCACCCTTCAGCATCCTGAGTCCCAAATCCCTCATCAATAATCAACATTTGCAAAGCCGTACCCGCCCGCTGAGACAGCAGTCTCGCCAGCGCCAGCCGAATCGCAAAATTAATCCGAAAAGCTTCACCGCCAGAGTAAGTTTCGTAGGCGCGAGTCCCGCGAGCATCAGCAATTAAAATGTCTAAAGTGTCAATCAATTTAGTTGCTTTTTTAGAAGCAGCCGCCCGCTGAGTAATAAATTGAACGTGCAATTGATTGGCGCTCAATCTCGACAATATCTGATTTGTTTCAGCTTCAAGTTGAGGCAAAACATTTTCAATCATTAAAGCTTGAATGCCGTTTTTACCAAATGCTTGACCCAACTCTTGATAAACTCGCTGCTGGCGTTTTGCAACTTGCATTTGCTCTTTTTGAGCTACTAGCTGAACTTGCAGAGTTTCCAGATTTTGCTGCTGCTGCTGGAGGCGTCCGAGACTGCCCAAATGTTGGTCTAGCTGCTGGCGGCGGCGACTGATTTGCTGTTCGATCGCACTTATGCGCGCTGTGGGATCGGGATGTTCTTGCAACTGCTGGTTCATCGCGGAAGTTTGAGCGCTGACAGCTTGCAAATCTCGATCGCGCACAGCGATGGAATTTGCTATTTCATTAACCCGCTGCTGCACTTGCGGATACTGCACAGTTGCCGATCGCAATTTTTCGGCGCGGGCGATCCAAAACTGCGATCGGCGCATTTCGCTCCGCACGTGTTCGTGCTGTTCCAAATTATAGCCAATTTCCGCAATGTATCTATCTAAAGATAGAATTTGCTGCTGTATTTCCGAGCTGTTTTTTTGCTGTTCTAACTGTTGCTGTACGGTGGCTAATTGAGTTTGCAAATCCGGGCGACGGGCATTAATTTTATTCAGTTTCTGCTGAGCGTCTTTGATTTGAGCTTGCTTAATTTCCGCCCACCGCAAGCGCTTTTCATCGCTGCGGGCGAGGGAATGGCTGCGATCGCTGTAATTGAGCTGTTGCAGTTGCTGTTCGATTTGCTGGAGTTCGCCCAAATCCTCCGCTGCATACTCGCCTGTGCGTAGCAACCGCTCTATTTCTGCCGCGTCTTGACGCATACTCTGCAGTCGAGTTTCATCTTGACTCAGGCTATCTAATTGTGCTTGCAAATGACTGCGACGTTCCCGCAATTCTTGGTAGGGCGCTAATTCCTCTTCTAGTTCGCGGTATTCATGTCTGAGGACTTGAATTTCGCGCTCGGAGACGGCTAACTGTTCGCGCACAACCCACAGTTGGTTCCAGATTTCCTGCTGTTGGGTGTGGTGTTTTGTGACTACCAAATTCCAGTAGTGTTCGTCTAAAGGTCGATCGCACAAAGGACAATTGCCAAAATTTGTATCCCGCACCATTAAATGCGAATTTGATGGCTCGTTTTCCGCAAAATTCGAGGCTTTACCTTCACCTGCGGTTTTTTCTCCTTCATGTTTCCGCAGCAGTTGCAGTTTTTGGTCGATCTCGGCGAGTCTGGTTTGATAGTCGCGGCTTTTGGCTTGCAGGTTTCCGAGAAAGTCGTGCCTTTCTTGACCTTTTTCGCGGACTCGCTGCTGATAAACTCGCTTGTTTTCCAACTGCAAAATTTGATTGGCGATGGCCGAGATTTCCTGCTGTAATTGCGGCTGTCGCTGCTGCTGCTGAACTTGCACCTGTCGGTTGATTTCCTCTAAGCGGGCGGTTAAACCGGCGCGGGCGCGATCGAGCTTTTGTTGCTTTTGCTGCTGCTGTTGTAGAAGCGGCGAAACTTGCAGTTGCAGTTGCTCTAGTTCGTTGAGGCGCGATCGAACTGCTTGCAACTGTGCGAGTCCTTTGTCAACCTCCGGCTGCTGTTTGAGAATTTCCAGAACATCTTTTTCATCCTGTTCTAAAACATCTAATTGAGCTTGCAATTGCTGAATTTTGCTTTGCAAAAAGCTCAGTTCTTGCCGCTGCTGTTCTTGCAATTGCTGGCGCTGATTTTGGGCTTGTTGGTTTGCCTTAAATTTTCCAGCCAGAGTCTCTTCTGTGGCTTGCAAGCTGTGGAAATACGCAATTCCTTCTGTTATTTCATTTTCTTGAACTAAGAGGGCTTGTAGCTCATTTTGCTGCTGTTTGGCGGCGCTGAGTTCTTGCTGCAAGCGGCGGCATTCTTGAGTGATATTGTAGTGCTGTTGCTGGTGGCCGGCGAGGAGTTTTTGCCAAGTTTGACGGTTGTGGTGCTGGAGTTGCAGTTGCTGTAACTCGGTTGTGTCGGCTTGCTGCTGCTGCTGAAGCAAATCGGTTGCTTGCTGCAATTGAGTTTGTTCGGCGGCGATGGTCTCTTTTTGTTGCAGTTGCTCTTGTACGGTTAGCAAACTCTGTTTGAGTACATCGACTTGAGCTTTAAATTGTTTGGACGTATCTTTGGCTTGGTCGGATAAAGTGTCGTAGGAGTCGAGCTTGAGCAGGTTGGCTAAAACTTGTTTGCGTTCGATCGGCTTTTTGAGCATAAATTCATCAGCTCGCCCCTGTCGCAAATACGCCGAGTTGATGAAAGTATCGTAATCAAGTTTGATGTGTTCGAGGATTTTTTGCTGAGTTGTTCTCAGCCCCTTGTCTGTGAGCGTGCGAAAATTCACCCCCCCCGACCCCCCCTTACTAAGGGGGGGAGAAGAATTTACTTCTTCGGGTTCCTCTTTACCAAGGGAAGAATTCACTTCTTGTGGCCCCCCCTTACCAAGGGAAGAATTCACTTCTTGTGGCCCCCCCTTACCAAGGGGGGGGAAGGGGGGGTTTGTTGCTACTTGAAATTCCAAACTTCCCGATTGTCCGCGTCGGCGGTTGCGAATCACCCGGTAGATTTGGCCGCCGGTGGAGAAAGTGAAATCAACGCGCACATCAGTTTCGCCGATATGGATGATATCGTCTTCCGTATCGCTGCGACAACAGCCCCAAAGTGCCCAGGATATGGCTTCTAAGAGGGAGGATTTGCCAGCACCGTTAGGCCCGCAAATGCAAGCGGTGTGCAGGCCGCGAAAGTCTAAAGCAGCTTCGCGATAGCTGAGAAAATTTTTGAGTGTAAGTTGTATAGGAATCATTTAGGCCATCGCGCCATACAATCTATCTATAAATAACACTATTTGTACGCTGTTGCCTAGTTATTCAATCTAGATCCAGAACAATTGTCAGTGCTTCTGCAATTTCTTCCATAATTGTCTCGGACAGGGTTCCGAGTTGTCGGACAAATCTTTGTTGGGAGACGGAACGGACTTGAAAAGTATCGGCTGCTGAGAGTTTGGCTAAGCCATTTTCTGAGGTCGGTTCGAGCTGCACCATCCAATCAAGCGGGGAAAAAAGATCGTTCCATGCTGTAATTGGAACAATTACTTTGAGCCGCAACTTTCCCAATTCATCATCGCTGACAACCACAACAGGTCTAGTTTTGCCAATTTCATCTCCCACCGTTGGATCTAGTTTGACAAGCCAAATTTCGCCCTTACGCATTAGTTTCTACCCCTGCGCTCAGGTATTCTTCCTCTGAATCGAAATACGGTTCGCTGTCGGGCGACCACAAATCGTGCAGCGGCCCTCCTGGTTCATACAAAGGAACCGCTGCTTCTGCTGCGGCTCTGAGTCTGCGTTTTCTCTCAGCTTTGCGCTGGGCTTTTTCTTCTATTTCTTCGCGCATCATCCGCGAAGCTGTTTCGATGATTTCTAGGCGTTCTTCTGCTGTCAGATTTTTGAGTGCTGCTAAGATTTCTGTTTTGGTCACGGTTTTTTCGGGTGGTTGGTGAGAAAGTGCGATCGATCTCATATGTTGCACCATTTTCAAGAACAGGCTTTCCGGCCTGTTCCACAAAGAGTGAATTTGATTGTGGGATGGGCAGGAGAGCCCGTCCATAAAAAGCTTATTGAAAATGGTGCAAGATATAAGATCGATCGCACCATCATTATATCTTTCACAAAAATCCCTATCGGCGCTCTGTGCTTATGACGCAACCTACATTACCGCTCTGTGCTTATGGCGCACCCTACATTGATCGCATAGGCAGATTTTCCATCATCAAAAAGGGTTGACTGTATTCCTACAGCCAACCCCGCGCTTATTTATTTGTCATGCGTTTGCTCAAACAGCAACACTACCGGGCAATATTCGGGAACGTATAGCCGACACCGACCAACAATCCCACTTCAGCTCCGTCTACAAAACCAATATTCAGTCCGGCTGTGGCTGTAAAATTTCTCGACAGTGGCACATCTACACCTCCCGAAATCAGGAAGCCAAAAGTACCGTCATCACCGGTAGAAATTAGCACGCCAGCACCTGCATAAGGAGCAGCAGTAATCACAAAATCATCGCTGACTTCCACGGTCTCTTGAGATACAAAATCGTAGGTAACAGGAACTAGAAAAGCTAAGTTGTCGCGGAACAAAACAGTCGGTCTCACCGAGAAATTGTTCGTCAAACCGATTTTGCTAATAATCGCAAATGAACCGTCGCCTAAAGCTGAATCTCCGCCAAAACCTAGATTGCCGCCAATGCCGATGTAGCTGGGCCCAGAACGGGTTGCTCGGCCTGGTCGGATTTGAGTTCCTTGAGCTACTTTTTCAGTTGCTTCGGAGACAGTTGCAGGTTTTTGGGCAACTTTCGGTTGGTTTGTCAGAGCTGAGGCGGAAGTGCTGACAGGATTGCTCAACAATTCTTGTGCTGTTTGGACTTCTTTTTCTTCCTTTGTTGCTGTTACTTCAAGATTATTGCTCTGGGCAACAATTGAGGTAGGTCGATCGCTCTTTTTGACAGTCTCGACTGTTGACTGCACTTTGACACCATTATCAGCAATTTTAGCGGTTTCTTCCGACTTTTGAGTCTCAGCAGCAATGGATGTATTTTGCGCTGTTTCTGTCTCAGCAATTTCAGATGTTGCTGCTTCCGATTTTTCGGGTGCAGCAATAGATACTTGCAAGTTGGCGGCAGGTTCAGAGGCTGCTGGCTCTGCCGCTTCTGTTAGTTCGCTCCAACTGATTGAATCAATTTTTTTATTACTAGCCGTTGTTTCTGCGTCGGGTTTAACTGCTGAAGTTGCCGTCGGCTCAGAAGTTTGGTCAATATTTTGAGCTGCGATTGTTGCAGTTGTAGCGACATCGGGCAAGTTGCCAGTTTCAGCTTTCGCTGACATGGTACTGCAACAAACAGCTAAAGCTGCAAGATTTATTAACGCAAAAGTAGACTTGGAAAATAGACTATTCATAGCAACTCCTCAATGAAGGGTGTGTTAAAAGTGTAAGTGTTTGAGGGAGAACGTCGAGAGCTTTGGGAAAAAAAGACACAAATATGAGTTGTGTTGTTCCTAGATTGCCATTTTACCGTTGAATAGTCAACTCTCAAGCTGATTAGATTCAAGAACGGACGGTGGGTTTAGAGGCTAATTTTAATTTACAGATCGATCGGCAAAAAATCAATCCTAGGGATGATTTCATCCTTAATCCTGTTTAATTGAGGGGTCGATCGTTCGCCTCGCTTGCATCCTACAATACTTTACTTGGGGGCGCTGCACTCGCAGCCACGCCGGAAAAATCCGGTTTTTGAGGGCGCACCAGCTCTAAACCAAGAGACAACAAGCTTTTAAAACAGTTTGGGCAACCCCGCCGTCCCAAGCAAGTGCAGTTAATACAACGCGATCGGCTGCTGCAGGGTTCCTGACAAGTAATGTAGAATAATACCACCGATTCGAGAAAGATTTGTGGCTCGATCGTGTCAAAATTACTGAATATTATGAAAATTGTGTAAAATTTAGTGTTCTATTTGTAAAGTTTAGCCTTCGCTTTCGCTCAGGGTCTGACCATCTCACAACAGCACGCAACTAAACAAGTAAAAAAATACAAATTATCTCATCTCAACCTGACTTTATGAGCAAAGTTCTAGTGATATTAGGCGAATTGAGCGATCGCGACATCGATTGGATGCTCGCCAACGGCACCCGCACCCAAGTCCTCCCCGGCACAACCCTGATCGCCGAAGGAAAGCCCTTAGACGCCCTGTACATAGTTCTGGAGGGAACTTTGAGCGTTGCTGTATCATCTTTGGGCGACAAAGAAATTGGAAAAATTATTTCCGGGGAAGTGTTAGGCGAAATGTCTTTTGTAGACGGGAGGCTTCCTTCTGCTAGCGTCACGGCAATTGAAGAGTGCCTCATCCTGTCAATTCCCCGGCGACTGCTAACTGAAAAACTCGAGCAAGACGTGCTTTTTTCCCTGCGGTTTTATCGGGCGATTACCAAATTTCTGTCGTCGAGACTGCGGGGTACAGTCAAACGCTTCGGCGATGATAGTGATGGTTTAATATATGAAGATCCCGACGGCGAGGACGCCCTCCGGGGAAATGTCGAAAATCCCGATTTGGCGGCATCGAGATTTCAATGGCTGTTGGAGCGTTTGAAGGGGAGTTGAAGAAAGAAGGAAGTTCGGCAACGGATTCTGTAACGGATGTAACGGATTTCAGGAAGAAGGAAGAGGGAAGAAGGAAGAAGAGAAAAGAACACCTATTTCCAATTACAAATTCCCAATTCCTAATTAGAAAACATATTTTTCAGCGACGCGCCAATAGCGAGAAAAACGCTTCAAATCAATGTAACCATCGTAGCGGACAAAGGGTTCCGGTGGCAAAACTTCTACTGGGTGCGATCGCTTAATTTTCCCGCAAATATCCTGAAAGCGAGGACTGGGACTTTCGGTAGTTACCACTTGATTAGCGCCGGATTCGATCGCAAAAGCGATAACTTCCGCAGCCACATCGCCCCGCCGAATAACTACTGGCAACTCCAGCAAACATTCGTAAATAAACACCATTCGTTTGAGACTCAACTGCCATTCATCAATCAGCGCATCATCCCAAACCCAGATAGCCGGTGCCTGTGGGTGCGCTTGAAAAGCGGGGCCTTCAGGACTCAAACAGTCACCGTGCAGCCAAATAATCGGATTGTTCATAAATTAGTAATTGTTAACTTTTGACTGTTGACTGTTAACTGTTGATAACTACTGACTACTGACTAATGACTAGACCTCTTGCAAAAATAATTAGGACGGGCTCTGGGGCCCATCCCACAAGAAAAAATAACTCTTGTGGGATGGGCCCCAGAGCCCGTCCCATCAATTGAGGAAAAGGATTTTTGCAAGAGGTCTACTAATGACATTTTAATTTCTGCGAGTTTTTTTAGGGCGGTTCCAACTTTTAGAACCGCCGCTACGATCGACCTTTTCTCCATTAGGAAACAACTTCCCTTCCAAATATTCGTAAGTTCCCTCAAAATCGCATTGCCCATACAGAGGACAATCGCGACAATAAACCGCCTTAGTGTAACGCTCCAAATTTTCCCGATTAAAAAAATAAGGTTTGTGACTAAAAGTGCTGGCTACCCACTGCCAAGAAAGATTATTGCTCGCCGGATCTCCATCTAGCAAGTGTTGCAAAAACCAGCGAGCTCCGGCTTGCCAGCGCACGCGGCGCCAGTGTACGAGATAAGCGGCAGTCCACATCCGCTGGTGATTGTGCAAATAACCAGTTTCTCGCAACTCGCGACTGAAACTGTCGATGCAAACCAAACCAGTCGTGCCCTCGACGACATCCTGGGGCAGAGTTTCGCTGTAAGATGAGGCAGTGTAACCAGTTTTGTAGGGTTCCCGGTCTTCCCAAATCCCGTTGCCCAATTCGGCGTAGAGTCGCTGCCAATAATCCCGCCAACCCAACTCGTTGACAAGTTTCACAGCTTCTTCTGGATGCCGCACCTTCTCCAGCACGGCATCCCGGACTTCGGCAAGACTCAAAACTCCGTAGCGCAAATAGGGCGACAAGCGCGTTACCGCACCGTTGAGGAAATTGCGGGTTGAGGCGTATTTGCCGGGGTCAATTTGTTGCAGGGCTGTCTCGGCTGCTTTGCGCCCGCCTGGGGTTGGGGGTACGCTGCTGTCCCGCCGGGCGGCTTCGGGGAACTGTTGGCGCACGTAGGCAATTAATTCGTCGCGGCTGGCAAATTCCCGCTTCATGTCCTGACTCATTCTTTTCTCAAGCACCTGCTATTTTTTCTTAATGTTAAAGCTATTCGATCGGGCCCGCGGCTAGATGCCCTAAATTGCCCTTCACTCCTGGTAACTCACATCTTGCACCCTTGTCAGCAACAGGCTTTTCGGCCTGTTCCACAAAAGATAAATTTTCTTGTGGAACAGGCCGGAAAGCCTGTTCATAAAGGCTAATTGAGAATGGTGCAATATCTCAGTGGTAACGTACATTTTGCCCCCGCCGCAATTGATTGTGGGTTCGCTGCCAAAATTAGCATCAAACTCAGTACACTCAGGGATAGATATCATAGCAAAATCTCATGGAAACTTTTCCGGCGCACGCTCAAGCGATCGCCAGCTTAGCTAACGGACAGCAGCAAGGTACAAAACAACTGGAAAACAGCGAAGTTCAAGAGTTCGATCGAGCCATGATGCGCCGCTGCATAGAATTGGCTCGCCGTGCTCTGGGCAAAACCGCACCCAACCCCCTTGTCGGTTCTGTAATTGTCCGAGACGGCAAGATTGTCGGCGAAGGGTTTCATCCCGGTGCCGGTCAACCTCACGCCGAAGTTTTTGCGCTCCAGGAAGCGGGGGAACTTGCCGAAGGAGCGACTGTCTACGTGAACCTGGAACCCTGCAACCACTACGGCCGGACTCCTCCCTGTTCCGAAGCTTTAGTTAAGGCGAAGGTGGCAAAAGTAGTGGCTGGCATGGTCGATCCGAATCCTTTGGTAGCTGGCACTGGGCTAGCCCGGTTGCGAGAGGCTGGCATTGAAGTGGTGGCGGGAGTGGAAGGGGAAGCTTGCCAAAAACTCAACGAGGCTTTTGTGCACCGGATTTTGCACCGCCGGCCTTTGGGAATTTTGAAATATGCGATGACTTTGGACGGTAAAATTGCTACCAGTAGCGGCCACAGCGCTTGGGTGACAGGCGAGGAGGCTCGGAGCGAGGTTCACCGGGTGCGCGTCGGCTGCGATGCTGTGATTGTTGGGGGAAATACGGTGCGTCTGGACAATCCCCTACTGACGAGTCACCAGCCTGATAGGAATAATCCCCTGCGGGTGGTGATGAGCCGCACTCTGGATTTGCCGAAGTCGGCTTGGTTGTGGGAAACCTCTGTGGCGGCTACTTTGGTGCTGACTGAGCCTGGGGTTAACCCGGAATTTCAGGAATTTTTGATCGCCAAAGGGGTGGAAGTTGTGGAGCTCTCCCCTCTGACACCGACTAATGTTATGGCTTATTTGTACGATCGATCTTTTCTTTCTGTACTCTGGGAGTGCGGTGGCACTTTGGCCGCGAGGGCAATTGCTGAGGGTGCAGTTCAAAAAATTATGGCTTTTATTGCTCCTAAAATTGTCGGTGGCCAAGGAGCTCCAACTCCGGTGGGAGATTTGGGCTTTTCGGCAATGACTGAGGCTTTAACTTTAGAGCGGGTTTCTTGGCGCACAGTGGGTACAGATTGTGTGGTTGAAGGCTATTTAAAAATTAAAGATTGAAAGTTAAAAGCGAGTCTTTTGAGTTTTTGATTTTTAACTTTTAACTACCAGCCGGGAAGTCCCTCGGTATATTCAGATGGGACGCATCTGAGCGCTACGCCCCGTACCCCGAATGAATTACGCCCGCGTGATGAAAGGCTCGTCGGGTGTAGGTACGGAAACCGACAATTAGACATTGCGAGTACCTTTAACTTCGATGTACTTTCTCTAACTATTAAATCGAAAAAATGGTACATTAAGGTAGGTCGAAAAAAGAAATTTCCCATGCAACTAACATACAAATACCGCCTCAAACCCACAAAAGCCCAATTGGCAACAATTGTGGCTCATCTAGAACTATGTCGTCGGCAGTACAACTACCGACTTGGCGAAAGATTTAGGTGGTGGTCAGCCACGAGAACGCCCGTCAACGCCTGTCCCTTGATTGTTTCGATAGTCCCTGTTGAAGAGATTTATCAAAACATTCCTTTGACGAGAGTGCAGACTAGGGATGGTAGAAAAAAGGATGAATCGGGTAATCCTTTGACTAAGAAAGGCGACGTTTTCTCGAACATTGAAGGCGGATATGTACAGTGGCAGACGATACAACTGGCTGACATCAAAAACACTAAAAAGTTATTCCCTGATTATAAAGTGTTGGATTCACAGGTCTTGCAAGATGTCGTCAACAGAGTGGAAACTTCCTTCTCAAATTTCACCACACCCGATAAAAATGGCAATCGTAGGGGTCAACCCAAGTTTAAGGGGCTTCACTACTATAAATCCTTCACTTATCCTCAATTAGACAACTTAGATATTGTCAAGGATGAGCAAAATAGGATTTGCATTCGCCTCGCAAAGATAGGTCAAGTACCTATGGTTTTTCATCGTCCAATACCAACGGGCTTCAAGGTTAAGATGGGGAGCGTTATTAGAGAACCGGATGGGTGGTATATTTCCCTGACGCTAGAAGATAAGACGGTTCCTGTAACGGTTGCAGAAATTCAACCGACTGATGAAAACACTGTTGGTATAGATTTAGGAATAACTAATTACGTTTATCTTTCTAATGGCGAAAGAGTTGATAATCCTAGATTTTTGAGGAAGTCTGCCCAGAAGCTGGCAAGACTTCAAAGGAAGCTAGCTAACCGAGTTAAGGGTTCTAAGCCTTGGAAAGTTATCAAGGACAGAATTTCTAGACTTCATCAGTTCGTAGCCAGAGCTAGATTAGATTTTCAATTTAAAACGGCACATGATCTATTCGGGAAATGTGAAGTTTTAGTTGTTGAAGATTTGAGCGTCAAAAATCTGACTAGACGCGCCAAACCTACAACAGATACTGAGAGTGGTAATTTGGTTTATTTGCCCAACGGTCAATCAGCTAAAAGTGGCTTGAATAAATCCATGCTTGATGCTGCTCATGGGCAGTTCGCCAGCGTCCTAAAATATGTCGCCGGGAAATTGGGTAAAAGCGTTTTGTTTGTTGATCCGAAGGGAACTTCTCAACATTGCTGGAACTGCCTAAATAAAGTTCCGAAAGAATTATCGGATCGGTGGCATTCCTGTCAATGTGGGGAATCATTGGATCGAGATGAAAACTCAGCTAAACTTATTAGAAAGATTGGTCTGAGTTACGAAAGTGGCGGGGGAACTCCGTCACTCAAAAAAGCCTTTGCAAAAAAGGAAAAAGAAGCCTGCAGTCTAACTGTACTCAGTTGACCGTCAGGTTAGTTCACCTCCTTTTATGGTTGAAATTCTGATTTGGAGTTTGATGGTTGGCAGTCTCGGCTTGGAGGCTGCGGTTGTGGGTATTTTGGTGAGCCACGAGCAATGGGATGCGGGGCAAAAATGCGATGAGGAGGAGGAAGTTTTGACTCGGTACGAATCTCAAGATGGTAATTTTAATGCGCCTGAAAATGCGCGATCCAAGGGCAATCCCAAATCCGATCCCAATTCTGTTGATTTGACGGTTTGGGAGTACAAGATTGTGCGGGCTAGCAACGATTTGTTCCGCAATCCTGCGATTTTTCACAAGCTATGCGGTGAAGAGGCGGAAGTTGGCTGGATTTTGCTCGAAAAGCTAGACGACAGGCGGGTGCGGTTCAAACGTTCGATCACGCTGCGGGACGCCCCGATGCCTAATTTACCAACGTTTGACCCTTACCGCACTCATTACGGCCCAATCTCGACTGCGATGAATTGGGCTGTGGCG
Organism: Microcoleus sp. Z1_A1; assembly: GCF_036700305.1. Taxonomy (NCBI): domain Bacteria; kingdom Bacillati; phylum Cyanobacteriota; class Cyanophyceae; order Oscillatoriales; family Microcoleaceae; genus Microcoleus; species Microcoleus sp. Z1_A1. Next base: position 59,224 of record NZ_JAUBOR010000011.1, read on the forward strand.
ATCGTGTTTCTGAGTGCGATCGTGCTTCCTGCTGTTTTGGGCTATGCTTTGGTGTCTACCACTCTCACCAGAAGTCGCTCTAATTGGCCTCCGGCACCTGTTCAATCTTTGCCTTCTCCCAGCGAGCCAGCAACTAATAAGTGAAACCTTGGCAAATTGTCGATCGCCCTTTTTGCAGCCTGTTTTATAGCAAGTCTAAATCATTTGTCAACTAGATGTTTTTTACGAACCGCGAAGGCGCAAATACCGCGAAGAAATAGAGGAGAAGTGATATCGTTTCCGGTTGCATCGGAATGATTTAACCGCAGAGGGCGCTCCAGAACGCAGAGGGGGAGAATACAGAGATGAATACAGGACGATGCTACCGGATTTGATATGAGGAGAAGTCTGGGTTCGTTTGACTGATTTAGGCTTGCTATATACGTTATTTTGATTTTAAATTTGGGGCGGTATTGCTGAGGGAGCGGCTAGCAATCTCAAGTCATAATTTGTATCGCCTTGAAATTGAGAAACGCGGACGAAATAAGTCCCCGCAGGCAAAGCCCCATTACTGACAATTGTTTCTGAAGACGTGCCTAAATTGTTAGACGAAGCAATAATATCGTCTAATCCAACGGCGCCGTTGCCGTTCAGATCCTGAATTAATTCAACATCAACATCTGCACTCAAACCGTCAAAAGTTACACTGAAAAGGCTGGGAGTATTGAGGATGAAACTGTAAATGTCGGCTGGTTCAGCATCTCCCACAAAATCGCTCGCCGTTTGAATTTCTGTGAGAATGCCCAAGCTTTTTGCTGCGTTCAAATTGTCGGCGGGATCGGGGAGAGTGCTCAACAATCCTTCTTGTTGACCGAATTGAATGTAATGGTCGATCGCACTTTTAACTGCGCCGCTATTGACTGCTGCTGCTACCAGCGGATATTTTTCTAGATAAAAGCTGGGATCGAAGAAAATGCTGGCTTTGCGGTTTTCTAATTGACCGGCTTTGAAGTAGTGTTCAAATGGGGTAAATTGATTGGTTTGGACTGCAGTCAGCACGTCTGGGTTGCTTGTTAGATAAAAATTAACATCGAAGAATGGGTTGGGGTTGCGTAGTTCAAATTGACCGAATCTGATAAAGTGATCGGCCCCTGAAAAGCCATTGAGTTTGGCTGATACCGCTACATCTGTATTGGTGTCTAAATAATAGCTGGCGTCGAACAGGGCATTCGGGTCGCGATTTTCAAATTTGCCAATTTTTCGGTAGTGATCGAAGGGACTCGATACCGTGCCTCTGGCAACTGCTACGGCGACATCTGGGTTGTTTTCGAGATAAAATTTGCTGTCGAACAGTGTTCTGAGGGTTAGCATTATTAAAAAAATCTCTCTGGACTTTAGTCTGGAAATTGCACGATCGAGAATCCAGTTTACATCAAAGTTTTGTTTTGTGAGGATGTCTTAATTATGGCTAAATCTGCACTGATGGCAATGCTGCGCCGCGCTGCAAGCATTGCCCAGAAATCAAGGGAAACGGGCATTCCGGCTGATGAACTGCTGGGGATGCTGACAGATCGCATTCCTAATTCTGCCATATCTCGGCGCCGCTTGCTGCACGGGGGTTTAGCTGCTGCGGGGGCTGCCGCTGCTGCGACTTTTACCAGGGAGGGAGAGGGAGCTTTTGCTCAACAGGGTGGACGATCGCCGATTTTGGTTGTGGGTGCGGGAATTGCTGGTTTGACGGCGGCTTATCGCTTGCGCCAAGCGGGTGTGCGTGCCGATATAATCGAGGCAACGAACCGCGTGGGGGGGCGGATACGCACTATTCCCAAGGTGGCTGGAACGCTGATTCCGGCGGATTTGGGGGGAGAATTTATTGACACCGGCCACACTAATTTAATCTCGCTGGCGACGGAATTGGGTTTGCGGGCGATCGACTTAGCCCAAGTGCAGAGTGGATTGGTGAAGGATACTTTTTTCTTTCAAGGACGGCGCTTTTCTCTTGAGCAATTAATCGCGGAATTTGCGCCACTAGCGAGTAAAATTACTGCTGATTTGCAGGCGGTTGGCGATGAAATTAGCTATCTTGATTTTACAGAAGCAGCGGAAAGATTGGACAATCTTTCGATCGCTGAATATGTAGACCAAGCCGAGATTAGCACGATTGTCCGGCAGTTACTCCGCATTGCTTACACGACGGAATACGGTCGAGATACCGAGGAGCAGTCGGCGTTAAATCTGCTGTTTTTAATCAGTTCTGAAGCGGGCAGTTTTGAATTGTACGGCGACAGCGATGAGCGCTATCAAATTGACGGCGGCAACAGTCAAATTATCAACCGTTTGGCGGGTCAATTGTCTGGTTCGATCGAGGCGGGGACGGTTTTGGAAGCGATTACTCTTTTGCCGGATGGCCGCTATCGCGTAAATTTGCGATCGGGACTAAGCGCGTTCGATCGCACTTACGAGCGAGTTTTGTTAACTTTACCGTTCAGCACTCTGCGAGACGTTAAAATTAACGTACCTTTGCCCCAACCAAAGCGCAGGGCGATCGAGCAATTGGGTTACGGTACTAATTCTAAGTTAATTACTGGCTACCGCAGCCGCATTTGGCGGGAACCTTATCAATCGACGGCTTCTGTTTATAGCGATTTAGGATTCCAGAATACCTGGGAAGCTACGCCTTTCGCTCCTACTCCTAACGGTTTAGTTACTAATTTTACAGGAGGAAAGCAGGGTTTGTCGATCGGTGCCGGCACTCCAGAAGACCAAGCACAAAGATTTTTGAACCAATTTGAAAGAGTTTTTCCCGGAGTGAGAAATTTGCGATCGGGCAAAGCTGTGCGAGCATATTGGCCGGGAGAACGCTTTTCTAAAGGTTCTTATTCCTGCTATTTAGTAGGACAGTGGACGCAAATGTACGGCGTTGAAGGCGAACGAGTTGGGAACTTATATTTTGCCGGGGAACACACTTCGCTGGAAAATCAAGGTTACATGGAAGGCGGTTGCGAAACTGGACAAAGGGCGGCTGTTGAAATCTTGCAAGATTTAGGTTTAATAGCTGCTGCTGATGCTGTGAATACTCGAACTGCGAGCAGTTTGAACAATCGCCGTCCCAGCCGGAAAATTCCCGGAGCGCGGAATCTTAGGAATAGAAAGCCGAGTATTAGATAATCTCGTCAGGTGTACATCTAATTCTTGTGGGCCGTTGCTCCTAGCCCGTGCATCTAATTCTTGTGGGGAGTAGGGGTTGGGCTTCTAGCCCGCCCAAAAAATTAAATTAGTCATGAGATCCACCATACATAGAGATATGCAAACGTAAAAAATATATGAATTATCATGTACAAGTTATTGCCAAAAAACATGATTATTTTACCTTTCACAGTAGCTTTATCGAGTTTTCTAATCTCGCCGATATCTGCTATTCCTTTGCTGGCAGACGCTACAAATACAATGGCTCAAAAATCACCAGTTGATGAGCCATTTTGCTACATGAAAACTCCCGAAGGCAAAACAGTAGACTTGGGCAAATTGTGCGAGAAACAGCCAGCATCTGGAACTTCCCAAACTTGCATTACCGGTTCCAACATTGCTGCAAAAGTTTCAATTGCGGCGGCTAATTATGACGGTAACTTTTTCAGCGGTCAAGTGCTTAATCGAGGCTGCAAAACAATCAAGAATGTCAAAGTTAATTATGAAGTTTTGGACGAGTCAGGCAATTTAATTGACAACGGATTTATCTACTCTCAACCAGTTACTCTTGCACCCGGACAGTCAGCCGCTTTTCGGGGTGAAGTTGTCGAGGGGGCTCAGGTACTAGCGACTCATGCAGACGGGCAAGAATGATTGTTGATAAATGGCGACCCACTTCCAGAAACCCGATCGAGGTTATAGTAAGGTGCGTCGCTTTGAGATTGTCGCTGTTTTTGAAGATTGTAGATGGCGACGCACCCTACAGCAACTATTCCATGAGTTTTGAGAATTAGTATTATTTACCGATCGCTGTTATCATATTCTGGCTCAGATATCTCTATGACTTACGCAGAGATCCCCTCGCATCCCCCTTCAAAAGGGGAACTTGCAATAATAATCTTGTCCCCCCCTTATTAAGGGGGGTTAGGGGGGATCGAAGTTTGAATATTCTTGCAGAGAACCCCAAAAACAGAATTTGCGAGGGCAAAATATCTTGAAAACTCGATCGACATACTGGCAAATCTTACCCTACCTCCGTCCCCAAAAACAAACCATCGGTAAAGCATTAGCTTGTACCGTAGTATTTACCATATTTTGGCCGATTATAGCGTGGCTAGTTGGCGAAACTGCCAAATTTATAGGTAAAGGAGATTTACAAGGGTTCGCTCAAATTGCGGCACTCAGCGCCATTATATTTCTAATTCGCGGTACAGCCCAGTACGGTCAAGATACGCTGATGGCAAAAGCTGCTTTGACTATTGCTTTGGAAATCCGCAAAAAAGTTTACTCCCACCTGCAAAAACTCAATCTCGGCTACTTTGAAACAGCCAAAACCGGAGACTTATCCTACCGCCTCACCGAAGATATTGACCGCATTGGCGAAGTAGTAAATAAATTTTTTCATCAGTTTATCCCTTGTGTTTTGCAGCTAATTGCGGTTCTGGGATATATGATTTATCTCAACTGGCAATTAACTCTAGGTGCATTAATTATTGCACCGCTGATGGCTATTTTAATTGGCTGGTTTGGTGAAAGACTGCTAAGTTACTCGCGCCAAAGTCAAAATCGCATCTCTGATTTATCTGCTTTGCTGACAGAAGTATTCAGCGGCATTCGTTTAATCAAAGCATTTGTGGCTGAAGACTACGAAATTGCCCGCTTTGCAGAAGAAGCAGAACAAAACCGCCGCGCTAAGTATTTGTCAGAAAGAATAAAAGCACTTCAGTTCGTTGTAGTTGGCTTTCTGGAAGCGATGAGCGTGATTTTGCTCTTTTTCCTGGGAGGTTGGCAAATTTCTCAAGGAAATCTCACAGGTACTCAATTTATAAGTTATATCGCAGGGGTGGCACTGTTAATTGACCCCATTGCTATCACAACTGCTAATTACGGGGATTTTAAGCAGGGAGAAGCTTCTAGCGATCGCATTTTTGAATTATTAGCAATTGAACCCGCTGTAGTCGAAAAATCGGGTGCAATTGAACTTCCCCACGTTACCGGAAAAGTCGAATACCGCAACATTAATTTTGCCTATAACTCAGAGACACCCATTTTACAAAGTATGAGTTTGCTGGTACTTCCCGGAGAAATGATTGCCCTCGTGGGCGCATCCGGTGCGGGTAAAACTACTTTAGTAAACTTGTTACCCAGATTTTACGATCCGCAAGCGGGACAGATTTTAATTGACGGTATTGATATTCAAGATGTCACCTTAAATACTCTGCGGAGGCAAATCGGAATTGTACCGCAAGAAACGATTTTATTTTCGGGTACAATTGCTCAAAATATCGCTTTCGGTCAATCTTATTATGAACTGAAAGATGTGCAAAAAGCTGCGGAGATTGCTAACGCTCATCAATTTATTAATGAGTTTCCCGATGGCTATCAAACTTGGGTAGGAGAAAGGGGTGTAAATTTATCTGGCGGGCAAAAACAAAGAATTGCGATCGCCCGTGCAGTTTTGCTCGATCCCAGAATTTTGATTTTGGATGAAGCGACATCGGCGCTGGATTCGGAATCCGAAGGTTTAGTGCAGGAAGCGCTGGAAAGATTGATGCGCGATCGCACGGTGTTTATTATCGCGCACCGCTTGGCTACTGTGCGGAGAGCCGATCGTATTTTAGTGTTGGAAAAAGGCAGAATTGTCGAATCTGGGACGCACGAGGAGTTGCTGGAAAAGGGATCTCGCTATGCTGGCTACTACGCTCAACAGTTTAGTCAGTAGGCTACTTTAGAAACCGGGTTTTTGGCCGTTTCTGCTGGCCTCAACCAAGTATTATCTAAAAAACCCGGTTTCTGACTACTCGTGGGTAAGTGATGTTCAGGATAACTCTAGTAATAATGTCATTCTTAAGCCTCTCTAGTCTCCAAAGGAAGCTGATTCCTGACTAGCATAAAGTCATCCGCGAACATATTTAAACTATCAAAAAAAGTTTGCCAAGTATTTTCTTTGGAGATTAGGACAATAACATCTCCTATTTTTTTGACATACACTTCATTTCCTGCCAAATGAAATTCTTTAGGTAATATGACTGTCTGATAGTCATCAGCGATCGATAATTTAGCCGTATTCATTGTTTTGCCTCCAGAGTGATTTAACTTATATTTTAAATTGACTCTCCGCTTGCTCCAACTATATTCTAGCAGAGAAGAGTAGATATAGATTCGGTTCAGGTTTTTTCTATTTGACTGTCGCATGAATGCGATGATGTAGATGCAGATTAAGGGTAAACCCGCAGTCCGGCAAGGGTTGAAACCCCTGCCTCAAAGCGAAAGTCCTCTAAAGAGGACTAATTAATTCTTTAGTCCTCTTTAGAGGACTTTCGCTATTAGACAGGGAATTCATTCCCTGTCGGACTTAGTGGAGTGACAGCCTTTGCGACGATTAATTTTCAACAGCCCCTAAAGCTTTGAGCGTGGCTTTTTCAACTTCCGTTAAACCCGTAACTCCTGCAATATTCATGTTTTCATAAGGTCTGTCACTTTTCAATATTTTGAGGCACTCACCAGTCTCAATATCCCAAAGTCTAATTGTGCCATCCCGACAGCAAGCAGCAATAATTTTTTCATTTGAACTGAAGGCAACAGAGTTAATTCTACTGGTATGACATTGCAAAATTTTTAGACATTCACCTGTACGAATATCCCATATTCTTACCGTTCCATCTACACTTCCACTAGCAACTATTTCACCAGAATAACTAAAGGCAACTGAACGTATCCAATCAGTATGCCCCTGTAAGATTTGGAGGCATTCACCACTGCGAACATCCCATAATCTTACTGTTCGATCGACACTTCCACTGGCAAGTATTTCACCGTTCTGGCTAAAGGCGATCGCGCGTGACCAACCCGTATGCCCCTGTAAGATGTGGAGGCCTTCACCAGTATGGATATCCCACAGCCTCACCGTTCCGTCAAAACCTGCACTGGCAAATATCTCACCCAAAGGACTGAAAGCAGCCGAGTATACAGAATTGTTATGCCCGTGCAACGTTTTGAGACATTCGCCAGTACCGATATGCCACAACCTCACCGTTTGTTTGTAACCTGCACTCGCAAGTATTTCACCATTTGGACTGAAGGCGATCGATCGTGTTTCATTGTCAACTTCTGGCAAAGTATGAAGGCATTCACCGCTGCGAATATCCCATACCCTCAATGTTTCGTCATAACTGTTGCTAGCAAGTAGCTTACCATTTGGACTGAAAGCAACCAAGTCTACCCGATCGAGATGTCCGTGCAAGATTTGGAGGCATTCACCACTGCTGACATCCCACAGCTTGACTGTTTTTTCATCATCGCTGCTGGCCAGCATTTCACCGTTGGGGCTGAAGGCGATCGACCTTACTTGATTGCTATGCCCTTGCAGCGTATTCAAGCATTCACCGCTGTTAATAGCCCACAGCCTCAGCGTTTTATCGTAACTGCCGCTAACAAGTATTTCACTGTTTGGACTGAAGGCGACTGACCCTACTCGATCGTTATGCCCTTGCAAAGTATTCAAGCATTCACCGCTGTTGATATCCCACAGTTTTGCTGTGCAATCCTGACTTCCACTTGCGAGTATTTCGTCCGAAGGACTGAAGGCTATTGACCGTACATGACCGAAATGTCCCTCCAAAGTTTTGAGACATTCACCGCTGCCGATATTCCACAGCTTCACTGTTTCGTCGCCGCTGCCGCTAGCAAGTATTTCACCAATAGAATTGAAAGCAACTGAAAACACGTTTTTAGTATGACCGTGCAAAATTTGCAGGCATTCACCAGTGTGAATATTCCACAACCTTACTGTTGTGTCGCTGCTGCCACTGGCAAGCATCTCACCAGCAGGATGGAAAGCCACTGAAAACACACTTTCAGTATGACCTTGCAAAATTTGCAGGCATTTACGCGTGCGGATATCCCATAACCTTATCGTGCGATCGAAACTCCCACTAGCGAGTATATTTCCATCAGGATTGAAGGTGACAAACATTACTGATTCGGTATGTCCCTGCAACACTTTTAAACATTCACCACTCTTGACATCCCATAACTTGATTGTTTTGTCATAACTCCCGCTAGCAAGTATCTCACCGTCAGGACTGAAGGTCACTGACTCCACCACGTTGGTATGTCCTTTACAGGTCAATATTTCTCTGCCACTGCTAGCTTCCCACAAGCGAACTACGCCATCGCTATCACCTGTAGCTAACAGTTTGCCATCAGGACTAAATATTACTGACCGAACACTGCTGAAGATTTTAGTAAAATCAGAATTAGCTAAATTTGCTTCAGCAAAATTGACGTGGCGCAGACTAGCATTTGTAAAATCAGCACCTAAAATAACTGCACGAGAAAGGTCTTTTGCTTCTAACGCAGTTCGATCGATTTTCACCAACAGCGTCGCCGCATTCCCTCCCACATAACCTACCTCACTTTCAGTTTTTCCCCGCGTTGCTTCCAGAATTTCCAATAATTCCTCCGTAGCTGCCCCTACATCGAGGCAGGGCCGGCACGAGGGTACAGCCCCTACCATTGGTAAGAACAAATCCATCACAGCTTTAGTCAGCCGCGCTTGTCCGAAACTCTGAAGAAGTTGCCCTAAATCTTCAGCAACAAATCCTTTTAAAGGCGCGATGAGTTCATTCTTATTTCTCTTCTCTGCCTGAAGCCGACAATAATTAGACCAAGTGTACGATCGAGGTTCTGCATCAGGATTGACACAAGACTGTTCCGGCGCAACTAATTCGGTAAAATCTGCGGCCAAAACTCCCAATTCTGCTGCAAATTTGTAAGCGACAAAAAACTCTAATAACGAACGATGGGCTGGAGTATAATCCCCATCTGCATTGCGGATTAGCATCGTTTGACCCATCATGTCATAGTGCCAGTGGTCTAAGTCTTTTTCCTCTTGCACCACGGAACCAAACAAGCTGCGAATGCGATCGGGAAAACCGCGATAATTGAGACTCATTTGGTTGGTAGACAGCATTTCCCAAGACAGTTCGCACAAAAAGTAAAGCTTATCTGCTACAGACGTAAAAGTACGTTCTGCTTTGATATCTCTCTCTATCTTCCGCCGCACCGCATACAGATAAATCCGCGACATATCTACTGGTTTTCCAGCTTCAATATCGGGCAATGCTTCCAAAATTAACTCGGTCATCACCGGGCGACGCGCTAAATCCAATAGTTGCGGGTTTCCCATCACTTTTTTTACAGTCGCCGCTTCTGTTTGAAATGACAACGCTTGCCCAATTTGTTCGTCGTTAAATTTCTCTAATTCTAAGACTTCAAATTGGGGAGTTTCGCCTGTTAAAATGGTTGTTGATGCTTGCAGTTCTGCATTGAACAATGCCCGTCCTTCCTTGCCTTCAGGAAAGTGTTCGGTACGGCAAGTCAGGATAACTTTTGCGCCGGGAACGACGGCTTTTGCTAGTTCCCAGAAGTTGTTGATGGTTTCTTGCCGATCGCACTTAGCGGCCATTTCATCAAAACCGTCGAAAATTAACAGAAACTTGCCCATGCGATTCAGTTGTTCAAAGGCCGAATAACCCGCCAGAGGTATCTCGTGCTTGCGAAAGAAAAACTCGGAAAACAGCGACTCGACGCTAACTGCTTTCGCGTAATCTCGCAAAGGAATTACTAACGGCAAACGCGGACGTTCCAAGCCGCGCTTTTGAGCTTCTTTGTAGCGTTGCAGCGCCATCCAAGCATAGTGCATCGCAAACCAAGTTTTGCCGGTTCCAAATTCTCCTAAAACTGAAATATGTTCTTTTACTGGGTCATTCAACCACAGGTCAATATAACCTTCGATCCAGCCATCTCGCCCGTCATAATGACTCACGCCTATCTTGCGGTGAGTATCGGGGTCAATTTCTTCTTTCGTACAAGCTAGCGGCACATATTTGGTATCAATTTCTCGGCTAGTAATTTCTGTTTCTAGCCAATCCAGATAAGCGGTAAAATCGGCATCTTGGTCGAGTAATTCATCAAACGTATAGCAAGCTAAATTACGATTTTCGTCTTTCTCTACCTCATCCCGCGCGGCGCGACTGATGCGGCGGGCGGTGACTAACCATCCTTCATCGGTGCGCTGTTTTTCCACCGACTCGCGCAAGGCTGAGATGTCTCTGAGTCCGGCTTCTCCGGCAATTCCGCGCACTAAAATGCGATCGTACCGATTGCGTCTGACAGGAACATTGATAATCCATTCAAAATAGTTATCTTCCGAGATTTGATATGGCTCAAACTTATAACTTAATGTTTCAAACCAACCGCGAACTTGTTGCGATAAAATAAAAACTTGAGATTTTTGAATATTGGTTGATGCTGCTGCGGGCAGTGCCGGATAATCTTCGGCTTCTAACCGCGCAAATTCGGTGCGAATTCCTTCGATAGTGGGGAGGCGATCGATGCGATCCATTACCATAGATAGGCGTTTTTGCAAAGAGGCGATCGAATTTCCCATCATCACATCTCCCAGCGTCCGCGTCCGCTTTGCTACTTCCATAAACACGGCGGCAAATGCCATGAATTCCCGTCTGGGGTCAATGCCTAAATCTCGAATTTCTTTGCCTAAAGCACTCTCATTCAGATATTCATCGCCTGCTTTAATTAAAATGGCTGGGCTATCGGACTCGAAGGCTTTGCGAAATGCTGATTCAATCTCTTTTTGGCGAAACAGTTCTAAAATCTGCTTGGGTTTGCCAGCGCCGTATTCTACTAAAGTATAAACATAAACTCCGCTAAAATCTGCGGGCGGAGCATCCGGGTCGAGGTTAAATCTTTTTAAGATTTTGATGACAGTTTCGTTGCGCTGAAACTTGTCTTTGATAGTGCCGAAGGGAATTGTCGTCAGGATACTGATAACTAAGTCGAGACTAATTAGCATGATTTAGGCTTTCCTGTTTTTCCGTGGAAGTAATGCTCAAATCTAGAATCGGTAGGCTGTGTCCCTGAAATGCGTTGCGGGCGATCGCAAACTGCTCTATTTTTATTATGGTAACAGGATTTACGCGCTCCGACCAAAGAAACCGGGTTTTTACCGAATCTGCTGGTTGGAGCGCGTCTTTTCGTTAAAAACCCGGTTTCTGACCCACCGTTGGTAACTTATATCCAGTTAATTAACTTAGCACTTTTTAGGAAAATTGACAACTATAAAACACAGAAAATACCGACACATATTGTAGTACAAACAGCTAGGATATTAGTTGTCATCTCTGAGTTGGCAAAGTTAAAATATAGATAACTAACAAATAAAAATTGCTATCTATGAAAATACAATCTTCTGTCTTAGTCCACCTGGGATTTGGCAAATATGTACGCTCCGATCGAGTAACAGCAGTAATACCAATTGAAGAAGAACGGGGGCCCGGTCGGCGCACTTTCGTACACGTAGACGGCGAAGCAGACCCGATCGTTGCTTCGCGCGCGGAAGATACAATCGTTCGCGATTTGGTGCAGGAACCGCGCGAAATAACTCAAGCTCGGCAGCAACAAGAAATCCTGCAAGATTTGCTTGCCGATTTGAGCAATGTTAACGTCACCGTGCGACGCATCAGCCGCGATGAAGGCGGACTCGATCTCGAACGTTTGGAGCGCCGCATTCGCCAAATTTTAGACGCCTAAAAACAAAAGACCGCCCGGGCGGTCTTTCTTTTTGTTTGTTTCGCTAAAATTTTTAAGTTGAGGGCTTCAATGTAACTTCGATGTCCGCTAAACCAGTGAGTTTTTCCACCACTGGTGCTTCTTCAACTCGCGGTACAAAAATAGTTAAACCTCCCGGAACGCACTCAATAGAAACCGGAGTCATGCCGATAATTTCCCCGTCTAAAACCACTTTTTGAGGCGGATCGGTAGTAATTTTTATTTTTTTTGCCCGCAAATAACCGATGTCATCGCGATCGGTAGGATTGCCGCTCAAAGCGGTTTGCAATAGGTGATAAGAAGCTGCGATCGCCCCAGCTTTATTCTCCGGCGCAACCAGCGTCACGTCCAGCAAGCCGTCATCAAAAACAATCCCCGCCGGGCCTTGAGCTAAAATGGAAGTAGGCGGCGCTGCATTTGCTACTGTTACGGCCACAGCAGTAAGGTGGATAATTTTATCGTCGGTTTCTATTTCCGCTTCAAATCTTTCTAAATTGTTTAACTGTTTAATTCCTGACAAAATGTAAGCCAGCATTCCCCAGCGATTCTTCATTTCGCGATCGGCTAGTTCGACAGTTTCTGCCTCAAAACCCACTCCAGCTAACAAAACCATCGGCATTTTACCGTTGCAAATCCCGGCATCCACTACCCGCGTCAACCCTCCCAAAATAGTGGCGCAGGCGGTTTCAATTGTATTCGGAATATCTAAAGCATTCGCAAAAGCATTAGCCGTTCCCCGCGAAATAATTCCTAAAGGAATATTTGTGCTCACAATCGCCCCAGCAACTGCTGATAATGTGCCGTCGCCCCCGGAAGCAATAATTTCTTCAACTCCCCTAGCAACTGCTTCGCGGGCGATTTGATCTGCGTCTAATTCTGGGGTTGTCAGACGAATGTCTAAGTCAATAAAAGGCTCTAAAAGTTCCTGAATTCTAGCTAAGTCTTGGTCGGGGTCGCTGTTACCGGCGACTGGATTGAAAATTAGGCAAGCTGAACGTTTCATAGTTGGTAATAGGTAATACGTAACGTTTATATCGAAGTTTCGCTCCCCCTAAATCCCCCTTAATCAGGGGAGTAGGAGTTGACTTTGAGTGTTCTTGTCCACCCCCTACTCCCCCTGATTAAGGGGGGTGAGGGGGGGATCAAGACTCAACTATAATGCTGATTGATATCATGTCCGATCGAGTGACCGCGATTAACAGGGCAGGTTTTTGAGATTGTCAATTATTGGCAGATATTTTTCGTGAGGGGAACCCCTACCGTATTAGGGGTAATCGACCCGACATAATATGAGACATGGTTTTAAGATTAAGTTAACACAAATGCCATGCCCGCTAAACTTCGACAACAACCCTCACCTATTTTTCAAAGGTTTAGTTAAGACTTGACAAAAGTCCACTCTAAGACTTTGCGCGGAGCTTTGTGCAACGCTTCCTTGATTTCCTCATTGGTGTCAAATTTGACTTGATTTAAATTGCACGCTTCGACGTTGACAGTAAATTTATCGTCTTCAAAAGGCCAAGGAGTTACAGTCACGAGTTCGTTGCTGTGCTGTACAATATCGTAGCGCTTGCCGTCCGGGCCGACACTAATTTCTAAAGCTCGTTCTCCTGCAGGTAACTCGCGGCTGCAAAGAATTAATGATAGCCGATCGCACCACTGGAAAAAAGCATAAGCTGCCTTAGCATCTTCCTCGGAAATCTTCAACTCTTTTTGCCATTTTTTTTGATTTTCCAGTTGTTCGTCCAAAAATTCGTCGAGTTCCTTGGACTCTCCCCGCTTTCCTTCGTTGAGATAACTCATGTGCATAGAAATCAGCATGGCTACCCACCTACCGCGATATAGGGAATTCTGCGTCATGGCTTTAATTTTAGGCAGAGAAGTTTCCGTCTGCAAAGTAAAATCAAAGGGCGCGCCCGCTTCAGTTAAAATATTTTCTTCCCACTCTTTCTCCAAATCATCGTGATGCGAAATCGCGGCTATGGTTTCGTACAACCGAAGCGGAGATTTCGAGCGCTTCCACTGTCCGCCAAGTTGGGCGGCGAGCAAAGCATGGGCGCGGTGGTAAATAATTTCCCAGCCGGTGGCGGTTAAGTTAGCAATCATTGAATTTTTGTCCTGAATTAAGTGATGTTGGTTTTCTGGAACAGGCCGGAGTGCCTGTTTGGGCGGGCTCGCGTGCCCAACCCACAATCAAATTGAATTTTTGTGGAACAGGCCGGAGTGCCTGTTTGGGCGGGCTCGCGTGCCCAACCCCTACTCCCCACAATCCAATTGAATGACTGATGCTAAATCACAAAAGGTTCGATCGAGATATCCTGCCATTTCCCCTCAAATCGTTCGACAACAATAGGTCGGATGCGGAATTTGGGGGGACACCCATCGAGAACATCAATCCGCAAACACGAATAAGGACGACGTTTGTGGGAACCTTGACCGCTGCGGCCGACAAATAGCAAAGACTCCGCTACCCGCCGGCTGGCTGTTTCGGAACCAGACTGCCGCGCCAACCGATAAGCTTCAGGACTCAATGCTTCCTCCAACATCGGCCCTTCCGGGCGCTGGCGGCGGAGACTGTGGCCGCTTCCCCCGCAGACAATCCAATTAATCCCAGAGTCGCCGTGTCCAGTATCCCCAGTCCGCAGGTATTCCAAACAGTGAGCGTGGCCCGTCAGCACCAAATCTACTAGCGGACGCCCCTGCGCCGCGTCCCCAACAGCATCGGCCACCGCGTCGAGTACCTCGCGCAATCGCAACCGAACCGCCAAAGTTTGAGCTTGATTCCACTTTGTCGCCTCGGTTACGTAGGGGGGATGGTGCAGGTAAATTACCCGCCCCCGCACCTCGGAATCCCGCCAAGAGTCAATCAGCCTTTTTTTCAGCCATTCGAGCTGTTCAACGTCTGTGGCTGCTGTTTTGTGCGACGACAGTTGTTTGTCAATATCCATCAGGATTTCGTCAACTTGCTCTAACTTGGCGCCCAAGTCGTCTAGCTGTTCGGCTTCCTCGGGAATTTCGGGGTTTAGCCGATCGCAGATTTCGATCATTGCCAATTTTTCTTGTTCCAACTTCTGACGATCGAGTTCCAAATTCTGGCGGCGAATGTCGCCCTGTTTGGTTTTCGGGATCGGTAATGGTTCGTTGAAAGTGTTGGAGTCAAGGGCGAAGAAGTCGATGCCGCCACTGCAGAAGGTGTAGTAGCGGTTGGGTAAGCGGGTAAAGCGTCCGGGTTGGTAGCGGAGGCAGCGGCCTGTGCTGGTGCTGGCGGTGTAGTGGGCGTCTAGGTGGCGATCGAGTTCTCCCGGCATTTTGTGAGCTTGCAGGTAGTCGAGAAAGGCTTTGGCGTAGGTGTTTCCGCGATCGGAACCGTGCCAGCCGACATCGAGATCCAACTTGGAACCCAACAGCCGGCGCAGCGGCAAAGCTGTCGCCGACAGAAGGCCGTAGACTATCGGCAAGTCGTAATAGTCGTGGTTTCCCGGTACGGGCAAAAACGGAAAGTTAAACACCATGCGATCGTAGGCAATCCGAGATGGCTCCTCGCCGCCGACTATAAATTCTCGGTAGGGGCGAATAAAGTTTTGCAAGTAATATTCGCTGGAACCGACGAGATAAACTACATCGCCGGTGTGGAGGACGAAACGGCAAGTTTCGCGCTCGGAGACCATCTGTTCGGCAATCTGTCGCTGGGGATTGTAGCCGCGGTGATTGCCCGTGCCGCTGTCGCCTACAACTAAAAACGAAAACTCTGGAGAGTCGGTGGTTGGAGATTCCAAAACCATCCGAGTTTGGTCGATTCCCCGATGGACGATCGACTGTTCTTGCCACCGCACCCGCTCGTTCATTTTGCGGATTTTGACTTTTATTTGCGGGTCGGAAACGAATTTCAATTCACCTCTTCTCCAAAATTGCTGAGTTCCTAGTTAATAGTGTAGCGATCGGGCGAGTTTTTACCTCTCTCTAAAAGCTGAAAATCGAGGCGCGGGTACTCAGCAACCGGGTTTGGGACGAGAATACGGCGTTAAAACCGATCGCAACGGCCAAAAACCCGGTTTCTTTGGTTTGAGGCGCGGGTACTCAGAAACCGGGTTTTTTACCAGAATATTTCCTTAAAACCGACAGCAACGGCCAAAAACCCGGTTTCTTTGGTTTGAGGCGCGGGTACTCAGAAACCGGGTTTTTTACCAGAATATTTCCTTAAAACCGACAGCAACGGCCAAAAACCCCCTAATCCTTTCCTCCCGCAACTATTGCCGAGGAGTGTTCAGGTTTTATTTGATAATCTCAATCAACACTCAAGGCATCGAACCACTGTAAAATCCGATTCCAGGCCCACCACCGATCGCTATCACCAAATTGATGCTGACAGCGTTTACTACTGATATGCCCAACATGACCGCCGTAGGCTGTCACCACTAATTCTAAGGCAGAATTGTTCGCGCCAATGGCTTGCAACTCAGAGACAAGCACCGGATCAAACATCGGATCGTCTGCTGCATAAAGGATGTAAGTGGGTTTTTTGAGGTGAGGCAAAATGTGTAGAGCGCTGCTAGCCTCATAGTATTCTTCCACAGAGGAGAAACCTAACGGGCCAATTACCAGTTCATGGTCAAAGCCCCAAATGCTGTTGGCGCGTTCAATAGCGGCAGGATCGATCGCCCCCGGATGCGATGCGGCGATGTTTTTTGCTAGTTTTTTTAACTGTCGCGCGATCGCCTTTTCTAAAAATTTCCCCCACTCATCTTTAACTAGATAAGACAGAGAACGGTTCGAGTCCAAGCTGGGGCAAATCACCGCCGCGCCTGCTAGTTCTGACTCTTCGAGCCCTAAGTCAGGCCCCCAATCTGCGATCGTCTGAGCTGATTTTACGGCCCACAAGGCTAATTGTCCCCCCAGAGAATAACCAGTGAACCAAAAAGGGGCGGGACATCCCATTTCTTTAGCAGCGGCAGCAATCCGAACGAAATCTTCACCTTCGTATAGACCATCAGAAGTCAGGGTGGGAGAGAGTTGGGCAGTTTTGCCGTGAGCTCGCCAGTCAAATAACACCACTGCACAGCCTTGGGCATAAGCTTTACGGCCTAGTAGCTTGAGATACCATTGATTATCCAGATCGCCAGTAATGCCGTAAGTGCCGACAATGGTATATCGGGGATTTTCGGGGATGGCAACCCAGCCGAAAATCGGGACTCCACAGGCACCAGTAAAGATGTGTTCTCGGTAAGGGGGCTCTGGGTAAGGGATCGTCTTTTCCCAGCGGCGACTAGCCCTTAATGCGGTGTACAACGTCATTAATAGGCCGTTGTTCAGCAGCCAAGGTGGAGTATAGGCAATTGTCATAAGCGGATGTGGGAAATGTCTGTCTTGTTGATGGGATTTTTTTACTTGACAGGTTGGCTATTCTAGCGAATAACCCTGAAAATCGCAATACTTTTTGAGTAAATGCACTCAAGGGCGAAGTCAAGCCAAAATATTAATGGCTATTCATTTGGAACCATTTATTGGCGAATAGAGAAGAATGCCAGCTAACGAGGTTTAGCATATCGTAGCGGATCGCCCAAACTACAAAAACCTGGTTGCTTTCAGAAACAGGGTTTCTGAGTCTTGCATCCCCGCGCAGATGTACAATAGGACGATCGCACTCTCCGACTCCAAGCGCGATCGATCCCTACACCCTGGCCCAAGTGGGCAACATCAGAGAGAACGCAGTAAAAAAATATAAAATGGAAGCAATACAACTGTCTTTATTCTCAAATGACTCAGAACCAATTCCTGCCAAAAAGCAAAAGAAAGCAAAATTAGGGCGTTACGAACGCATCCAACGCGAACTAGAAGCAAATGACTGCGACCCCTACAAGATATTCATTGATGTTGAATCTCAGTCACTGCCAAAATCAGACTATACATTTGTCGATCTTTTTTGCGGCGCGGGCGGCATGACCCAAGGTTTATTGCAAGCAGGTTTTCGACCAATAGCAAGCGTTGAAATTAATGCGATCGCCTCGGCAACTCATACAAAAAACTTTCCAGATTGCCATCACTCGTGCGAGGATATAAAAGACTTAAATCCCCAAAAGTTGCTCGCTGAAATTGGTTCGCCAGAAGTTCATGTTGTTGTAGGCGGGCCGCCGTGTCAAGGCTTCTCAGTTGCAGGAAAACGCGACCCCAACGACCCTCGAAATCGCCTCTTTAGAGAGTTTGTCCGCGTAGTGTCTGAGATACGTCCTTGGTATGTTGTCATGGAAAACGTACCCGGAATATTGACCATACAAAAAGGAGCTGTTAAGCAAGCCATTTGCGAGGCTTTTCAGGAAATTGGCTATCCCCATATGTCCGTTGCTGTTCTGGAATCAGCCGCCTATGGAGTCGCGCAAATCCGCCCGCGAGCTATTTTTATTGCCAATAGATTTGGGATGCAAAATCCCTATCCGAAGCCGCAATTGTTGCCCGAACAATACAAAGCGATTGAGTCAGCAATTGATGATTTACCAGAGTATACTCCCCTACCAGAAATTAACCACGAATGGACTCGTCATTCTGTTGAGTACATGGAAAGACTTGCTAAAGTTCCACCAGGCGGTTCTTTGTATGAAAGCTACGCCGATGCTTTCAAGCGACAGTATCCGGGAAAACCGAGTATGACTGTTAAAGAAAATCACGGTGGCACTCATATTCATCCTTATCTCAACCGCGTGATTTCAGCTCGCGAAATGGCTAGATTGCAAAGTTTCCCGGATTCATTTATTTTTGAAGGTTCAATGAAAAAGGCAATGTGGCAAATTGGAAATGCCGTGCCGCCTCGTTTAGCAGAGTGTATCGGCTTTGCACTTATTCCATACTTGACTGATATTGCGCTTAACAAGCCTAGCTTAGTTACTGTTAAACCTCCCGAACAGATTCAGCTAGTTTTTGATTGAGAGCATTTCGCCAAGTTTTAAAATCATACCAGCCGCATCCTGTGCAGCCTTCCTCAGCTTCAGCGCCGCGCTGATGTATGGAAGGCCAGTCTTCGCCTCTTTCATACCAAAACTTGATTCCGAAAGGTGTGCCTCTTTTCCCTGTTTTGATGCAGCGTTCGCAACTTCGAGATTTTAGAAGATTGTGATTGCCTGAAGCATCTTTTTTGAGCAACTGAAACTTTGCCTTGATTTCAGATTCGCTCATAGATGCCAGGTGTGGTGGCTCATTATCTCCCCAACGCTCCATTGGGAATCTATGGTCAATTACTAACTCATGAGCTGCTCGTTTTCTCTGTTCGATTACATCTGTATAAAAGTAAACTTCGAGAATTCTTTTTACCAGAGAAGCGGGTATGTTAGCAGCAGAATTTGCTGATTTAATTTCTCCTGTCCACAAATCGCCCAAACGTGTTGCCTGACAAGTTTGACAGTATCTCTTTTCTGTTACAATAACCAGACCGGGGCGCTTCCTTGTTCCGCGCTGCAATCCCTGAATTCCGCCACCGCCAGCATATTGAGCTGATGCTATCTGTTTGCCTTCGCACTCCCGACAGTGCCATTTTTGGTCTGAGAGGAGATTAAAGACTTTGAATTGAGTTGAGTCTTGTTTTAATTGAGCTTTAATTGTTCCTGCTAAATCTTGATTGTTCACTCTACGTTTTCCGCTTCTATTTCTAGATTTTCGAGAAGATTGGAAACTGTTGTGCCCAAGCCGGTAGCTAGACTTGCAATTGCAGTGATGGACGGGTTTCTGACTCCGCGTTCGACTCCAGATATATAGGTGCGGTCTAAATTAGCCCGCATTCCGAGCTCCTCTTGCGAAATTCCCAACGCTGTCCTGCGTTGCTTTACGAGATGACCTAAAGCACGCAGAATCTTCTGTTTCGATCGACTCATCTGCCAATTTTCAGTCTCTGCGGACAATCGGTCTACGGACGATGTGTCACATATCTCAAAAGTTCGATCGCCCGAAATTCCCCCTCCCGACTGAAGACGGATGCTTCGCAGATGTACAATAAGACGATCGCATTCCCCAACTCCCACCGTGATAGAGCGCTACACTTTGCCCGAAATGGGCAACATCTGGACTGAAACCGCCAAACTCAAAAGCTGGCTGCAAGTAGAAATCGCTGTCTGCGAAGCTCAAGCCGAACTCGGCTACATCCCCGCCGCCGCAGTCGAAGAAATCAAAGCTAAGGCTAATTTTGACCCCAAACGAGTCCTCGAAATTGAAGCCGAAGTCCGCCACGACATGATCGCCTTCTTGACAAATGTCAACGAATATGTAGGCGATGCCGGCCGCTACATTCACCTCGGCTTAACCAGTTCCGATGTGCTCGATACCGCTTTGGCGCTGCAATTAGTCGCTAGCGTCAATATCTTGTTAGAACGTGTCGAAGAATTGAGTCAAGCTATTCGCTATCAGGCTCAACAGCATCGCAATACCGTCATGGTTGGCCGATCGCACGGAATTCACGCCGAACCGATCACCTTTGGCTTTAAACTAGCAGGATGGCTGGCAGAAGTCTTTCGCAACCGCGCCCGATTGGTGAATTTGCGATCGTCCATTGCAGTCGGCAAAATCTCCGGCGCAGTCGGAACCTATGCTAATATTGACCCGCGAATTGAAGCGATCGCCTGTCAAAACCTCGGACTCGAACCCGATACCGCATCCACTCAAGTCATTTCGCGCGATCGACACGCCGAATACGTCCAAACCTTAGCACTCTTAGCAGCATCGATCGAGCGTTTTGCAGTAGAAATCCGCAACCTGCAACGCACCGATGTTCTCGAAGTCGAAGAATTCTTTTCCAAAGGGCAAAAAGGCTCATCCGCCATGCCTCACAAACGCAACCCGATTCGATCGGAAAGACTCACAGGAATGGCGAGAATCGTCCGCGCCAACGCCGTCGCAGCCTTAGAAAACGTAGCGCTTTGGCACGAACGAGACATCTCTCACAGTTCCGTAGAACGGATGATTTTGCCCGACAGTTCTACAGTAACTCACTTCATGTTAGTAGAAACCACAGACTTAGTAAAACACCTGCTAGTCTATCCCGAAAACATGAAGCAAAACATGAACCTTTACGGCGGAGTCATCTTCAGCCAGCGGGTGATGTTAGCTTTAGTAGAAAAAGGCACGAGTCGCGAAGACGCCTACAAAATTGTGCAATCTTGTGCTCACGAAGCCTGGAACAAACCGGGCGGCAATTTCTACAATTTAATTGCTAAGGACGATCGGGTAACAGCTAAGATGACCACCAAAGAGATTGATGATTGTTTCGATCCGCAGTATCAATTGAGGCACTTAGATTTAGTGTATCAGCGCTTGGGAATTTGAGGAGAATTAACAATTAAAAATGACTCAGAGAGAAAAGAGAGCGAGCGTTCTCGCGCTTGTTTCACAGTCCGCCGGGGGTTAAAACCCCCGTCTCATAGCTAAAGTCGGTTAAAACCGACTGAAAGACTCATAAAATAAAAGTTTTAGAGAAATATTTCAGTCCTCTTCAGAGGACTTTAGCTATGAGACAGGGGTTTCAACCCCTGTCGGTCTGGCGGGATGACAGACAACACGAAAAGCGCGAAAATTCCCCAAAATATCCAATGTAAAAACTCTATTAAATATCCACTTAACACAGCTATGAAATTAAACCGATTTACAAAATATTTAATTGTATTCGCTCTAATATTACTATCTACAACCACACTGAATTATACAACATCTATTAGCGCCCAGGAGCCGCCACAAGTGCAAATTACCCAACCCGAACCCAACCCAGTAGTACCTGAAAGCATTTTCATGAGTCAACTTCCCCCTGGGGCGCGACTGGTTGACATCCGCACCGTAAATCCCAACATTCGCCTCGATATCCGGTACGCCACTACTAACAATTTCTTGAAACGGAAACTTTACCCTATATCGAAATGCGCCTTGAGAAGTTCTGTTGCTCAAAAGTTAGGGCTAGTTCAAACTGATTTGGAAAAAATCGGATTGGGTTTGAAAGTTTACGATTGCTACAGGCCTTTCTCTGTCACTAAGCAAATGTGGCAAGCTTGGCCAGATCCGCGCTATGTTGCTAATCCTGCTAGGGGTTCGCGGCACAATCGCGGTGCTGCTATTGATTTGACTTTAGTCGATCGCACCGGCAAAGAATTAGAAATGCCTACACCTTACGATGATTTTACCGAAAAAGCTCACGGAGATTATCAAGGCGGCAGCGCAGAATCTCGGAAAAATCGTCAAGTGCTTAAGGATGCGATGAAAAAACACGGATTTATGGGTATCACAACCGAATGGTGGCACTTTGATTCGGAGGATTGGCAGAAGTTTGCAATTCTTGATATATCCCTTGGGGCGATTCCTTAATTTTAGGACTTATGCACTCCGACAAAGAAACCGGGTTTTTTCGCGAATCTGTGCGCCACAACGCGTCTTCTCGTAAAAACCCGGTTTCTGACCACCCGTGCGTAATTATCATTCTATAAACCTGCATATTTATCGCAATTTTACCGAAAATTCGTATTCGTATCCCCGGAAATTCGAGTCTAATTGTAATGTGTAATTGCCTGTTACTGGCACTTTTCCCGTCCACTCTGTTTCATTGCCTTCATAAGGATTTCCTGCTAATAGTTGGCCACGAGGAGTTATAATTTGCGGAAAAACATCTTTCCGATTCCTAACAGTCATTGTTTGACCTTTTCGGGCGCGAATCCGGTAAGAGTGAGTGCCGCCGCCGATAATTCGACCTTTAACAATTGCCTCATCTCCTCCCGGCCGAAAATTAATCTGCTGGTTGACGTTAGAACAACTGCTTTCGGTGCGGTTTTTGGCAATCCAACCGGGCGGATCTGTAATTCGCAGCCAACCGTTTTGTTCTTCGGCGACTGAAACAAAGGTATTATTTTTAAGTTTTCCTACTATTTGGCTGCCCCTTACTTGCGGGATCGATCGCACATTTAGCGGTGGATTCGGATCGCTGACTACAGCTTGGCTGATTTTGCAACCCGAATTTGGCGGTGTGACAACTACGGGCTCAACTTTTCGTGGAGGGACTCCTGCAACTAGCGAGGATTCAAGTGCTGGTGTTTTTGCCGGTTGGGGCTGGGATTTCGGAGATTCTGCCGCCTGGGTTTGTGCTTGCAGAGGTTCTGGTTGCCGAGATTCAGGGTTTTTCGTCGGCCCTGCAATCTGGTTTCTGGTGGATGCGGGCGATTCTGCAAGGGGAGGATTGGATTGTTTCATCGCACCCGACTGTATAGTTGCAACGGCCACTCCCACCGCTGTTGCCACTCCTGCTAAGCTTACTGTGATGATTTGACGCTTCGTAAATGACATAAAAAACCCTCTCTGTATCTATACTAATAATTTTTGTTTGGGAGTTGGGGCGATCGCCAGTTAATTTATAGTGGAAATACCTAGTGCCGACCACAGGGTCATTCGATTTTAGATTTTAGATTTTGGATTTTGGATTGACTTGCGCCAGATAAATTCGGGGGACGCAAGGATTTTAGATTTTCGATTTGGGATTGATTCCACGGATAAATCACGTGGCGGGTACCAGCTTTGAAATTCGCTTGTCAGGATTTTTAGATAAAATTTCAGATCCATAATTGTCGCAATAATTTGAGTCAATATATACTGGACGCCTATACTGATGGTAATCTTGCTCTGGGTTATTTGCGCGCAAATTTGCGAAAGTAAGCGTTCAGCGCGAGGTACATAAAATGTCAAAATTGATTCCTCTGAGATTACAACCGCCTCGCGATCGATTATTGGAGGAGGTGAAGCAGGAAGTCCAAGCAGGACGATCGCAGTCTTTGCACGCTGCTGTGCTGGCTAACCTCAGCCAAGACTCCTCGGCTGTTGGTGTTAACCGCTGTTGGGATGTGGAAGTGAAAGCGGGCAACCGTCCGAGTTTTCGGCTTCCTCCCAAAGCAAGCGTTGCCAAAGTGTTCGATCGCACCGGTGGCAAATTGGTAATTTTGGGAGCCACGGGTGCAGGCAAAACAACGACGCTGCTAGAATTAGCTCGCGTGTTAGTTTCCCGCGCCCAAAAAGATGCTAGTTTGCCAGTACCAGTGCTGTTTGAACTCGGATCATGGAAAGCAGAATCCGGGGCGATCGCAGATTGGTTAATTGCTCAACTTCACTTCAAATACGGTATCTCTCCTGCTGTCGGCAAAAAATGGCTTGCCGAACAAAAATTGCTGCCTCTCTTAGATGGCTTGGACGAAGTGGAAACCCACCGCCAAAATATCTGCATTCAAGCAATCAATCACTTTGTTGAAAGCGAATTTAAACCCAAACATTTAGTAGCTTGCAGCAGTTTTGAAGCTTACAAAAACTGCTCCACTAGATTTCGCCTGCAAGCAGCGGTTTTATTGAAACCTTTAACAGAAACTAAAATCCAAAATTATTTGCTAGAAGCCAGAAGCCGCGAACTTTGGTACAGCATTGAGCATGAGCCGGAGTTGTTGAAATTGGCAAAAGTTCCCTTGCTTTTGAGCATGATGGCTCTGGCTTACGACGATATTTTAATTGAAGCTTGGAAGCGCATAACTTCGGCCGAAGAACAGCGCAAATATCTCTTAACTGCCTATATTCGCCACCAAATGACCGGGCAAGTCAAGCAGTATCCCAGAGGTAAGGAACTGCGGCCGGAACAAATTCGCCACTGGCTGGGATGGTTGGCCAGAAGGATGGAACAGCAAGGAATTCAAGAATTTTACCTCGATCGCATACCGTCTAGCTGGCTGCAAACAGGCGAGGAACGGCGCAAGTATCAGCTTGGAGTTAAGCTGCTTGGCGGGCTGATTTGGGTGATTTTAGGATTAATTGCCAGCCTAGTCTCCGGGTCAATTTGGGGATTAATTGCGGGTGCTGTTGCTGCGGTAATTAGTGCTTTGTTGCCGGGAATTCCGGGGATTGAAAGGTTTATATTGCACCTTATGCTGTGGTCGAAGGGCTACATTCCTTGGGATTACAAGCGTTTTCTCGATGCAGCAGCCGATCGCTTGTTGCTGCAAAAAACAGGCGATCGGCGCTATCGATTTATTCACGATTTACTGCAAAAACATTTTTCAGAAATATAAATTTCGCTACTTGACAAAATTAAATGATTATGATAAATGTCTTGCCAATTCTGCCTGGTTCAATTGCCGAATTTGCGATCGACTCCTAGATCGACACCCCCAAAAGGTTAAGATTCTAGTCTGACCCTCCTGCAATGATTGCTTCACCTCCTATGGCAGAAACCTTATTGTTCAACGCCCTCCGCGAGGCGTTAGACGAAGAAATGGCCCGCGACTCCGCCGTATTCGTACTCGGCGAAGACGTAGGCCAATACGGCGGTTCCTACAAAGTCACCAAAGACCTCTACAACAAATACGGCGAACTTAGAGTGCTCGACACCCCGATCGCCGAAAATAGCTTTACAGGCATGGCAGTAGGCGCAGCAATGACGGGATTGCGGCCGGTCATCGAAGGCATGAACATGGGCTTTTTGCTGCTGGCCTTCAACCAAATTTCCAACAATGCCGGAATGCTGCGCTACACATCGGGCGGCAACTTCAAAATGCCAATGGTAATTCGTGGGCCAGGGGGCGTGGGCCGGCAACTCGGCGCGGAACACTCCCAGCGCCTAGAAGCATATTTCCAAGCAGTACCGGGTTTGAAAATAGTCGCCTGTTCGACTCCCTACAACGCCAAAGGACTCTTAAAATCAGCCATCCGCGACGATAACCCGGTTCTGTTTTTCGAGCACGTTCTTCTTTACAACCTCAAAGAAAATTTGCCAGAAACAGAATATTTAGTGCCGCTGGACAAGGCAGAAATTGTGCGATCGGGCAAAGATGTGACAATCGTGACTTATTCCCGGATGCGGCACCACGTCATGCAAGCCGTGCCCGCCCTGGTAAAAGAAGGTTACGATCCAGAAGTGATCGACCTAATTTCTCTCAAACCCCTGGACATGGAGACCATCGGCGCATCCATTCGCAAAACTCACAAAGTAATTATTGTAGAGGAGTGCATGAAAACAGGAGGCATCGGTGCCGAACTAATTGCCTCAATCAGCGATCGATTTTTTGACGAACTCGACGCACCAGTTTTGCGCCTGTCTTCACAAGATATTCCCACACCTTACAACGGCAATTTGGAAAGACTGACAATTGTCCAGCCCAATCAAATTGTCGAAGCCGTCCAAAAAATGGTAGCTTTGCGAGTATAAATAGTCATCAGTCATTAGCCATTAGTCATTAGTTATCACTCTTTTGTTGTTCGCTAAAACTAACGATATCCAGCAGGACATTGATGCTAAAAAACGGATGCACCGATTGATTATTTCTTGCACCTAACTACTGACTAATGACCAATGACTAATGACTAATGACTAATGACTAATGACTAATAATTAAATATGCAAAAACAACGTTCCCTATTAGCCCTAATTTTTGTTCTAATCATCGCCGCCATTACTGTAATAGTAACAATTCCGACGCGGCTGGGATTAGACTTGCAAGGAGGGTCGCAACTCACAATTCAAGTAAAAACTACCCCCACAATTCCCAAAATTGACCAGGGAATGTTAGAAGCAGTGCGGCGGATTGTCGAAAACCGGGTCAACGGTTTGGGTGTTTCCGAAGCATTAGTCCAAACAGTAGGAGAAGACCAAATTCTCGTGCAGTTGCCAGGAGTAAATGACCCGCAGCAAGCAGAACGAGTTTTGGGCGGCACGGCCAAGCTAGAATTTCTGGAACAACTGCCCGGAACAGAAGCACAATTGGGCATTGAAAGGCAGTTGCAGCAGGAATTGCTGGTCAAACAAGCAGAACTGAAAATTAGCCCGAATGAGGCAGCTATTAAAGAAAATCAGGCTGCTTTGACAAGAAGCAATGAGGCGATCGCCAAACTCTTCAAAAGCAGCGGCCTCGGCGGCGAAAACCTCAAAGACGCTCAACCTCAACCCTTGGCTTCTGGGAACAACTGGAACGTTGCTCTTGTTTTCGATACCAAAGGAGGCGAACTATTTGCCCAACTCACTAAAAATTTAGCAGGCACCGGACGCAGTATCGGTATTTTCCTAGACGATAGAATGATCAGTTCTCCAGTCGTCGGCGTTGAATTTGCCCAAACAGGAATTACTGGTGGAAGTGCCGTAATTCAAGGCAACTTTACAACCCAAGAAGCCAACGATTTGGCAGTGCAACTGCGGGGCGGCGCTTTGCCGGTACCAGTCGAAATTGTAGAAAACCGTACTGTCGGCGCTACCTTGGGTAGAGACAGCATTCAAAGCAGTATTAACGCAGGTATCGGCGGCTTGATTTTAGTCTTGATTTTCATGGTTGCCTACTATCGACTCCCTGGCGTAATTGCCAATATTGCGCTGTTAATTTATGCTCTGTTAACTTGGGCAGCTTTCGTGCTTTTGGGAGTGACATTAACGCTGCCGGGAATTGCTGGTTTTGTGCTCAGCATCGGGATGGCTGTGGATGCTAACGTGCTGATTTTTGAGCGCACCCGCGAAGAGTTGCGGGCGGGGAAATCGCTTTATCGATCGGTCGAATCGGGTTTTTACCGCGCTTTTTCCAGCATTTTAGACGGCAACGTCACAACAGTTATTGCTTGTGTTGCTTTGTTCTGGTTGGGCGCTGGTTTAGTTAAAGGGTTTGCTGTAACTCTGGCATTGGGCGTATTAGTGAGTATGTTTACTGCGCTCACTTGCAGCCGCACTCTGCTGTTCGTAGTATTGAGCTTTCCAGCCCTGCGGAAACCTCAGTTGTTCTGTCCCGATTTGTCGAAAACTGCTAATAGTTAACTGTTGACTGTTGACTGTTGACTTCTTCCTTCCTTCTTACATCCGTTACATTCGTTAAGGTGAGGCGCATCTACATTTGACAATCAAATTCGAGCAAATTCTTGTGGGGTGGGCGTCCCGCCCGCCCAAAAATACAATTTAGATGCGTAACAGCTTACACAATCCGTTGCCGAACTTCCCTCTTCCTTCAAATTATGAAATTCAGTGTAATCAAATATCGATCGCTCTGGTGGAGTATTTCCGCCGCTATAATCCTCGCAGGTATAGTGTCGATGGCGATTTCTTGGACTCGTCCCGACATCCGCGCACCCCTGCGCCCCAGTTTGGACTTTATCGGCGGCACTCGGTTGCAATTTGAACTCGACTGCACAAAACCGGACAATTGTAAACCTATCGATCTTGCTGCTGTCCGCCAAGTCCTAGACACCCAAGGTTTGGCCGGTAGCAGCATTCAAGTTATCGGCCAAGAACAGCAGGGTTTGTCGCTGCGAACAAAAACTTTGGATGTCGAACAGCGGACTAATTTGCAAACAGCTTTGAGCGAAAAGATAGGCGCTTTTGCTCCTCAATCTACTCAAATTGATACGGTTGGGCCTACCCTCGGCAAACAGTTGTTTACTTCTGGTTTGCTGGCTTTGTTGGTTTCTTTTGCTGGAATTACTGCTTATCTGACATTCCGATTTCAGTTGGATTATGCCTTTTTTGCTTTTGTGGCTGTGCTTCACGACGTGTTGGTCACGCTTGGTGTTTTCTCGTTTTTGGGTTTAGTTCAAGGACTGGAAGTTGATAGTTTATTTGTGGTCGCGCTCTTGACACTTATCGGTTTTTCTGTTAACGATACTGTGGTAATTTACGATCGCGTGCGAGAAGTAATCAAGCTAAATCCGGGACAGTCGATCGATCAAATTGTCGATGATGCTGTCATGCAGACGCTGGGAAGGTCAATTAACACAACGTTTACCACGCTGCTGACATTGTTTTCAATCTTTTTGTTTGGTGGCGAAACCCTCAAATACTTTGCTTTAGCTTTGATTGTCGGTTTTATTGCTGGTTCGTATTCGAGTATTTTCGTTGCCAGTACGCTGCTAGCTTGGTGGCGCAGTCGCACCGGCCACTCCATCCCCGTCCCCGCAGAAGGAATCAACCAGTCAGAGGAAGTTTAATTGACTGTTAACGGTTAACTGTTAACGGTTAACTGTTGACTGACTAATAATAAATCATCAATAACTAATGACAAATGACAAATGACAAATGACAAATAATATCATGTCCAATCGAGCGATTAAAAGGGCGGGTTTTTGAGATTGTCAATTATTGGCGGATATTTTTCGTGAACCAGCCCCTACCGTATTAGGGGTAATCGACCGGACATAATATAACAAATAATAAATAACAAATGACTACTGACCAAACTTTTGAAATTGAAGTCCAAAGGCTTCACAAACTAACAGTTTACGGCCGCTGGTTAACAGTGATATTGCTGTGGATTAGCGTCGGTTCTTTGAGCATTTGGGGTTTGCGCCGCGAAATCGCTTTGTGGTTAGAACACTTCACTTGGGTCGCAGTGCGCTATGGTTTATCTTTTCATCGCTGGCCCACTCTCGGTTTAGGTTTGTGCTTGGGGATGACTTTGGGAGTGCTAACTTGGCAAAGTCGCAATATGGTGCGAGGATTGCCCCTGCGGGAAAAACAGGGTTTGGAACAACAAGTTCGCCGCATTCGCCAACAGGGGCCGAGTCATCCTTTGTGGAAGTGGGTTTGCAAAGGTTCGCGGTAGCTGACGGGCTTTATTCTTTAGTCCTAGACGCACTCCAACCTAAGAAACCGGGTTTTTTACCGAATCTGCGCGCTGCAAGCAAATATGAGGGTGAAAAACCCGGTTTCTGACCACCTTTGAGTAGATGCTAATTATTTTAAATCCGTTAAATCCCGTACATTGCTCGTTGCCGAACTTCCTTCTGTTGTATCACGCAAAGCGAGGCAAAATCTGTGCTAGGGAAGACTGTTGAAGTGGAATTTCGATCGCAAATTCGGCTCCTTTTCCCGGTTCCGAAAAGCACTTCAATGCGCCGCCATGTTGGTTGACAACAATTTCATAGCTAATCGACAGTCCCAAACCCGTTCCTTGGCCGACTGGCTTAGTAGTAAAGAAAGGGTCAAACAACCGCTTCCGAACATCTTCTGTCATCCCCGGGCCGTTGTCAGAAATTTTAATTATTACCTTTTTTTTCTCAATTAACTCGGTGCGAATCAGAATCGTAGGAATCAGGCGGGTAGACTTAGAAACTGATGATTGAGTCTTTGTACTAGACTGATCTTTTTCGCCTAATTGCGACTTATTTGCGTTTTTTTTATCGACATTTTCGTATGTATTAGACTCAACCAGAGCGTAAACTGCATTAAGTAAAATATTCATAAATACCTGATTGAGTTGTCCGGGATAGCACTGCACCAGTGGCAAGTCGCTGTATTCTTTGTGAATTTCGATCGCCTCCTGCCCCGGTTTTCCTTTAAGCTGGCTTTGCAAAAGCATAATCGTATTGTTGATACCGTCGTGAATGTTGACTTGCTTCATTTCAGCTTCGTCTAATCTGCAAAAATTCCGCAGCGACAAAACGATGTCGCGCACTCTTTCTGCACCTTGCTGCATAGAATTTAAGACTCTGGGCAAGTCTTCTAGCAAATAATCGAGTTCTATTTTTTCCGCTTCCGCTGCAATTTCCGGTATGAATGCGGGACACTGCTGCCTGTAGATATCGAGCATCTGCATTAAAGCTTGCGTGTACTCTTTAGCGTGGTGCAAATTGCTGTAGATAAAGCCGATGGGATTGTTGATTTCGTGAGCTACTCCTGCTACTAACTGCCCCAAAGAAGACATTTTTTCTGTTTGAATTAGTTGAGTTTGAGTGCGCTGAAGTTCCAGCAGGGCCAGTTCGAGCTGTTGGGCTTGATGTCTCAATTGTGCTTGCGACTCGCGCATCGCCACGGTTGATAACTCGTGAATTTGCAACTGAGAAAGCAGCAGTTGGTGTACGTCTAAAAGTTTGTAAGTTTCCGGTTCTACTTGTACTACAATTGGTTCGTGGATTAGTTCGGGCGATCGCTCCAAAGACTGCCGCACTGCTGTCATAATTGAGGTTTCGCGATCGAGAACCAACATATCAGTTTTAGTAAAGCGGTAGAGTATGAACAAAGGCTGTTGAGAAAATAACTCCAAGCTGTAGGGGCGGCTCATGTGTTCAAAATAACGCCGCCGCGAAATCATCCCTATAAACTTTCCTTGCTGAGTGATGATGATGCCCGGAACTAAAGGGTTTGCTTGAAAAATTTTAGCAACTTCGTCTCCCGGACACTCAGATTCTAGGAGAAAGTCGTACAGGGTTAATTCCTGTAGAGTCGATCGCAAACCAAGCGACGATTTTAGGGGACTCAACCCGTCAGTTTCATACACTGCTCCCTCCTTTGGTAATTGGCAGTTGTGGTTTGCTGCTGGAGTATTGCCTACTATTTAGAAGGCTTTTTCAACTCTTTTTATAGCTTAGTCATCAACTTTCCTCTGCTCCCTCGAACCCAGTTAATTCAGCAGGATTTTTTTCCTTAAATCGTGCTGGTGTCACCAGAAATGATATTGCAGGTTAGATTGATTTAACAGCAGACACCCCTTTGAAACCTGACTATGTATTGAATTTTATATATCCAAGATTTTACTAATCCGAATATAACAGTCATAACTATTTTTAATGTTTGATGACATTAAATTGGTTCAGATGGATAGACATCTGCGACCTGTGGCAGTACATTTCGTATTGCCCCTTGCGTAAAATTATATTACAATAAGACAAGAATAGCGACAAATCAGCAGCCGATCGCCCGATTTGAAAATTCAGGCAAAACAGGTTTCCGGCAATTGCCAAGAAATGTCAATTGTCAGTTTTTTTGCACAAATGCCGATCGCACTCAACCCGAAGATTGTATTGTAGGTAGTCTCAGAGCCAAGGACAGCCGATGGCGAGCAATTTGTCAAGTTCGGCAGCTTATACTTTAGCCGCATCGAGACTCCAAAGCTTCACCAACGAAATTTTTCCCGGCAGATGCTAAAGTTGTGCGATCGCAGCTAAAACTCACATTCGACACATCCGCTTGATGTGCCTTAAAATTTTCCAGAAAAGTACCATCGGGTTCCCAACTTGAGATTCAAACTTTGTCGCTGGCAAATCGGACACGGAGAATCAAGAGGAAGCAGAAGCAAATAATTCTATTTTACCTTTCCGTTTCCCCAAATTCAACTTCAATGTGAACAAGTTGGTTTAGTTGCGGTAATATTTCGATCATTATTACTTCTCCTCCCCCTTGATTTTAGGCAATTCTCATTAGAAACTCTAAGATGTTGATTTGAGGAACCTCGGGGGGTCGGGTTTGATGTGGCGATCGCACTGAGCTAAATTGAAATAACATTTGAGGAAAGTAAGCGACGGTTTTCATGTGCGGTTTCCCGAACGAGAGGTGGTAATTGTATACACGGCGGGACGATCGTACTTTCAGTACAATGTCAGTATTTCAACCTGTACACCTGTTGAGCCTGAGTCTCTGAGAGTGTGGAAGTCGCTCTCATCCTTTCGTTGTCTGGATTGGACGCTTTTCAAGGATTAGGCGGTGCGAGGGCCAGAAGCAGACAGTTAACCAAACGGCACAAGTGAAGTCGGCTGCTAACGCCCACTGAGGAAGGATTTTAGGCTCTCACCGTCAAAGATCAATAGAGAAAAGCACCATAGCACCCGCAGCAATATCACCCAAAAGAATGATTGATAGAAAAAAAGTGGCGTGTTATATTTCAATATAATTCTATACAAAAATACTTTTACCTAAAAGGAGAACAAAAAATGGACACACCTACAGATCGCGAACAAGAACCTGTCGGGACAAGAGAACTCGAATCAATACCTGTATCTGAAAAAGTTTCGGCCCAAAAAGTTGCTGAGGTTAATTTTGAAACGACTCCTCTAGAAACTCCTGCTTATACTCAGGAAAAAGTTAGCGTCGAGGAGGTAAAAATTAACGGCGACGATTTGGTTGCTAAAGTTAAAGAACTGATTCACGAAGGAAATATCCGCCGAATCATTATCAAAAATGAAGAGGGACGGATCTTAGTAGAAGTTCCTTTGACAGTGGGAGTAGTCGGCGGAGTCATCGGTGCGGCGTTGTTTCCAGTCATTGCAGCAGTAGGAGCGATAGGTGCATTAGTAGCTCACCTGACTATCATCATTGAAAGAACAGAATAAAAAAATTCGTAAGGATTCAGGTCAAAAAAACTTCGGTGACAAAAGTTGGTAAAATAAACCAATGAAAAAGCCCGCAGCAACCAGAAAGCAGAAAAAAACCGAAATAGAGCAGTTGAGCCAAGCTGAACTTTTAGAAATGGTACGGGGGCTGCAAAAAATCATTGAATAATTGCAAGAAAAACTAGGGATTGCTACGGGCAAAAATCCAACCACCCGTCAGACTTGCTTCACTACGTTCGCAATGACAGGAAATTCTAGTACGTGCATCCAGGATTAACTGGTTCCCAGGCTCCAGCCTGGGAACTGAGGAATGAGCAATAACTTCCACAAACTTGTGGAAGTTATTTAATTCTCATTCCTTAGTCCAAACCGAGAGTTAAGCAACGTTTGCACGCGCCCGATTCAGAGACATGGATTAGGGCGTACTGCAATAGAAGCAGAGGCAGAAATTAATCGCTTAAAACAGCTTTTTCCTCTGTTGTTGGATACCGAAGCAATTTATCAAGAATGGGAGCGACTGGCGATCGCAAATAAGGTTGTAGGTGTTAAGGTTCATGATGCGCGGCTAGTTGCTGCTATGCTAGTTCATGGTTTAACCCATATCCTAACTTTTAACATTGCTGATTTCGCTCGTTATTCACAAATTACGGCTGTTAATCCTCCAACTGTAAAGCCTTGATTAATTGGGAATTTAACAGAAATTATACTCTGAGCAAAAAACAGGCAAGATGCCTGTTCCACAAAAAGCTAATTTGATTGTGGGGAGTAGGAGTTGGGCCGGAGAGCCCGCCCTTAGATTTTACCGGGTGTGAGCAAAATTAGCTGTTTTGATAAGATCGATCGCACTTCATCCAATCCCATCTCCACATCCGCCAAAATCTCTCCCACAGTTCTGGTATTGCAACCTTGCAAAAACTCAAATTCAGCACTTGACAAATTGACCAATTGGTAATTGCAATCAAACACTTGTTGACTCGGCCAACCGTGCATACAACCACTCAACTCAGGAATTGCCGCCAAAAGTGCCTTATCGTCCGACCAATCAATCTTATTAACAGGCTTTTTGCCCAAGAAAAACTCGTAATGAGTGATTTCCGTATCCAACAATTCAATTAATCGATAAAGCTCCCGTTCCGTCAAACCCTGAGCTCTTTCTATCAATTCCGGCGCTTTCCCCAAAAGTCTTTCTAACTGCCAATATCCCGGATTTGAGAAACCGATAAATTCCAATCCCGAAGCGTCAATTAACTCGAACAAAGTCTCGATATTGTAGTCAATTTCCTGCGGGTGAACGTACATATCAGCAAAACATTCGTCCCGCTGATTTTCTCCTGCCCAACGCTGTTTTTCGTACTTGACAAGACGGTTGTTTTCTGGTAGAGAAGCAAAGATTTGACGACCGACTTTCACACCATCGGGATAGTCACCTTTTTGGGAACCTTGGAGAAGTCCGATCGCCCTTTGCATGAGTTGAATTTCCCAGCGTCCGAGCTCAGCATACACAAAAATGTGCATCAAACCGCCCGCCGCCAACTTCGCCGCCAGGGCTTGAATGCCCCGGATCGGATCGGGTAAATGGTGCAGCACACCCACGCAGTTGATCAAATCAAACTCGCCATCTAACTCAGCCGCATCGTACAGGCTGAGGTGGCGGAAATCAGCTTCCCGCGCTCCAGAGCGCCGACAGCGTTCTTGTGCTACCTTCAAAGCACCTTCACTCAGGTCGATCGCCGTCACCGAAGCTTCGGGATTGAGGTGAATCAGATAATCGGTACTCGAACCCGTGCCGCAGCCAGCATCTAAAATCCGAACATCTAGTTTTGGCGGCTTTTGGCCAGTGCAAAAATTGTAAGCATCAGGCCAACTCCAGCGCCAGTTGTAGCCTGGGGGCGGTTCATCTGACAAAGGATCGGGCGGGAAAGGGAAAGTATCGTAAAGCCGCCGCACGGCAGCACTGATATCGGGTGTAGTATCCATAGGTGACATTTGTTGGGCTTGGGGATTCGGGATTGGACTGACAACTGACCGCTGACCACTGACCGACAGCAATTTGATCCGCGCCCCCCGGATTTATCGGTGGGGTCGATTCTTCAATCTAAAATCTAAAATCTAAAATCTAAAATCGGTTGACAGCTTCTGCGTAATAAAACTTATCATTTTTTCTCATATAAGCTCTCTTAAATCTATACAATAAATCTCGACAGGCTTTTTAACAAACGAGGACTGTCAATAGCCCACCGCTGAACTGTCGGGTAAAGCGGAGGCGTCTTTCAAAAGAGCAACAGGTCTCGAAACAGGCAGAAGAAAATTTTTGATTTTCTTTTCCTTTAATTCAAGGCACTGGCTGCAATCGCCCAAAGGCAACTCTCCTGCCGAGTCTTTTTTTCCACGGGTATACCGACGGATCGCAGCGGAGGGAGTACCCCGTGCCTGCCTTCGGATCGGACATTTACCCGCAGGCAGAAAGATGAAACCAAAACATTTTAATCTAAGAAAGTAAGCGCGCCCGAACCTCGTGACAGGTAAAGGCAAAAAGTAAACAAAGCAAAAATACCTACTTTGACCTGCATGAGAAGGCAAGGTTAGTCTGGTTAAATGCTGCAACGATTTAGATAGGGAGCGAAAGAGTCTAATGACTGTAAAAGCAAGTGGTGGAAGCTCGGTTGCGCGTCCGCAACTATATCAAACTGTACCGGTCGCAACAATTTCGCAAGCAGAACAGCAAGACCGCTTTCTACAGCGGGGCGAACTCAGCGAACTGGCAAGTTATTTCAGTTCCGGGGCTCTTCGGATCGATATCTCTGCGACGCTGACCCAAAACTCGGAACTGATAGTATCCCGCGCAGCTAACCGGATTTTTACCGGCGGTTCCCCGCTGGCATTTTTGGAAAGACCACAAGAACCTGCGATGGCTGTAGCAGGGGCGGCACGTGGCGGTTCGGCGAATGTCTCTGAAGGCATGAAACTGGGAAATGTCACCTACGTAGAAAGCCGCTCTGGCGGCAACGGCGGTGGCGGCGGCGGATTCTTGGGGCTAGGAAATCTATTTTCTGGCAACGGTGGCGGCTACAGCGGCCCAATCCCAGCAGGATTTCAGCCGATCAATGTCTCGCGCTACGGCCCGGGCAACATGACCAAATCTCTGCGGGACTTGAGCTGGTTTTTGCGTTACATCACCTACGCAATTGTCGCTGGCGACCCGAATATTATTTCGGTGAACGTGCGCGGATTGCGGGAAATCATCGAAAATGCTTGCTCTTCGGCGGCCACAATTGTGGCAATGCAGGAAATGAAGGCAGCATCTTTGGGCTATTTCCGAAACAATGCAGAGGCTAGTGCGATCGTCGGACAGTATTTCGACGTAGCAATTACCGAATTCAAAGCTCCCACACCTTCAGACAAGGTGCGGCAGCGCGAAAGCAACGACCAGCAAGGGCTGCAACTGCCTCAGATTTACTTCAACGCAGCCGAGCGCCGATCGAAATTCGTCATGAAAACCGGTCTGTCTTCGGCCGAAAAGATAGAAGTAGTCAAAGCAGCTTACCGCCAAGTATTCGAGCGCGATATTACCCGCGCATACAGCCAAAGCATTTCTGACTTGGAATCCAAGGTCAAAAATGGCGAAATCTCGATGAAAGAGTTTATTCGCCGCCTTGGCAAATCTCCTCTGTACCGTCAGCAATTCTACGAGCCGTTTGTCAACAGCCGCGCTGTAGAACTTGCCGCCCGCCACTTCTTGGGCCGCGGTTTGAGCTCGCGGGAGGAATTTAGCAAGTATTTTGCGATCGTCAGCAAAGGCGGCCTGCCAGCCCTCGTAGACGCGATGGTTTATTCCCAGGAGTATTCCGACTACTTCGGCGAAGAAACAGTGCCTTACCTGCGCGGTTTGGGCCAAGAAGCTCAGGAGTGTCGCAACTGGGGCCCGCAAATTGATTTGTTCAATTTCAGCGCTCCGTTCCGCAAGGTTCCTCAGTTCATCACCTTGTTTGCTGGCTACACCCAGCCTCTGCCAGACCAGCACGTTTACGGTGTTGGCAATGACCCCTTAGAAATTCAGTTCGGCGCGATTTTCCCGAAAGAAACTCGCAACCCCAAGAGCCGTCCAGCTCCCTTCGGCAAAGACACTCGCCGTATCCTGATCCGTCAAGGTGCGGGGATTGACAATCAGTTGAGCAATCCGGCGGCTCGCGGTGCTGCTCCTGGTTCTCTGGGCCCCAAGGTCTTTAAATTAGACCAGTTACCGAGCAACTATGTTGCTTCCAAGAAAACTGCCCGCGGTGTCTCCAGCAGCTACAGCAATTCTTCCAGTGTCAAATATACCGAAAGTTCCACCCAAGCGGTGATTCGGGCTGCTTACCTGCAAGTGTTTGGTCGCGATGTGTTCGACGGGCAGCGCCAAAAGGTAGCGGAAATTAAGCTGGAAAACGGCGAGATTCCGATGCGCGAGTTTATTCGGATGTTGGCGAAGTCTGATGTGTTCCGCAATATGTACTGGAGCAAGCTCTACGTTTGTAAGGCGATCGAGTACATTCACCGCCGACTCCTGGGACGCCCTACCTACGGCCGTCAGGAAATGAACGCTTACTTTGACATTTGCGCCAAGAAGGGTTTCTACGCGCTAGTCGATAGCATCATGGACAGCATGGAGTACAACGAAGCTTTCGGGGAAGATACAGTGCCCTACGAGCGCTATGTGACTCCCGGTGGTTTGTCGATGCGGACGATGCGATCGGGTTCCATCGCTGAGCAAAATTTCCAAGCTCAGACGCCCGAAACTCCTCGGTTTATTGAACTGGGTACAGCAGGCAACCGAGGCGATATCGAGTTGCAAAGTCGGATTGCTCAAGGTGTTAGCAAGCGGCGCGAACAAACTAAGATGTTCAAGCTGACGACAACTTCGGACAAAGTAGCTTTGAAAACTTTAATTCAAGCTGCTTACCGTCAAATTTTTGAACGCGATTTAAACCCCTACGTTGTGAAGAATGAATTCACGGCGCTCGAAAGCAAACTGGGCAACAATGAAATCAATCTCAAGGAGTTCATTGAGGCTTTGGGCTGCTCGTCGCTGTACATCAAACAGTTCTACGCACCTTATCCCAATACTAAGGTAATTGAGTTGGGTACGAAGCACTTCTTGGGCCGTGCTCCTCGCAATCAAGCGGAGATTCGGACTTATAACCAAATCTTGGCAAGTAAAGGGATTAAGGGCTTTATCAACGCGATGTTGAACAGCGTTGAATATGCTGAGGCTTTTGGTGAGGATACTGTTCCTTACCGCCGCTTCCCGACTCTACCTGCTGCTAATTTCCCGAATACTGAAAGACTGTACAACCAGTTGACTAAGCAGAATGGTGAAATTGTGGTTCCGAGTTTTGAGCCTGTGGCTGCGATCGACAGAAGCTAACAACAAACTGCAAGAAAGTTGATTTTGTAGGTTGACAAAAATCCCTCGCTATGGTAATGCTGTAGCGGGGGATTTTTGGTAATGTTACGCTGTTGATCGATCGGCGAGTCCCATAGTCCGACAGGGATTGAACTCCCTGTGTCCTAGCTAAAGTCCTTGCTATGAGGACTGAGGTGGGCGATCGTTTGATTTGGCGTTTCAGTCGGTTTTAACTGATATCTTGCACCATTCTCAATTAGCCCTAGGGGCGGGTTCGCCAACAGCCTTAAAGCTTGCAAATAGGTTCTATAAACCCGCCCGACCCCACGAAAAATCCTCTTATTGATATTGCTGCAAGATGTCAGTTAAAACCGACTTTAACTCTCTCGACGGGGATTTCTATCACTGCTAGGACTCAAAGCAAAACCCGATCGCCCCAAAAGTGCGATCGGGGTCGATCGATGAGTCCGAGAGTCCGACAGGGATTGAAATCCCTGTCTCATAGCTGAAGTCCACTTAAGTGGACTAAATTGAACCACAGTTTGATGAGACTGAGAAATTTGATAACGGGCAGGCAAGCGTGAGAAATGGTTGGCAATTCAGTATGGTCTCTGACCACGAATTTCTTGATGGTACCCGCCACGTGATTTATCCGTGGAATCAACCCAAAATCGAAAATCGAAAATCCTCAAGAAAGAGCATTTATCCGTGGGGTCGCCTCTAAAATCTAAAATCTAAAATCTAAAATCGATTGACTGTACTGAGTATATTTAGGATTTGAATAATTAAACTAACTGCCACTCAAGAATACCAAACTACAAAGTATAGGACGAAAAGAATATGGGTTTGTCGATCTAAGCTGTTGTGCATTTAATTTGTATGTTAACGGCGGGCTTTCGGGCCCAAGCCCTACTTCCCACAAGAGAAAAAATTTATTTTACTATGCAATTTAAATGCGGATTAGCTTATTGATTTCGCTAATCTTAGGATTATTAATTACAGCCATGATTAATCGGTTAATGGCGATATAGCAACCGCCTTGGCGGTTTCTATACTAGCGTGTTTTTTTATTCAAACTGACAACAAGTATTTTTTGTATCGGAGGCGGAATATGGATAATTTATCGGACAATTCAGCATAGAAAACACAATATATTGGTTTATGAAGTCGGGGCGGAAACTTGCACCCGCCCTTTAGATATTCGGTTAACCGTACTCAAATAGCCACTTTAACGCGAGAACATTACCGCCCACTCTTCGTCGTTGATTTCAATATACAAAATTGCGATCGGCACAGACAGATCCATTACCTAGTTATCGGGCATTAGTGATTTCCCTTCATTCCCTATAGGCAAAAATTAGGTATAATTGGTTAGCGCGTATTATGATAAAAGTTTAAAAAAAGAAGGGCCAGGGAGGGAAGAACCCAAACGCGATAGTGATGAGTCATTACCCATCTAAAATCTAAAATCTAAAATCTAAAATCTAAATTTGTATGAGCTACATCAAGATATTGACCGCAAAATAAAACAGCACAATAAACGGGCCACTTGTTCTGATTAGTAAAGTAGCGAAATGAATAAGGTATTAGGGCATAATGTTGTGAAAGATGGAACAGGGTATGGAACTAAATTTACAGAAATTTTATAGCGCCTGCAATCCCAGCTACACCCTGGCAGTAGCAAATCAACAAGACCGACAATACTATATCGATTTCTCTTCAGTGCGGGGCGGCACGATCGTAGAACAATTGGAGCGCACCATCAGCCGTCTGTCCCCCGATTCACCTACCTGTCAATTATTCACCGGTCACATCGGCTCTGGTAAATCAACTGAATTGCTGCGGCTACAAGCTCAATTGCAGCAACAAGGATTTCATGTTGTTTATTTTGAGTCGAGTAAAGACTTAGACATGGCAGATGTAGATATCACTGACATTTTATTGAGCGTTGCTCGTCAGGTGAGCGAAAGTATCGAGAAAATGAAAATCAAGCTGCAACCGACGGGTTTTAAAGCTTTGCTCAAAGGGGTTGCTGATGTTTTTCAAACTCAAATAGACTTGAGTGCTGAAGCTAATGTCCCTGGTTTTGGGGAAATAAATGCCAGCACGGAGGGAGAATTTTCTCTGTCTTTGGGAATTGGGAAAATTACTGCTAAGGCGAAAGATGCTCCGAATCTGCGATCGGAGTTAAGGCAATATTTGGAGCCGCGAACTAACGTAATTTTAGATGCACTGAATAAGGAGTTGCTGGAACCGGCTAACCAAGAACTGAAACGCCAGGGAAAACAGGGACTTGTGGTAATTATCGACAATCTCGATCGCATACACCTGTGCGCGAAACCGACGGGGCGACTGCAGCCGGAATACCTGTTTGTCGATCGCGGCGAACAATTGGCAAGACTAAATTGCCACGTCGTGTATACAATTCCTTTGGTGCTGATTTTCTCTAACGATTTGGGCCAGTTGACCAATCGATTTGGGGTAGATCCGAAGGTTTTGCCGATGGTGCCGGTGCAGTTTAGCGATGGTTCTGAGTGTTCTGAGGGTGTGGAATTGCTGCGGCAAATGGTTCTGGCGCGGGCTTTTCCAACGGTGCATCCTTCACAGCGCTATGCTTTGGTGGGCAAAGTTTTCGACTCTGCGGAAACTCTCGATCGCCTGTGTCGAGTCAGCGGCGGTCATGTCCGCAATTTGCTGCAACTACTGTATGGCTGTCTGCAGAAACAAGACCCTCCTCTGTCGCGGGAAACTTTGGAAAATGTGATCGTCCAGCGCCGCCACCAGCTTACTTTGGCGATCGAACCTGATGAGTGGCAATTGCTGCGCCAAGTATCCGTTACCAAAACTGTGAACGGGGAAACTAAATACCAAATATTGCTGCGGAGTCTCTGGGTTTTTGAATACCGTTACGGCGAAGATTATTGGTTTGATGTCAATCCGATTTTGGCTGACGCCAAAGAGTTTCGGGAAACAGTTGAGAGTTGAGAGTTGACAGTTGACAGTTGATGGTTGAGAGTTGATGGTTGATGGTTCATGGTTGAGAGTTATCTCCGCCTAATCATAAACAGTCAACAGTCAACTAACAAAAATGATTAAAGGCACGACTAAACTGTTGGGAGTAATTGGTCATCCCGTCGAACATTCTTTGTCGCCGGCGATGCACAATGCTGCTATTTCCCACTTGGGAGTCGATTTTGTTTACTTGCCGTT
This sequence comes from Microcoleus sp. Z1_A1, assembly GCF_036700305.1. Classification (NCBI taxonomy): domain Bacteria; kingdom Bacillati; phylum Cyanobacteriota; class Cyanophyceae; order Oscillatoriales; family Microcoleaceae; genus Microcoleus; species Microcoleus sp. Z1_A1. The sequence goes on from NZ_JAUBOR010000011.1 coordinate 100,667, forward strand.
TCCGGTAAAACCAGGGGATTTAAAAGCTGCTCTTGCAGGATTTGCGGCGATCGGCGTTCGGGGATTTAGCATCACGATTCCCCACAAACAAGCAATCTTACCGCTGTTGTCAGAAGTTTCCCCGATCGCCCGATCGATCGGCGCAGTCAATACCGTATACCTGACTGACAAAGGTTGGTGCGGCACAAATACAGACGTTGAAGGCTTTCTCGCGCCCCTGCAAACCCCCCCAACCCCCCCTTACCAAGGGGGGGCTAGGGGGGATTCCGAAGAAACGGGCAATACGGCAGTCGAATCCTGTCCCCCCCCTTACCAAGGGGGGGCTAGGGGGGGTTCCGAAGAAACGGGCAATACGGCTGTTGAATCCTGTCCCCCCCCTTACCAAGGGGGGGCTAGGGGGGGTTCCGATTGGAGTCAGAAAGTAGCGGTAATTTTGGGGAATGGCGGGGCCGCGAGAGCTGTTGTGGCTGGATGCGCTCAATTGGGATGTGCAGAGATTCACGTTGTCGGCCGCAACGAACAAAATTTAGGGGAATTTCAGCAGAGTTGGGTCAATTCTCCGATGCCCGTGCATAATTTGCAGGTGCATACTTGGGATAATTTGTCAAGCTTAATCTCGCAGGCAGATTTGCTGGTGAACACGACGCCTGTGGGGATGTATCCGCAGGGGGAAAAGTCGCCGGTTGCGGCTGGTGAGATCGATCGAATTTCAGCAGGTGCGATCGTCTATGATTTAATTTACACCCCTAATCCTACCCAGTTTCTCAAAGATGCGAAGCTTCGGGGAGCGCGAGCTATTGACGGACTCCCCATGCTAGTTCAACAAGGAGCAGCCGCCTTAAAAATTTGGCTGGATCAAGAATCCGTCCCAGTCGATGTGATGCGCCAAGCCTTGCGCCAGCATTTAGGTCTAGATTAATGCCATTTCTTCAAAAAGTAGCTGTAGTTTTCAGAATTCCTATAAGCAGGAATTTGAGGCCCAATTCGCGCTAAGCTGAGAATTAAAATATACTTGCCCCCCCATTTATGAAATTTCGAGCTATCAGCCTTTTTTTTGCTACTTGCCTAATCGGAATTTTTAGTTTGGTATTCACTCCACCTGCTTGGGCTTTGACGCAGATTAAACTTTCAGACCTTTCTTATCGCGAATGTCCGGCAGAAATGGGAGAAGGAACAGTCACCAGCGGCAGTTCTATGGAAGCTACCTGCTTTTTGATTACTGGGAAAGCTGAAAATAGCACCGGCAAACCAGTTGTCAATGCCGATATTTTCGGCCGCATTTATGATGCTGACGACAATCCGGTGATGCAAAACCGGACTCGGTTGGGTTCTATAGAAGAAGTTCCTCCCGGAGTTAGCGATTTTCAGCTCAGAATTTCCGTTGCCGCCAATCAACGAACACCTTTGAAGCTCAAGCAATTTAAAGCTACAGGTTTTACTGGCGTGGTTCGCCGCTAACGAAACTCTTGGAGATTTTGGGTTGGCTGCCGATGAAATTGCGATGCAGTTTTCGATTTTCGATTGTTGAGCGGCCGGCAATTTCTCATTTCTAATTTACGATAAACTCCCCAGCTTTTCAACCGGGGAGTTAATCTAAAAATGTCAAATCTAAAATTTAGTTGCCGGCGGCTAGGTCTGCCAAACAATTTACGCTCGATGCTGAAAAACTTAAGCTTTTCCAACTACAAAGATGTTTGCAGGCTGGTCAAAAGACCGATCAAGAATTCCGAGCCGAATTGCAGTACAAAAAACGCAATTAGTGGTGAAAAGTCAATCCCTCCCAAGGGGGGGATAATCGAGCGGAATAGATTGAGGTAAGGGTCTGTTAACTGACTCAAAATTGAAAACGGGGGGTCGTACCAATTGATGTTAGGGAACCAGCTTAACAGCACCCGAATAATCATCAGGGCTACATAGATTTGCAGAAATGTGGACAGCGTGGTTGCCAAAAGGCCTAGGGAATAACTCATATATTCTCGTTGAAGTTTGAGTAAAGTTTACAGACACTTTAACTTAAAGTTTAGCATAGGTCGGGGAGAGGGGGAGCATGAGGCTGTTTACGGGCGGGCTAGAAGAGTAACGACCCACAATAAAATTCACTCTTGGCTTCACAGGCCCGAAAGGCCTGTTAAGCGAGAATGGTGCAAGATGTCAGTAGCCCCCATCGATCGGCCCGACTAATCTAAAATTTTAAAGGGATTCAGGAGTCTTGGGCGATCGAACCCTCGCTGCCCGACGCCGGCGCGTTGCCGTTTACGTCGCCGAGTTGCAGCCGCACGTCATCTATTGCCTGATTGAGCTGGGCAATTTTATCTTCTAAACTCAGCCTTGCTACTTCCATCCCTTCGGCTTCGAGTTGGCTGGCTTTCCTCTGGCGGATCTTTCTTGTCTTTGCTTCTGAAGGTTCACTCAGCAAAGCTTCAGCAGCGCGCCGCGACAGCACCGCGCCCAAAACGGCACCCACCAAGCCGCCAACTGCGGCTCCGGCAATAAATCCCCCCGTAAAACCCTCTCGATTGCTCATGGCTCAACTCAACAGCGCGATATTTCTTTGATTTGTTTATTTTGACACTCTCCCGGTGAGAAACCGGCAGACGATTTTAGATTTTAGATTTTAGATTTTAGATTGAGATGCCCAGCGCGAAAAATCATCCGCAAAGAGAAAGCCTAATGAGCATCAAGTCGGTTAGTTGTCAGGTAAGGCGAGAATTCCGACTTCCGAGTTAAAGCGGATCATTTCCAAAGATCGATCGCCATACAAATCTTCTATGTGTTCCAAGCAGCACTCGATCGCGAAATCGTTCAATTGGGCCGGCTCAACGCCGTACATTTCCTCAAACACCTCTGAGTCTACCCGACAAAAGCGCGGTCGATCGGCATAAATTCCGCATTCTCTGGTGGTTTTGTCAAAATTGATACACCAACCGTCATCTCCGACTAAGCTCAAATAGAGCGATAATTCGTCTTCTGATAAATACTCGTCTAAGTCTGGGCGCTCTGTTGGGTCGAGGTAACAACAAGCACCGCACTGCTTTACGCAACGCCAAGTAGCCATAGTTTGATTTTAGATTTTAGATTTTAGATTTTAGATTTTAGATTCGGAGCATTATGTGGAAAATGCCAAACTTTAGGAGATTTGGGCTCTTCAAGTATATCAATTGCCAGCGCCGGAGGCCCATATCCCGAAGGGGCGGTTGGATTTGAGATTTGAGATTTGAGATTTGGGAGACTTTCCGGGAAGGGGCATCAAGTCCGCAGTTCCCTGTGACCAAGACTTTCTTCATGTGGTACCCGCCACGTGATTTATCCGTGGAATCAATCCAAAATCGAAAATTGAAAATCCTTGCGTCCCCCGAATTTATCCCTGGGGTCAATCCAAAATCTAAAATCTCAAATCTAAAATCGAATGACTGAGAGGTCGATCGTAGTTTACATTTTGTTGAATTTTGTAAAGTTCCTTAAAAAATATGGTCGATCGCCCGGTAAAATCAGAAGCGGATTTTCTAATGCAACAATCTAGACTTAATCACTACAGTCAGGAGGACAAATGGACTTTATAACCGATCTTTTCAGTGGTATGGGTGGTGTAGACTACCAACTCATTGTTCAGGTAGCTTTACTCGCAGCCGTCGTGCTTTCTGGCCCGATCGTGATTTTTCTCTTGGCAGCTAAAGGCGGCGACCTGTAATTATAGCACGCTAGGCGGCGATCGAGAGTTGGGAGTTTTGAGTTTTAAATTAGGCAAAATTCACAACGCTCGATCGCCAAATTTCCCAGCAGCACGAGCTTTCTTATCAAATACCAAGGGCGTGTTTAGCAGTTTGAATCAAATTCTCAAAAAAAGGTAGAGATACATCGACTTCTCTAGCATCTTTGCGGGAGTTACCTAACAAACCGATGTTTTGTCCGGGTGCAACAGCCAAAACTTGCCCTTGAGAGTTGCGAATTCTCAATTCCTCGATCGAGCCGGCGGGAGACAGACTGCAAGAATAAGTGCGATCGCAATAATCAAACTCAACTTTTCCGAACCTCGGTGGCCTGGAAGTAGCAGCATTTGCCGGTAGCCGAACGCCCAACAATTCTAACTCAACCGATGTCTTGCCATTAAAACTATTTTCCCGCAATCGGTAAGCAAGATCAACCCGCCGAGGCAAAGGAAAATATTCGCCCCAACGCCAAGCAATCGCCTTCACACTAGCCGATACATTTCCATCTTGAGTTGCAGTTAATTTAACGTGACCTCCTTTACCAACAATTTTCTGTTCAGTTATGCAAACATTAGGCGTCCAAAATACAGGAGCCTTATTTTCAATCCCGCAAGGTTCCAGAGCATCAATTTGTCGGTAAAGGTCAAGATTAATCTCAGCCAAATCTGCTCGCACGTCAACTGAAACCAGCGGTTTTAAGTGTTCCGGCTGCAAACATTGATTGGCAAAAATTGACAATTGGCTGCGGAATTGTTCGATATTCTCAGCAGGCATAGAAAAACCGCCAGCCGCTTTGTGTCCGCCAAATTTAGTTAATAAATCCGCGCAAAAATTCAGCCCATCAAATACATTAAACTCAGGAATTCCCCTCGCCGAACCCCGGACAATTTTAGCGGGCGGGCACGGGGGAACGGAGGAGGATGAGGTTGTAGGGGCGGTGCCCCCGTGCCCGCCCTCATCCTCAAAAGTACCAATAAACACAGGTACGCCGTAGCGTTCCACCAACCGAGAAGCTACAATCCCGATCACCCCGTGGTGCCAACCGGGCTGCACCACAACTAAAACTCGTTCTTGCTGCAAGTCGATCGCCTTTTCCTCGCACCAAGCAATTGCTTCCTGCTCAATTTCCTGGCACAACTCCTGCCTGCGCTGATTAATTTGTTCGCACTGCATCGCGTTTTTAAGAGCTAATTCGCGATCGTCCGTAGTCAGCAACTCTATCACAATTTGAGGGTCAGCCAGCCGCCCCACAGCATTAATCCGGGGCCCAAGCCTAAAACCAATATCTTCAGGCTTTAACGAATTTTGAGTAGGGGCGGTGCCCCCGTGCCCGCCCTTGAGTTTTGAGTTGAGAATAGATGAACTTTCCGCACTTCCAGGCTGCACTCCCGCCACCTGAATCAAAGCCTGAATACCCGCCAATTGCGAGTGAGGCAACAGCCGCAAACCCCGCTTTACCCAGCGCCGATTAACTCCAGTCAAAGGTGCTAAATCCGCAATAGTTCCCAACGTGAATAACTCCAGCAGGGGATTTACCAACCCCCCAACTTTTTTCATATCCTGAGCCAAAGTAATAGCCAAAACATAAGCAACGCCTACGCCAGCTAAACCGCGATAAGGCGAAGATTCCGCGATTAATTTCGGGTTGAGAATAGCATCTGCCGGCGGCAGTTTTGGCGGCAAATCGTGGTGGTCTGTAATAATAACTTTGACACCGAGTTCTCGTGCTCTGGCAACCGGGCCGTAGGCTGCAATTCCGTTGTCAACCGTGAGAATGAGAGCGACACCTTCCGAGTGAAATTCTTCTACAATGCGATCGTTAATCCCATAACCTTCTCGCATCCGGCTCGGAATAGCATAATCCACATTCGCCCCCAGAACCCTGAGAGCGCGTAACAACAAAGCCGTGCTCGTCATCCCGTCAGCATCGTAGTCGCCGCAAATCGCAATTTTTTGCCCTCCCGAAATCGCCTCCCGCAACAATTTGACACTCGCAGCCAAATCTGGAAACTCATCCATTGGCGCCGGCAAAACCAGAGATTCCGGTTCGATAAACCCTTGCACTTCTTTAACCGAATCGATGCCCCGGTTAATCAGCACCTGGGCCAGCAAAGGCGACAAACTGATTTCAGTGGCAAACTGTTCGGCTTGCTGTGTTTGAGGCGAATAAATTTGCCACCGTTGGTTTGGCAATCGGTGAAAATGCGGGGGCACAGATGTCGGTAGCTCTTGCACGGAAGCTGAGGTTTAAAGATACATGATTAATCTTACCGAATTAAGTGCCTCAGTCAATCAATTTTAGATTTTAGGTTTTAGGTTTTAGATTTTAGATTGATGCTGATGAGTTTTTTGGGTAAAATCCAAAGGTTGTTTGTAGGAAAGCTTTTTTCGGAAGCTCTCACCGCACCCAAATAGGGATCAAAGCCCTGCCAACAGTCATGGAGACCAAAAAATTTTAGACCAAAGTTCAAACGCCCCAGATTTATCTGTGGAGTCAATCTAAAATCTCGAATCTCAAATCGACTGGTGGGAGCCGAAGAAATAAGTGTAGCAGGCAGTTGTGCCGCCCGTGCTAGGGCGAGGCTAATTTAATTTAATGAGGAGACTTGCATGAGAGACGATCGACCACCTTGGTTTAAAATGGCATTACAGGTTCGGGGGTCTGTCATTCTCTCAATTTTGCCCCGCGTTTTGCTGTGCGGCGGCTTTGGAGTTTTTATTTCCCTACTGCACTTTTTTAAGTGGCCAGTTTCCTTACCAATTTTGTCGAGTATTGTACCCAGTATAGTCCTGGGTCTACTATTAGTTTTTCGGACAAATACAGCCTACGAAAGATTTTGGGACGGCCGAAAAATGTGGGGAACTTTAGTCAACAACGTCCGCAATTTGGCGCGCCAAATCTGGGTAGCAATTGAGGAAAAAGACCCGCAGGATATCGAACTCAAAAAGTCAGTCCTGCGCCTGTTACCCGCCTTTGCAGTGGCCCTAAAACTGCATTTGCGGCAAGAATCAGTCAATCCAGAGTTGGAGCCGTTAATGTCCCCAGCGCACTACCACAAGCTCAAATCAATGAACAATCCGCCTCTAGAAATTGCCTTTTGGATTGAGGATTACTTGCACGAGCAGTACGAGCGCAATTGCCTCGATGTTTATCAGTTAACTGGTATGAATGAGTTGCTCAACTCTATGATTGATGTATTAGGTGGCTGCGAGCGGATTTTGAAGACGCCTATCCCTTTGGCTTACGCGATTCACCTGAAACAACTATTGTTGCTTTACTGTTTAGCCCTCCCCTTTCAAATGGTGAAAGATTTGGGTTGGGGAACCGGCTTAGTTGTGGCTTTAATTAGTTTTACTTTGTTCGGCATCGAAGAAATCGGCATTGAAATAGAAAATCCCTTCGGGCACGATGACAATGATTTGCCTTTGGACAATATTTGTGCTGCCATGCAGCGCAATATCGACGATTTAATTTCTTTATCTCCTAGCGTTCACGAACACGTGAAAGATAAGTAGAGTCATTCGATTTTAGATTTTAGATTTTAGATTGGTACATAAAATCTAAAATCTAAAAGCTTCGGATTAATTTTTTTTAACAATCAACCGCATTAACCCCGCTAATACTAACAATACAGGTGTCAGCCAATCTCCCCACCGCACGTAAAAAGTCCGAGTTTGCCGCCGATAGATAGTAGCATCTCGGACTTCATAGGTATTAATCCCAGACTTCCAAACCGTCTCGCCGCGAGGATTTACAAAAGCAGAGTAACCCGTATTAGTTGCGATAACTGCCCATCTATCCGTCTCAATTGCCCGCATCACATCTAGAGCGTGATGTTGATCCAACATGGGCGGTTTGTAGTGGGCATTGTTGGAAGCTGTGAGCATAAATTCGCCTCCATTCGCCGCCTGATATCGGAAAATTTCCGCAAAGGCCGAATCGTAACAAATTCCGACAATGGCGCGGCCAAACGGCGTATCAAACAATTGTTGAGAATTGCCGGGTACTAAATGAGCATCTAAGGGCGAAAGTCGATTAATAATCCCGCCTAAGATTTCGTAAAAAGGGATATATTCGCCTAAAGGCACTAGCTTTAGTTTATCGTAGCGGCCGACAATTTCTCCAGTGCGATCGATCGCCAATAAGCTGTTAGTGATACTATTATCTTGCTGTCCGAATCCTCCAACCCAAGCCACAACGCCGCGTTCTAGAATAGCTTGATAAAAGGAAAGAGTAGAACGTTGATACTCGTTTGTCCAGATAAAAGGCAAAGCGGTCTCTGGAATTAACACAGCATCGACTTTTCTGTCTGCTAACTGTTTGTATCCAGTGGTGTAACCTTCTAAAGCGCGCCCCCAACCCGCTGAGTCAAACTTAATCTCGTTAGGAATATTGCCTTGAATAATGCCAATTTTTAATGATGTTCCCGCCTCTTGAATTAAAGGCCGATTGTACAAACTCCAGCCTGCAATATGCAAAACTAAAAATAAACCCGCAGGCAAAATATAAGCAACCGACTTCTTCCCTCGGACTTCTCCCTTCTTACCTCGGACTCTCTCCTGCTTCCATCCATCCGTTACATCCGTTACATCCGTTACACAATCCGTTGCCGAACTTCCTTCTTCCTTCTTCCTTCTTCCTTCAATAAAAGCTTCTGCGATTAAGCCATTTACTGCTACAATAGCCGCTGTTACTGCGCTGGGCCCGGAGAGTTGACCGAGGTGCAATATTGCTAAATTGTGCGGGCTTTGCGTGTAAGATAGTGATGTCCACCACAGCGAACCTGTACTCCAAATACTTTCTAAGGCACACCACAAAGCTGTGCCAATTAAAACGCGAGTTAATGCTGAAAATTTAGAGCTACCCCCCCCAGCCCCCCCTTGTAAAGGGGGGGAGTTAGGAATAGGGTTTTTGCCTGGTAAAGTGAGGGAGTTGAGAATTACAAATAGCCACGCCCAAACGGCGACTAAGGCTGCTCCCCAGAGGGTGATGAATGCCCAGCAAAAAAGTGCGATCGCCAAACTCGGCCACCAAGGAACTCCCAACCAAGTCATCGGGTGAATTCCCATAATCCAAGATAAAGCTAATCCGTGATAGCCAATTCCCCAGAGTGAAGGAAGAAGGAAGTTCGGCAACGGATTCTGTAACGGATGTAACGGATGGATTTTGAGGAAAGAAGGAAGAAAGAGAAATTTTTGTTTTTGTTGTTCTATTTTTGGCTTTTGATAACTGACAACCAAAACCCACAGCGGAGCTAATGCTACCCAAGCCAATAGCCAAGCATTTACTGGTGCGGTTGTCAATGCCATCAAAATGCCGCTGAAAAGTGGGATCGCCCAGGCTAATGTTTTTGATTTATGAACCACGAGTTTTTCAAATTTGTGCCTGTTAAATATCGCCACTTTGATGCTTGCCAAAAATAATAATTCTTAATCAATATATCAGATCGATCGGGAAGAAGGGAGTTTGGCAACGAGCAGTGTACGGAATTTAACGGATTTAATGAATTTAACTCACATTTTGCACCCTTCTCAAGAACAGGCTTTTCGGCCTGTTCCACAAAGAGTTAGTTTTCTTGTGGAACAGGCCGAAAAGCCTGTTCCTAAACAATTAATTGAGAATGGTGCAACATCTCAGATTTAACGGATTTAACCGAAAAAAATCTCTCAAATTCTACTTGCTCAAACAAAAAGCGCCCCTATTTCTAGGAGCGCTTTTTGTTAAATCAAAAGCTAAATTTAGCCGTTGATGGAAGGAGCAACCATTGCTACTGGGGTGACTTCACCGGCGGCCAAGTCGAGGGGGAAGTTGTGAGCGTTGCGCTCGTGCATTACTTCCATGCCCAAGTTAGCGCGGTTGATGACATCAGCCCAAGTGTTGATGACGCGACCTTGCGAGTCGATAATCGATTGGTTGAAGTTGAAACCGTTGAGGTTAAACGCCATCGTGGAAATACCCAAAGCGGTAAACCAGATGCCGACAACAGGCCATGCACCTAACAAGAAGTGCAGAGAACGGCTGTTGTTAAAGCTCGCGTATTGGAAAATCAAACGACCGAAGTAGCCGTGGGCTGCAACGATGTTGTAGGTTTCTTCTTCTTGACCGAATTTGTAACCGTAGTTCAAAGATTCAGTTTCGGTTGTTTCGCGAACCAAGCTAGAGGTAACAAGAGAACCGTGCATGGCGGAGAACAGAGCACCGCCGAAGACACCAGCAACTCCCAACATATGGAAGGGGTGCATCAGGATGTTGTGCTCGGCTTGGAACACGATCATGAAGTTGAAGGTGCCGGAGATACCCAAGGGCATACCGTCAGAAAAGCTGCCTTGTCCGATCGGGTAAATCAAGAATACTGCGGTGGCTGCTGCAACAGGTGCAGAGTAAGCGACGCAGATCCAAGGACGCATACCTAAACGGTAGGACAGTTCCCATTCACGACCCATGTAGCAGAAAATGCCAATCAGGAAGTGAAATACTACCAATTGGTAGGGGCCGCCGTTGTACAACCATTCATCGAGGGAAGCTGCTTCCCAGATGGGATAGAAGTGAAGCCCGATCGCATTCGATGAAGGCACAACAGCACCAGTAATGATGTTGTTGCCGTACATCAAGGAACCAGCTACTGGTTCGCGGATGCCGTCGATGTCCACTGGAGGAGCAGCGATGAAGGCGATGATGTAGCAGATGGTGGCACTCAGCAAGGTGGGAATCATCAAGACGCCGAACCAACCGATGTAAATCCGGTTTTCAGTGCTTGTGACCCATTCACAAAAGCGTTCCCAAACGTTGCCGCTTTCGCGACGCTGTACGGTTGTTGTCATTTGGTTTATGATGGCTTAATTGAATTTTCAAGGTTCATTGTGGGGATGTCCCACGCTTATATTAGTAACACCATTCACTAAAGTTTGCCAAGGGATTTCTGCTGACAATTCAAAAATTTTACAAACTTTTACAAAAATTTGATTATTAGTAAATATTTGTAGTTTTTTACAAAGTAAAATTACACACCAAACGAGTTAAATACAGCGGTCAGAAGAACTGAATCTATTGTCTGTAGCTTGGTTCAGCAGCTCCATCAAATTATTTTTGTTCAGGTCGATTCTCTTTCTATTTAAATATCTCTTAATTAGGTCTGGGGGAGAGGATTTTTAATATTTATTCACATATACCCGGTGGATTCTGCGAGGGTAAATTTTTATCGGGAGAATACTGACAACCGGGTTTCTAGTGCGATCGGGCTGCATTAGACAAGATTGCAACAGTTCTTTTAATTAAATTTTAGGACGGGCTAGAAGCCCATCCCACAAGAAAAAAAATTTGTGGGATGGGCTTCTAGCCCGTCCTAATTATTTTTGCAATTCAAGTCTATTCTCAATAAGAGCCAATCAACCGGGTTTATTGACGAAAAAAGAAACCCGGTTTCTGAGGCGCTGGGCAATAGACATCAACCGGGTTTCTGAGGATGAATCCGCAAGTTATGCGTAAAAATTAGGCTTTAGCCTGGGGGCCACTTCATCTGCCGTCCGCCGAGAATGTGAAGGTGCAGGTGGTCTACAGTTTGGCCGCCGTCGCTGCCGCTATTAATGACGACGCGATAGCCGTTGCTAAGTCCGAGTTGTTCTGCTACGCGCTTGACAGTCAGCAGCAGGTGTCCCATGAGAGCATGATCTTCCGACTCGGCATCGGCTAATTTGGCAATAGGCTGTTTGGGAATGACGAGGATGTGGACGGGCGCTTGCGGATTGATATCTCTGAAGGCGAGGGCCAAGTCGTCCTCATAAACGATGTCTGCGGGAATCTCTTTGCGGATGATTTTGCTGAAAAGCGTTTCTTGAGTTGTCATGGGTGTTAACGAAGTTCGGCAACGGATTGTGTAACGGATGTAACGGATTTAACGGATGGAGTTTGACGGAAGAGGGCAGAAGGAAGAGGGCAGAAGGCGGAAGGGAGAAGGGGAAGAGGGAAGAGGGAAGACTCAGCAGGAGAGAGGGAAGAGGAGAAAAAGAAGAGGCAAGGAAAAGTTTTTCTTGCCTCTCCCGATATTCATTAGTCATTGTTAATCATAATAGATGATGAATCAAGGACAGGCAAATTAAGGATAAAGAAAAATGCTTGCTAGGGTTTGGAGTGCATCGATCGTTGGAATTGACGCGGTAAAGGTGGGTGTTGAGGCTGATGTGTCAGGGGGGCTACCGAAAATCGTCGTTGTGGGGTTGCCCGATTCTGCGGTGCAAGAAGCTAAAGAAAGGGTTAAGGCTACGCTGAAAAATTCGGGATATGCTTTTCCGATGCGGAGTATTGTGATTAATTTGACTCCGGCGGATTTGCGGAAGGAGGGGCCGAGTTTTGATTTGCCGATCGCCATTGGCATTTTAGCAGCATCAGAACAAGTCAGCGGTCAACTTTTAGGAGATTATTTGTTTTTAGGGGAACTTTCTTTAGATGGGAGTTTACGGCCTGTGGCTGGGGTTTTGCCGATCGCCGCTGCTGCTCAAAAAATGGGTATTTCAGGATTAGTTGTACCGGCTGGTAACGCGCAGGAAGCGGCTTTGGTGCACGGAATATCTGTTTATGGTTTTGAGAATATTTTTGCAGTTACTGATTTTTTGAACAATCCTGAAGTTTATTCGCCTGTCGAAGTAAACGGTCGAGAAGAGTTAGCTAAAACGCGGTTTTCGGGTTTAGATTTAAAGGATGTAAAGGGGCAAATTCACGCGCGGCGGGCTTTGGAAATTGCGGCGGCGGGGGGGCACAATTTAATTTTTGTGGGGCCGCCAGGGAGCGGTAAGACGATGTTGGCGAGGCGTTTGCCTGGTATTTTGCCGCCGCTGACTTTTGATGAAGCTTTGGATGTAACTCAGATTCATTCGGTGGCTGGGTTGTTGAAGGATAAGGGAAGCTTGGTGGGCGATCGGCCTTTTCGCAGTCCTCACCATTCAGCATCGGGGCCTTCTTTGGTAGGTGGCGGCAGTTTTCCGCGTCCGGGTGAAATTTCTTTAGCACATCGCGGCATTCTTTTTTTGGATGAATTAACTGAGTTTAAAAGAGATGTTTTGGAGTTTTTGCGACAACCGCTGGAAGATGGTTATGTGACGATTTCTCGAACTAGACAATCCGTGATGTTTCCGGCTCAATTCACTTTAGTTGCGAGTACAAATCCTTGCGCTTGCGGTTATTACGGGGATTCGATTCAACAGTGTACTTGTTCGCCGCAAAAGAGGGAGCAATATTGGGCAAAACTTTCGGGGCCTTTGATGGATCGGATTGATTTGCAAGTGGCCGTAAATCGTTTGAAACCCGAAGAAATTACGCGACAGCCGACGGGGGAGGAGTCGGAACCGGTGCGGGTGAGAGTACAGCGGGCGCGAGAGCTCGCAACTCGCCGTTTTCAGTCGGAATCTAGTTTGCGCTGTAATGCGGAAATGCAAAGCAGTCACATTAACAGATGGTGTCAGTTGGATGATGCTTCTCGGAATTTATTGGAGATGGCGATTCGGAAGTTGGGGCTTTCGGCGAGGGCTAGCGATCGCATTTTGAAGGTTGCTAGAACTATTGCTGATTTGTCGGGGGATGAAAGCTTGAAAACGAATCATGTGGCGGAGGCGGTGCAGTATCGGACGATCGATCGAATGCAGTAAGTCAATCGATTTTAGATTTTAGATTTTAGATTTTAGATTTTAGAGGCGACCCCACGGATAAATGCTCTTTCTGGAGGATTTTCGATTTTCGATTTGGGATTGATTCCACGGATAAATCACGTGGCGGGTACCACATGAAGAAATTCGCTTGTCAGCAGCGGCTCAAAAGACACAATCCCCCGATCCCCGACTTCTTAAAGAAGTTGGGTATTTAACAGTTGATTCGGCGATTTAAATTGCTTCTAAACATACGAAGTCGCAGCAGAGGGGGACGAAGGGATTGAGGGGGTATTGAAGCTCGATTGATGTTGTCCCATTATTTAATTGAGCCACTGAAACGCCCCGATGTTCCCATGTTTATTGTCTGATTTTGTGCTGCATGGTGCCAGTATCACTTGTGACCGAAAGCATCCAGGATACCCGCCACGTGATTCATCCGTGGAGAAATCAAAAACGTGTATCCGATAAGCAAGCCCCCGAATTTATCTCGCGCAAGTCAATGCTTCAATCTAAAATCTAAAATCTAAAATCTAAAATCGATTGACAGTTGCGTAAGTTCTGTTAGTGTTAGATTGGGGGAGGTCACAGCAAACCAAGGCAGCAGTTAAAGTGGCGAGCGAGGAAGCTTTAGACCAACTGCCCGAAAGCTAATCAACTGAAGTTTATCAGCACGTCTAGGAATCTTATTCTGAGGCCACACGCAGTATTTAGACCACCGCAGCTTGAAGCTGGTGTCAATGCCACCCACCCACAGCTTTTGTCAAAAATCCCTCATAATTTCCTCAAAAATTCATCAAGTTTTTACCCACTTTTTGTCATTTTTACTGTAATTTATGATACCGATCGCCCAAGTTGCCCGAATCTCCACAACGGCAGAATTTTTAATACTTAATTTCTCTCCCTCGCTCTCCCTCGCTCTCCCTCGCTCTTCCTCGCTCTTCCTCTTTCCCTCGCCCCCTCTCCCTGTTTCACCCTAAAATTTGAAATTTTTGAGTGACGAATTATGGCACGATCGCAGCGCGTTTTGATACCATGCAATCAAGCGCAAGACAATCAGGGAATGCACTGGAGGTGTGTAAATGGAGCTTTTCGCAGAACAAAAACGGTGCTTGGATTGCTTGGTAAGCTCGATCGAGCAATTGGGAGGTCAAGTAGACATTCCCAAGCTGGAGCAGATAGCTGAGCTAATTATTCAAACGATGAGAGGGCCTTGGCGCTACTTTCACACGTCGGAACACATTTTTGAGGTCGGGGGGTCAGTCGATCCGATCGAGGTGCTGGCTGCCCTGTTTCACGACCTCGTGTACGTGCAAGTCGATCAGGGGGTTAGTTTCAATATTAGCAGCGCCCTTTGTCCTTTTGTCAAAGAAGTGCGATCGCAGTTAGTTATTAGAGATGAAACCGAACTGCCCGACGATGCCATGTATCACCTAGTGGCCTCAGTATTTGGGTTTATTCCCGGCAAGACTCTCTCTCCGTTTGGCGGCCAAAACGAATTTTTGAGTGCCGTTATTGCTGCCAAATCTTTGGAGCCTTTTTTGCCAGCTAGTACGATCGCCGAAATCGCCGCTTGCATCGAAGCTACTATCCCTTTTCGCCCCGTTTCGCCCAGCGGTTTGAGTGCGATCGAACTTTTGTACCAGCGTTTAGCAAGTGCAAATCGCGATTTTAACTTGGGATGGAGCGATGCCCAAACCTTAGAAATTGTCAAGCGTGCAGTCAGGTTAGCAAATAGAGATGTCGAGAATTTTGCATCTCCAAATTCCTCTAATTTCTTAGACAATACCTGGAATTTGATGCCAGAAACCAACCACGAATTGACCAATGTTAATTCCTATACTGTTGCCGGATATCGCAGGTCTCTGCAAAAAATGGAAGGATTTTTGAACTTCCTCAAACCCGAGCTGGTTTTCCAGCAGTTTATGCAAGAGCCGGACGATGCAACCTACGCTAACCTGATTGCCCGAACTCGCAAAAATATCGAAGTTGCTAAACTTTATCTGGGTATCAAGCTAATTACCATCGCCATTTTAGAAGCTCTTTCCTACCGCTTGGGGCGCGATATTCCGCTTTCTACTATGATGGGAGAATTGCGCGCACCCGGATTTAAGACCTCAGTTTTGGAGGATTACTTGCCCAACAAACAGATTGCCTACCCATTAGAAACTCAGTTGGAAAAAGAGGTTTTAAATTTGTTAGCAATAGGACGAAATCAAGAATCTCCCTATGATATTAAAAACTCTCCCGTAGCTACGTTTATTATCAAATCTATCGGTTTTGCTGAAACTGAAAACTTTTTGAAGAAAGCTCAAGAGTTTTTTGCCGGTCATATTTCCTCGGAAGAGTTTCTCTCTTACTGTTCTCCCGATGTCATCGAGACCATCTCCTCCGGGGTGATGAAACTATTTGACAGCAGAAAGACGGCTTTAGGGAAAGTTAAATTAGTTCACCAAACAGTTTCTTAGGATAGATTGGCAAAATCTTAAAACGTTTTCCATCGCAGAAACCTGGTTTTTTGAGTTCAGCCACAATGTGCGGTTAGTCTGAGATGTTGCATTATTCTCGCTTAACAGGCTTTCGAGCCTGTTCCACAACAAGTGCATTTTCTTGTGGGGAGTAGGGGTTGGGCAGGATATCCCGCCTATAGCAGGCTTATTGATAATGGTGCAAGATTTCACTTTAAACCCTAAAAAAAGTCCTCTTTAACTAATATGTTGCACCATTATCAATAAGCCTTTTATGAACAGGCTTTTCGGCCTGTTCCACAAGAAAATTTATATTTTGTGGAACAGGCCGAAAAGCCTGTTAAGCGAGAATGGTGCCAGATATCAGCTTTAAAGGACTTTAGCTATGAGTCTGGGGTTTGAACCCGTAGCGGACTAATTCGACATCAAACTTTTATTGTGGTGAACCAGTCGCACCCTCTGCGCCGGAGTTGCTATTAGGTACAGCCGTATCCGTAGGATTAGAATCGCTCTGGCTTTCCGTATTAGTTTGGCCACTGGTACCTGCTCCAGAAGCACCATCATCTTGAGTTGGAGATGGAGTAGCTGAACTCTCAGGTGCTGGAGTTGTTGGAGTGGAATCTGGCTCATTCTGCGGAGTCGGAACCGTAGTATTGGTATTATTTGACGGCGAAGATGGAGACGGCGCTGCTTCCTGAGCGGGTGCATCTTGCTGCTGTGAATTTGGAATTGTAATATTGATATTGGGAGCCGGACTTGCTTGAGGAGCCGGAGTTGCGTTTTGAGCTGGACTTGGTTGAGGATCAGGCGTAGGGTTTTGAGCTGGAGATGGTTGAACCGGAACCGGAACAATCTTTTGAATGATCGTTTTTTCTCTCTCTATAGTCCGAGTCGGAGCTGGTGTTGCTGAAGGCTGATTCGCTTTCGGTACAACAATCACAGGAGCAGAAGCCGGAGTAGGAGCCTCCTCACTCCGATTGAAGTAATATACACTGCCCAGAACTAAGCCTGCCAAAGAAGCAAGAAGAATTCCTAACAGTAACCCGCGACCAGCATTCTCATTATCGCGGACTTCTTGGACTCCAAGTTGGCGGTGATTTTCCGCCATTTGACCCTGTACATAACCTTGGTGATGAGCTGCTTCTTTAGAAGCCTTCCCCGTTGTACTCGGAACACTTGTAGTGGTTCGCGTTGTACTGACGTGACCGTTAGTTGCATCGGTGTGAACTTCTTGATGAATTTCACGGCTAGAGCTATTTTCTTCGTTAGGTTTCATAATTATCTTGCCACAACTATTCAAAAAATATTGTCTGTAGGAGATGCCCTGGTTTGAAAACTTGAGCTAAGCTGTTGAGCATTTAAATCACTTATTTCGATTTACCGTCAAGATTCAGGTGTAAGCGTTGGGTGTTTGGCTCATGAGTTTAATTGCTTAACAGCTTTTAGCTTAGGGAGTTTAGAGAACTTTTGGTTTTTCCTTCATTTGTATCCAATGTAACTCGTTAAGGTATTAACCAGGCTCTACCCTCAGAGTGATTCCCAAGTCCCCAAAGGCATAGAATTAGCCGTACTTCAACAAAGAATATCGGCTAAATGAGTGATTTATAATGCTTGCGGTGCAAGCATATAGCAATCCTTGCAGGAGTCGTGATTTTTTACGACTCCTGCAAGGATTGCTATAGTAGTTGTAGGTTGGGTTGAGGAACGAAACCCAACTTGTTACTTTCACAGAGAGTTGGGTTTTGCTTAGCTCAACGCAACCTAGGAATAAGTACATAAATGACCGATCGCACTAAAGACAATTACCCACCGATTTGAGACATGGTGCGACTGTAATTTCCTTGAGTAGTTCCCGAATCCCGCTGTTTGAAATTAATTTCCGGTTTCATCTCTAATATGTGCCGCACTCGATCGCGCAATTCAACCGTAGACACCCCATTCCGCAAAGCAGTTTTCAAGTCAATTTGCCCGGTTTCGTTCAGCAGACAAGGCCGCAGCCACCCGTCAGCAGACAAACGCATCCGGTTGCAGCGATCGCAAAAACACTCGGACATTTGGCTGATAAATCCTAAAGTGCCCTTCGCCCCCGGAATTTGAAACACATCCGCCGGCCCATTTCCGCGAACACCCGACTCCGCTAACCCGTATTTGTCGCTAATTCGTTGCCGCAATTCGGCTGAGGCTACCCAACCCTTATCGCCAAATAAATCCCCATTGCCGATCGGCATAAACTCAATAAAACGAACGTGCCAATTCCGGTTAATAGTTAACGCCGCTAAATCCAATATTTCGCCGTCATTCACACCGGGAATTACCACAACATTCAGTTTCAGCGGGTCAAATCCTGCGTGATAAGCCGCTTGAATTCCCTCCCAAACCTGCGTCCATCGCGATCGTCCCCGACTGCCAATTATCTTATCAAAAGTCTCCGGTTCCAGCGAATCCAAACTAATATTAATCCGGCGCAAACCAGCATCGTAGAGATTTTGGGCCATTCCCGCCAGCAAAAAGCCATTAGTTGTCATTGACAAATCTCGCGTTTCCGGCAAAGATGCGATCGACCTTACCAAATCCACCACCCCAGGGCGCAGCAGCGGTTCCCCACCCGTCAACCGAAACTTGGTAAATCCCACGGGTATAAAAACTTCCCGCAGCAGAGTTAGCAATTCCGAGTGAGTTAACAACTGCTGCTGCAATACATAGTCCAACTCACTACCTTCCGGCATACAGTAGAGACAGCGGAAGTTGCAGCGGTCTATCAAGCTAATCCGAAGGTAGTCTACGGTATCCATGTCAATAGTTTGTAATATTATTTAATTATAAATGCTGACTCGATTTTCTGCAATTATTGATAGAAAGCAAAAAACCTGCATAGATTTCTCTCTCTTCTCTTACTCTGCGCTCTCTGCGCCCTCTGCGGTTAATAAAAAAAAATCTCATTCACAAATTTGTATATTTATGTTCTTTGAATTTGAAGCCGATTTTGTAGAAGCCCTGCGGTGCATCCCGATGCAAGTACGTCTCAAGTTAGATACTTGTGGCATTAAATTAAAGTTGCAGGATTGGAATCATTTTAACCAAGCAGAACGTCAAATGCTTGTAGAGAAACCTTGCTTGACAGAAGCAGAAATTATCGATTACCGAGAACAGCTAAACCAAGTATTAATTCAACAGACAGGCAAACCGGGAACAGATTTGACCGTTGATGAAAATCCCCCGTGGATGGATGCTGCAACTGTACCGGAGTCTGTTTCTGCAAAAGCGCAAGAGTTCGGCGTCACAATAACTTTGGCACAGTGGGCGAGTTTGCAGCCGCTACAGCGATTTGCTTTGATTAAGCTTAGTCGATCGAGCCACGAGAATAAAAACTTTCTCCCCGCTGTTCGAGAGTTTCAACTTATTGAATAAGTATATGGTAAAAAGTTTGTAGCCAGCGCGAGCAATCACTCAATGTAGGTTGTTGGTTGGGAGCGATTTCTTTACCATATCGCCTCATTTTCAGCGAGAATATAACTTTTAAGTAGCATTTACTTTCAAGACACCATGTCTAACAATCCTCAGTTTTTTGATCCACTGCCCTACTGGGCTTTCAACAATCCATCAGCAGGAAGTGCCATCAGCCCATTTAGCCCAGTTAGGTTCACTTACTTTCATTTAGAAGACTTTGAAGACGGCGCTTTAAATACACCGGGTGTTACTGTTTCTGAGTTTGCCACAACAGATATTGCAACAACCTTCAGCGACTCGGTGGACGGCGATGACGGAGTTATTGATGGTCAGGCCAGGGGAAACAGCAGCAGCTTATTCTCGAATTTGAGGACTAGCAGCTTTACCTTCAACTTTTCCGCTAATGCACTTGGGGGTCAATTACCAACCCATGCTGGAATTGTCTGGACGGATATTGGCAGGAATGGTGGCGGCACACCCCGGTCTGGCGACTTGCTAAATAACACGTTATTTGAGGCGTTTGGGCCATTGGGAGAATCTCTGGGGGTTATCGGTCCCTTTTCGCTGGGTGATGAGAGTATTTCGCGTACAACCTCAGAAGATAGATTCTTTGGAGTGGTCAATCAAAACGGGATCTCATCAATTCGATTGTCGATGCCCGGTAAAAATAACTGGGAAGTCGATCATCTTCAATATGGTTTCACACCTGGAACCATTTCTCCTTCCCCCTTGGATCCCAATGGCCTCTTCTTCAACCTCTCCACCAATGCCGATAACTTTACCATCGATCCAGCTCGAGTCGGCAATCTACTGGTTCAAGGTTTAGATGGTAACGACTCGATCCAAGGGTCGCCATCGGCCGATCGGGTAAATGGCAATGCCGGCAACGATACTATACTAGGAGGCGACGGCAACGATACGCTCTGGGGCGGTCGCGATAACGATCGCATCGAGGGCAACGCCGGCAATGACATTATCGCTGGAAACCTCGGAAATGATACGATCTCTGGCGGTGCGGGTGACGACCTCCTACGTGGCGGACAAAACAACGATGTGCTCAATGGAGGAGAAGGTAACGACCAATTGGTAGGTGACTTAGGTAGAGATATTCTGACGGGTGAAGCTGGAAACGATCAGTTTGTACTGCGGGGGAATGCAGCGGCCTCCAATGTATCTGAAGCCGATATTATTGCGGATTTTACGGCGGGTCAAGATGCGATCGCCCTCACCAACGGACTTGCATTTGCAGGAATTGCCTTAGATGCTTCGGGTAGCAATACAGCAATTCGGATTGTTGCTACCGGACAAATTTTAGGGGTTGTTACCGGAGTCCAACCTGCTGCTCTAAGCGCAGCCAATTTTACCACGTTGAATGGGGACTTTTAACTGTTATCAGTTATAGCAATCCTCAAGCTGAATGCGGTGAAGTAGTTTTCTGAAGACGACTGCAAGAAGACTAAAAATTATAGGATTTCAGTCGGTTTTTAACCGACTTGTGCTATGAGACAGGGAATTAATTCCCTGTCGGTCTTCTGGACAATCCGACAGCCCGACAATCCGACAATCCGACAGCCCGACAGTCCGACAGTCCGACAGCGGGTTGCAAACCCCTGTCTCATAGTGAAAGTCGTCGGTCGCCGACTCAAAATGATGATGCGTTCAGTCGGTTCTGCCTCGTAACGCAGATAGGCGAGAAGAGCCTCCAATTTACCCTTCGCCACGCGAGGCAGAGCAAGAGTGACATCGGTTCCCAGGCTCTTCCTAGAAACCAGTAAAGTAAAAAATATGATTAATTTTATTTTAAGTATTGTTACCGCAGCGTGGTATTATTTTTCTGAGTTTGCAAAGCACTCGCCTGCTACCTGCATTAGTTTCTGAGCTTCGTGAACACGCAAAACACACCCACCGAACCCACACCAGCAACCGAGGATATTCCTCAAGCTGGCACAGTCTCAACAGTCTCGACAGTCTCGTCCGAGACAACGAATCCCATGCAAGACTTTTATCGCCTCCAACAAGAGTTGTTGGCGTACACCCTTGCGTTTACGGCGATTATTTTTATCTCCGTTTGGATTTTTTACTCGCTCAATATTGCCCTGAATTATTTGCTTGGGGCGAGCACAGGTGTGGTTTACTTAAAGATGTTGGCTAGAGACGTTGAACGAATCGGCAGCCAAAATCAACGCATCAGCAAGACAAGGCTCGGTGTGTTTTTAGCGGTGATGATAGTAGGAACACAGTGGAATCAGCTACAGATTTTACCGATATTTTTGGGATTTCTGACTTACAAAGCTGCGCTGATGGTTTACGTGATCCGAAGTGCATTAGCACTAGACTACAGGTAAGTCAGGCAATTCGAGCAAAACTCAACTCATCGATTTGTATGGGGAAGCCCGTTGAATGGCAATGCTTGACGTTCTAAACACCTTTAATCGTTTCCCCCTCGCCGAATTGGAAGTTGGCCAGCAGTTGTACTGGCAACTGGGCAATCTGAAAGTGCACGGGCAGGTTTTTCTAACCTCGTGGTTTGTAATTGCTGTTTTAGTCGTAGTTTCGATTTTAGGAACCAGCAAAATCCAGCGAATTCCCAGCGGAATGCAAAATTTTATGGAGTATGCGCTGGAATTTATTCGGGACTTGGCTAAAAACCAAATTGGGGAAAAAGAATATCGCCCTTGGGTACCGTTTATTGGTACATTATTTCTGTTCATCTTTGTGTCAAACTGGTCTGGCGCTCTAATTCCTTGGAAGCTGATTAAGCTGCCATCAGGGGAATTGGGAGCTCCTACCGCTGACATCAACACGACGGTAGCATTTGCACTGCTGACTTCTCTAGCATATTTTTATGCAGGTCTCAGCAAAAGCGGCTTGGGGTATTTCGCCCACTATGTTGAACCGGTGCCTTTTATGTTGCCGTTCAAAATCATAGAAGATTTCACTAAGCCTCTGTCCCTGAGTTTCCGTTTGTTTGGCAACATTCTTGCGGACGAATTGGTGGTCGGAGTGCTAGTGTTGCTAGTGCCTTTATTTGTTCCTCTGCCAGTGATGGTTTTGGGACTATTTACGAGTGCAATTCAAGCTTTGATTTTTGCTACCTTAGCCGCCGCCTACATTGGTGAAGCTCTAGAAGGCGGTCACGGCGAAGAACACCACGATTAACTAACGATAAACGGCGAAGCATGAGGGAGGAAAAAATAAATTTCTGAACTTAAACTTTCGGCCGTAAAATCGGACAATTCTCTAGACTTTCTGTTCTCAATTTTGTACTTTAGATAAGGAAAATCATCATGAACCCAACAGTTGCTGCCGCTTCCGTAATTGCCGCCGCTTTGGCAGTAGGTTTAGCTGCAATCGGCCCTGGCATCGGTCAAGGTAATGCAGCAGGTCAGGCTGTAGAAGGTATTGCCCGTCAGCCGGAAGCAGAAGGTAAAATTCGCGGCACCTTGCTGTTGAGTTTGGCGTTCATGGAAGCGCTCACAATTTACGGTTTGGTCGTAGCCCTAGTGCTGCTGTTTGCCAACCCCTTCGCATAATAATTGGAAATTTTAGATTTGAGGTTTTGGCGATTCTAATCCAAAATCTCAAGTCTAAAATCGATTAAGCGAATTAGATGGAAGCCGTCAAAAAATCATGATGCACTGGACAGTATTACTAGCAGTTGAAGAAGCGGCTAAGGAAGGGGGACTGTTTGATATAGATGCTACGCTGCCTCTGATGGCGGTGCAGTTTTTAATTCTAGTCGCAGTCTTGAATGTAATTTTTTACAAGCCGCTCAGCAAGTCAATTGACGATCGCGCCGATTACATTCGCAACACTCAAGTCTCCGCCAAAGAACGCTTGGCAAAAGCTCAGCAACTAGCGCAGCAGTACGAGCAAAAACTGGGAGAAACTCGCAAACAGTCTCAATCAGTAATTGCTGCTGCTCAAGCTGATGCCCAAAAAATTGGGGCAGCAAAAGTAGCTGAGGCTCAACAAGAAGCTCAAGTCGCGCGAGAAAAAGCTGGGCAAGAAATAGAGCAGCAAAAGCAAGAAGCAATGCGCTCACTAGAACAACAAGTAGACGCGCTCAGCGGCCAAATTCTCGAAAAGCTATTAGGGCAGTCGTTGGCCAAATAGCGAGACCGAAGAGTTTTAGATTTTTGATGGAATCTCAAATCTAAAATCGCTTCACCCAATCTGCACGCGCAATTATGGAAGAGTATCATGGGGACTGTTTTATTGCTAGCCACAGAAGCTAGCGGCGAAGGTGGTTTCGGTTTAAATTTCGATATTTTAGAAACCAACCTGATTAACCTGGTCATTATTATTGCAGTGCTGTTTTATTTCGGGCGCGGATTTGTAGGTAAAATCCTGACAGAGAGGCGTTCGGCTATCCAAGAGGCGATTCAAGATGCAGAAAAACGCCAAAAAGATGCAGCAGCAGCTCTAGCAGAGCAACAGCAAAAATTGACTCAAGCGCAAGCAGAAGCCGAACGAATTCGTGCCGCTGCTGAAGAAACTGCCAAGAAAGCAAAAGAAGCAATTCTAGCTCAGGCAGCGCAAGACGTTGAACGAATGAGAGCAACAGCAGGTCAAGAGTTGGAAGCGGAGCGGGAAAGAGCGATCGCCCAACTGCGATCGGCTGTTGTATCTCTGGCATTAGCAAAGGTGGAAAGCCAGCTAAAAACTAGCTTAGACGACAGCGCTCAACACCAATTAATCGATCGCAGCATTGCGTTACTGGGAGGCTAAAACGTGAGTACAGTCAGCACAGAAGTCTTACAGCCTTACGCATCTGCCTTGATGTCACTGGCTCAGTCCAACAATCTCTCAGAGAAGTTCGGCGAAGATATTCGTTCCTTGCTGAGCCTGCTAGAAGGTTCGGAAGATTTGCGTCAATTTTTAGCCAATCCGCTGATAAAACCGGATGCTAAAAAAGCCGTAATTGGGCAAATAGCGGGTGAAGAAATGAGCCCCTTGATGCACAGCTTTCTGAAGCTATTAGTAGACAAAGGAAGAATTCTTTTTTTAGAAGGGATTGGCAAACAATACTTGGCAAGGCTCCGAGAACTAAACCAAACAGTATTGGCTGAAGTTACATCGGCAGTCCCGCTTTCAGACGCTCAACAGCAGACTGTTCGCGAGAAAGTGCAGGCGATGACCAGCGCTAGAAGCGTAGAAATTGAAACCAAAATAGACGCAGATTTAATCGGCGGTGTGGTAATCAAAGTAGGCTCTCAAGTAATTGATGCCAGCCTGCGGGGACAATTGCGCCGTCTAGGAATTCGCTTGAATTCCTGAGAGTTAATAGCTGATGACTATTAGCTAATTTAATTAGCAGTTAACGGTTGGTAGTTTTGAACAACTGATAACTGACAACTGACAACAAACAACTGACAAAAAACAACTGACATGGCAGCAATCAGACCTGACGAAATTAGCAGCATTATTCGCCAGCAAATTGAACAGTACGACCAAGACGTAAAAGTCTCTAACGTCGGTACTGTTCTGCAAGTAGGCGACGGCATTGCTCGGATTTATGGCTTGGATAAAGCTATGTCTGGGGAATTGCTAGAATTTGCCGACGGCACCGTGGGCATTGCACTGAACCTCGAACAAGATAACGTGGGTGCAGTGTTGATGGGCCAAGGCCTCGGCATTCAAGAAGGTTCGGCAGTTACTGCTACTGGCAGAATTGCTGAAGTCCCCGTGGGTGAAGCAATGTTGGGACGGGTAGTTGATGCTTTGGCCCGTCCGATTGACGGCAAAGGAGAAATTAAAACTACTGAATCTCGCTTGATTGAATCTCCGGCACCGGGGATTGTTTCTCGCCGTTCTGTTTACGAACCCATGCAAACAGGAATTACCGCTATTGATGCGATGATTCCGGTGGGAAGAGGACAGCGGGAACTGATTATCGGTGACAGACAAACCGGTAAAACTGCGATCGCGATCGACACAATCATCAACCAAAAATCGGAAAACGTGATCTGCGTTTACGTGGCGATCGGTCAAAAAGCTTCTACAGTAGCTAACATCGTCAACGTCCTGCAAGAAAAGGGCGCGATGGACTACACGATCGTAGTAGCAGCCAACGCTAGCGACCCCGCAACCCTGCAATACTTGGCTCCCTACACAGGTGCTAGCTTAGCCGAGTATTTCATGTACAAAGGCAAGCACACTTTGGTCATTTACGATGACCTTTCCAAACAAGCACAAGCTTACCGCCAAATGTCCTTGTTGCTGCGCCGTCCTCCCGGTCGCGAAGCTTATCCCGGAGACGTGTTTTACCTGCACTCTCGCTTGCTAGAACGCGCTGCTAAATTGAGCGACGATTTGGGCGAAGGCAGCATGACTGCTTTGCCAATTATCGAAACCCAAGCTGGTGACGTTTCTGCTTACATTCCGACGAACGTAATTTCGATTACCGACGGTCAAATCTTCCTTTCTTCTGACTTGTTTAACGCTGGTTTGCGTCCTGCAGTAAACCCCGGTATTTCGGTATCGCGGGTAGGTTCGGCGGCTCAAACTAAGGCTATGAAAAAAGTAGCCGGTAAGGTGAAATTGGAATTGGCACAGTTTGAAGAACTGGCAGCATTTTCTCAGTTTGCTTCTGACTTGGATAAAGCTACTCAAAATCAATTGTCGCGCGGTCAGCGCTTGCGGGAACTGTTGAAACAGCCCCAAAGTTCGCCTCTGCCGATGAACGAACAAGTTGCTGTAATCTATGCCGGTATTAACGGCTATATGGATGACATTCCTGTGGAAAAAGTCAGCAAGTTTACTGTTGGTTTGCGCGACTATTTGCGGACTAGCAAGCCGAAGTACGGCGAAATTGTTCAAGGCGGAAAGGCCTTGACTGATGAAGCTGAGAAGCTGCTGAAAGAAGGCATCACTGAATACAAGCAAAGTTTCTTGGTTTCTGCGTAATTAGTCTTTAGTCATCAGTGATTAGCGGGTGAAATTGTTAGGGACACGGCTCTTGGAGTGTCCCTAGATTAAGGACACGGCATTGCCCATTGGTGTCAACAAACACGTTAAACCCTCAGTCCGACAGGGGTTAAAACCCCTGTCTCAAAGCAAAAGTCCTCTGAAGAGGACTGAAGAAATTATTAGTCCTCTTCAGAGGACTTTCGCTATTAGACAGGGACTTCAGTCCCTGGCGGGCTTTCGGCTTAAGTTGACACGAATGGGCAGTGCCGTGTCCCTACGGTGGGTTAAAAAATGCCGTTTCTCGATCGCGCACAAGCTTAAAAATTGATGACTAGGAACTAAGAACTCAGAATAAAAGCTAAGAAAAAAGGAGAAAATTATGGCAAATCTGAAAACTATTCGCGATCGCATTAAGTCGGTCAAGAACACTAAAAAGATTACAGAAGCAATGCGCTTGGTGGCCGCTGCAAAGGTGCGCCGCGCTCAAGAACAGGTGACTGCTACTCGGCCTTTTGCCGATCGACTGGCAGAGGTATTATACGGTTTGGCGGAACGCTTGCAGTTTGAAAACCTGGATTTGCCGCTGCTGAAAAAACGCGAAGTGCGATCGGTGGGACTGTTGGTAGTTTCGGGCGATCGGGGTTTGTGCGGCGGCTACAACAGCAACATCATCAGATACGCCGAAAATCGCGCTAAGGAAATCAAAGCTGAAGGCTTGGACTACAAATACGTGTTGGTAGGACGCAAAGCTACTCAGTATTTCCAGCGCCGCGAACAGCCGATCGATGCTACTTACGCTAACTTGGAACAAATTCCCACAGCACCGGAAGCGGCACAAATTGCTGACGAATTGCTTTCTTTGTTCCTGTCGGGAACTGTGGACAGAGTTGAGCTAATTTACACCAAGTTTGTGTCATTAATTAGTTCGCGTCCGGTAATTCAAACTTTGCTGCCCCTCGACCCCCAAGGTTGGGAAACTCCCGATGATGAAATCTTCCGCTTGACATCGCAAGGCGGACAGTTTCAAGTATCGCGCGAGAAGGTTTCTGCACCTACTCAGAAGAGTTTGCCCCGCGACATGATTTTTGAGCAAGATCCGGCGCAAATTCTGGAGGCTCTTTTGCCCTTGTATTTGAACAACCAATTGCTGCGGGCTTTGCAAGAGTCTGCTGCTAGCGAGTTGGCTGCGCGGATGACGGCGATGAATAATGCTAGTGAGAATGCTAGCGATTTGATCGGTAGTTTGACGCTGACTTATAACAAGGCGCGGCAAGCAGCAATTACTCAGGAAATCCTGGAAGTTTGCGGCGGTGCTGAGGCTTTGAATGGTTAGGTTAGGGTTGACAATTTGTTGATTTTATGGTATGCGTCTGGGGGAACTCAGGCGCTTTTTTTAAGATAATTCGGCGGTTGAAACCGCTTTTACACAAACGAAGTCCTTCTCTAAGAGACTAAGAAGGGTATTTAAGCCAGATTTGTTATTAGACTATCTTCCCGCGTTCCTCTAACCACCGCTGAAATGACTTCTGACTTTCTCCAGAGGGTTTACCGAGAATGATATTTTTGATGCTAATGTCTTCGTCAATATCAGACCAGTGGATTCCCTCATTTCCACCAATAAATCGCCAATTATTGCGTTCGTTTGGTGTGCTGTGCAATAGCCGAGGATACCAAGCTAAAGGAACAGAAATAGTACGACCATCGGATAGATCGACTGTTAGCGCGTCGTCTGTAAGGACTACGTTTTGTGCTTGGGGAATTTCTAGTAACTCAACCATTAAAGAAGTCATTCCAACCTGCTAATAACTGCTGTTGATGTTCTTCAACAAGTTTCTGAATGCCATTGATTTCTGTACGATTGAAGCCTTTATTATTTTGAAGGCGAACTGGACTAAGCCAAAACTTAGCTTCTTCTCGATCGCGCTCAACGTGAACGTGCGGTGGTTCATCCCGATCGCCCGCATAGCAGAAGAAACGGTATGGGCCGACTCGGAGTAACGTAGGCATTCAGACTTATCGATCGCAAAATTACTTCTCTATTTTAACCGATGCACGAGCTTTCATCTCTGATATAGTCGAAGTATTGAACGCGATTGTGCGATCGTCTTTAAAAAAATGGCAAAAAAAATCTGGATTGTCTACAAAACCGAAAGCATGAGTGCTCCGGGCTGGGAAGAACGTCAGCTTATGCCGAGGGGCGGTCTCACTAATATACTTTGGGAAAATTGGACTTGGGAAGAAAACCCAGAAATTCCTCAAGTAGGGGACAAAACCCGCGATTATGAAAATTTATCTGACCCCGGTAATGGAGTCACCCACGGGAAAGATGGAGATTGGGTAGTTACTCGCGTTCAGCAGTTTTTTGCTTCCGATACTGAGGAGCGAATTGTGGTGTGTTACTGTTCTTACCAACCTGTTACATCGGATTGGGAAGCGCTACAAGGGGGTGAGTCTGTCAATCAGAGGCTAGCAACTGTCGAGCAATATTGAGTGGATAATTAGTTCGTAAAAGCGATCGACTATTCCTGGACAATTTCATACAAATCTTCGATCGACAAATCAAAAGTCCTTGCCAACTTATGCAAGGCTGTCACGTCAACAGTTGCTAATCCGGGCGATCGGGCATAGGTTCTGAGCGTACTGTAAACTACTCCCGATCGCTCTGAAACCTCTTTGATCGTCGGGCCTTTCTCAGCAGCCAACTCTCGAACCCGCAATCTAATTAAACCCATCGACAGAACACTAGATTTACTCTGGGATAAAATTTTATCGTAAAAAGCGATCGCTCACTCCTGCACAATTTCCACCAAGTCTTCAATCATTACATCAAAGGTGCGAGCCAATTTGTGTATAGAAATAAAGTCAATGGTTGACACTCCCGGACAGCGGGCGTAGTGTCTGACGGTGCTGTAAATTACTCCCGATCGTTCTGAAACTTCTTTCAGCGTCCAGCCTTTCTCGCTAGCTAGTTCTCGGACTTTTAACCTGACTAAACCCATACTTGACAAATGATGGTGTACCATCATCGGATAGTTTTATCCCAAAAAGCGATCGACTACTCTTTGACGACCTCAACCAAGTCTTCCACCATCACGTCAAAAGTACGTGCCAACTTGAGCAGACAAGTAAAATCAACCATTGCCATTCCTGGAGAACGTGAATAGGTGCTGAGGGTGCTGTAGTTGACTCCCGATCGGTCAGAAACCTCTTTGATCGTCCAGCCTTTCTCACCAGCAAATTCTTTAACCCGCAATCTAATTAAACCCATTGACAGACCACTAGATTTAGTTTGGGATAATTTTATCGTAAAAAGCGATCGGCTAATCTTGGACAATCTCATACAAATCTTCGACCATCACGTCAAAAGTCCTCGCCAACTTGTCCAAGGCTGTCACGTCAATTGTTGCTAATCCGGGCGATCGGGCATAGGTTCTGAGCGTACTGTAGACTACCCCCGATCGCTCTGAAACCTCTTTGATCGTCCAGCCTTTCTCAGCAGCAAACTCTCGAACCCGTAATCTAATTAAGCCCATAAGCTCTTGACAGATGATTGATATAGGTCATACAATTATAATGTAAAAAGCGATCGCCCCTAGGCCTGGAAAACTCAAGGACGATCGCCTATCCAAATTCAATCCCTTTACAAAAGTTTGCACTCTTTACAAAGGATTTGCTTAACATCATGTTAACAAAATTTTCGCGAAAATCAACCCCCAGACACAGATTGAGCCGGTTTGTGACGAAAGAGGCGATCGCGCGGCTGCTGAAAATCAAGGTAGAACAAATATATCGCTTCGAGTGCTGGGCGCATATCCTGTACGTGCACGCCAAAGGCATGAGTCGGTTTGTGAGTTATGCCGACTTTCCGCCTGTTTTGGGAGTGGAATCGCCCTCTGGTTTAGATTTTGGTTATTGGAAGCGGCGGATAGCGAGTCAGAAAGAGAGACACGCGCCGGATTTTTGGGTGGATTTCTATGCGGATAGATTTCATAAAGCTGTTTCTGTTTCTGAATTGTTCGAGTGGGGAAATTTGGTGGGGGTGATTAAATTGATGTTAAGTCGAATAGCCCTGGAGTCGCTGCGAAAAGTTTACGCCCAAGAGAAATCTCTGCTGGAACATTTCTAAATGCTGTGTTTTTTTATAACTGGACTTACGAACTCGTGACCTAAAAAGTAGTGCTACAAGATTGTACCCCATATCCGTAGGGAAACGGCAATGCCGTGTCCGGTGCCGGGAGCTACGACTTTTAAGAATTGGCATAAGTTCAGGGCAAGAAACCAAAGTGATGATACCATGCAGCATCATTCCAGTCTAAGAGTCAATAATATCTTCCTCTCCTATTCCCACACTCGGCAAACTGCTGACAATTTGCACAGTTTCCAAACTGACTGCGATGACTTGGCCAATTAACCGGACAATGTATTGTTCGTCATCCAAGCGATTCGGGTCATTAACAATTCCACTCCGTTTATCAGTTTTGAATTGATACTGGTCTATTACCCAATCTAACGCAGAACGGTTCCCCAGACGGTACTCAAATGCTGAAGAGGGAATGCCGCTTAAGGTGAGAAAATCGTTGTAAATCAGTTGAGTTTTATCTTTACTCAATCTCATCTTTTCTACCCGCCAATTTAACGGCACGTCAGTATTTTCTATCCACTTAAGCGGATATTCGGGTTGCTGTTCGTAATTGACGTGAATTTCTGCTAAACGTTTGCCCGCATTAGCGAAAGAATGAAAATCGGGAGTGTAGGGAATATGGGGCAATTCCCGTTTCAAATTGGCCGCGTAGCGAGTGCAATAGGTGGGATGGTGCAAAACAGCATAGACGTAATAGAAAATATCCCATTTGGTAATCCTGTCGTCTTCGTAGTGGCTGCGGAATTCTGTTAGCGCCCAGTCTGTGATATTTTCGCGGCGGTTTGTGCCGTCTTCATCGTAGATGTAGAATGGGAAACATTGTCCGGGACGCCCCCCTACTCCCACATCAGAAATACAATCAGTCATCTGTACTAGAAAGGGAATTTGGGAGTGATTTGTCACGGCAATTACTCGATTCTCTTTCTCAGTATCTGGTACAGGAAATATATAGGGAAATTGACCGCGACGATGAGTTAAAACTTCATCAAAATACAAAAATTGCAAACTGAACGGGCGATAAAGTGCAAGCCGAATTTTTTCAGAATTAAACTCTGTTTTGACATTGGCTGCAAGGCATTCTTTTAGACGGCTACTCCACTTAATTTTAGTATCCTCATATTCAACAAAGTTATCAATAGTATCCCCCGGTTTTCTTAGATGATGCCAGCGATAAACTTGGTGATTATAATTGTCTATAAATAATCTAATATTTTCCACTAAATCATCTTTTGTAAAATTATATGCCCAGGTATCGCGATTGGTTTGGACTCCATTACTATATAACGTAAAAATGACTCTTTCATCCATTTTCTTAGAAGCTTTAGCTTCTTTACCACCAATCGGTATCAACGTCTCAAAATCATCCTGCAACCCTTCAGTTAGCCAATTGGACTTTAGATCGGGCTGAATTAATTGCCATTCAACCCCACCTCGATGTTGATACTTTTCTAAATATTCATACTTTTCTTCTTTGCGCCACAACTCCTCAACCCGTGCATAGTAAATTTGTGCAGGTTTAGAAGTTTGACCATTTTTATTCCTGACAAACAGGTTAATACTAACTCCTACTTGAATGCCGAATACATTATGAGTTGTACCTGAAAGTTGGGGATTTTTTCTCACATTTCCTCCTAAATCCAAGATATAAATCGCCTCAAAATCTTTCTGAATATGTTTTCTCATTCCATCAAAAGCAATATCATTAACAAAGTTGTTATTAGTTACAAAAGCTACAATTCCCTCATCACCAATTCTATCAGATGCCCAGCGAATCGCTTTCACATAAGGGTCAGACAGTGCATTTTTATTAGTTGCTTTCGAGTCTTTAGAATAAGTTTCGGCAACGCGGCGGTCTATTTCTTCATACTTGCGATTTTTATTGTTATCATTTTCACTGATTTGAAAAGCATTATAAGGTGGATTGCCAACAACAACAAAAATCGGCGAACTTCTCTGCCTCTCAACCCTCGCTGTATTGGCCGCCGTAAACAAAGAAAGTTGCTGTACTTTTTGGTCAGAAAAAGTATCAACTAAACAAATACCTTCAAATGGTTGATAAGTTCCCGTTGCCTCAAAATACTCATGTTCGATATTCATCGAAGCAATGTAATAAGGCAGTAACATCAATTCATTGCAGTGCAATTCGTCAGCATATTTCTGCGGTAGTGCCGTTTTCCGAATCTCCCGCATTACCCGCATCATAAAATTCCCTGTCCCCACAAAAGGATCTAGGATATGCACTCCTTTATCGCTTAATGATTTGCCAAACTCTTTTTGCAAGATATCCTCAACACTTTTGACCATAAAATTCACAATCGGTTGAGGAGTGTAAACGATGCCGTGAGTGTCCGCAACCTTGATAGCAAATCCTTGGAAAAACTTCTCGTAAATGGTGTTTAGAAAGTGCTGTTTTTCGCTAAATTCATCAATTGTAGCGGCGGCTTCTTCTAAGGCACGGTAAAAATAGTCAACTTCTCCGAGGAAATGGTCACGACTGAATGATTTAGAAGTTAAAGCATTAATAACTTTTTCGATTTCAACAGCGATGATATTGCGGTTGGTAAAATCTTGGTTGTCAAAAATGCGGCGAAAAATGCGTTCGGTGAGGATGTGCTGAATTAGCATTTCCTCGACAGCAGCTTCGGAGAGATTGGGGTTAATTGATTGGCGGCAGACGGCGGTAAAGTCATTAAATGCTTCAATAAATCTTTTGTTAGTTTTGCGTTGTCCGTCAATCAAACTAATCATTTTTCCGGCTAAATCTTTGACTCTGCTGCCAAATTCAGCGGCGGCGACTTCCCACTGGGCGATAGCGGGAGTTCGGTATTCAAAAAATAGCTTCAGCGTATCGACTAGGGATTGCGGTTTTGTGATATCTTCATCACAGAGTTGCTTGCCGCCTTGCCAAATAATTGCCCGTTCCGGTGCTTGAAAAATAATGTTATCTTTGGGATAGCCAACAGCAAATTTTTGTTTAACTTCGCGTTCCAGCTTGTCATGGGTGTCTTTTGCTTCCCAGATACCGTGTCTGAGACTGTCGGCGCGCACTAATTCCCCATCAACTCTGATCCGCTTATTGTTGCCGATTTTCATCTCTTTTTCCGGCACCAGCGTCCACCCAAATTGCTGACAGCAAGACTTTAGCAAATCGGCAAAAGCATCCTTTACTGCTAATTCGTGAGATATCCCCAATTTCGCAAATTGTCCCAGGGCATTGTAATATGCTTTAACAGGTTGGTGGGTTGGCTTGAGGTTGAGATTTGGCATGGGGGATGGGCGATCGCAAATTGCTGATTTAATTTTAAGCGATATTGTAACTTTTTTACCGTCAAACAAAACAAAATAAAAGTACACGCGGGGTAGCTATCCCGTAGGGAATTGCCCGCACCTATCGCCCCCAACAATTCCCACGGCATCAGCGATAATAGTATTAGCGAACTATTTAAAATCGAGGAAACACCTATGCGAGCGACTGCCGCCCTACAGGATAATCTTACCATAGAAGAGTTCATCACCGAGCCACCCGACAACATGGAATTGGTAGACGGCCAACTTGTGGAGAAAAATGGCATGACACTAAAGACGGGTAAAATTCAGTTAAGCCTGGGGGATGCTTGGAAAAATTACAAAGATTCTAGCGGACAAGGTGGAGAGGCTTATGTCGAGGTTCCTTGCCGCACCAACCGACAAATTCGCCGCCCCGATGTCGCTTATCTCACACCCGAATTAGTTGCACAATTTGGCAATCTTGCCACTTTACCCCAAAGTTTCCCTTTAGTTGCCGAAATAGTTTCACCCACCGATATCGCTGAAGATGTCTTTCTCAAAGCACAGGAATATTTAGAATCTAGCTGTCAGGAAGTTTGGCTAGTTTTTCCCGAAAGTCGTTTAATATTCGTGATGACTCAAAATCAAATATTGACATTTAGATCCGGCGATACCGCCACCACCCAACAAATCCTGATCGGTTTTAGCATTGAGGTCGATGGATTGCTAGGTTAAACTAAATTATGAAATCCGAAACTCAGTAGGTTGGGTTGAGTTTACGAAACCCAACAATTTCTGGGATTTGTTGGGCGGAGCATTTAGCGGAGGGTTCGCTGTCGCGGTTCCTGAGCGGAGTCGAAGGGCTACGCAACCTACTACTACAATATTCTTAGGTTGATGACCAAGAAATGGAGTCAAACAAAATGACAACTATCCAATCAATAACAACTGCAATAACATCTCTTTATGAACGGGATTTTTATCTTTGGTTACAGACAACAATCAACTTATTGAAAGAGGGAAAGTTTTCTGAAATAGATTTAGAGAACTTACTAGAGGAACTGGAAAGTATGGGAAAAAGCGATAAGAATGCTTTAAAAAGTAATTTAAGGGTACTTTTAATGCACTTACTTAAGTATAAATATCAGCCAGAAAAACGAACAAATAGTTGGGTGTACACCATTCGTGAACATCGTCAACGCATCCGAGATACCTTCAAAACCAGTCCAAGTTTATATCGTTTTTTTGAAGAAATTTTTAATGAATCTTATCAAGATGCTAGGGAATTAGCCGCAGATGAAACAGGTTTATCTATTCAGATATTTCCCCCAGAGTCTCCATTTACTGAAGAAGAAGTTCTTAATCCTGATTTTTTACCGCCTGACAGCGAGCAGCCTGAAAATCCTGAAAATATTGAATAATTGAATCAGATATCCTTTCCACTGGTTCTGAAATCAAATTGCTACAATATATTTAATACTCCCCCAGTCCGCCTTCGCGGACTTCGTTTGTAGAGCATCGGAATTCTATTCGGTGGTATTGAATTAATATCCCACCCTTATCGGAGCAAACCGCCATGTCAGACGACTTTTCCTTAGACGAGCTTTTAAATAGAAGTTATTACGCCTTCAAAGAGGCAGAAAACCAAGTGGGACAGTGCAATGTTTTAGTCATCGGCAAAACTGGTGTTGGCAAAAGTACCCTGATAAATTCCGTTTTTCGCCAACGCTTAGCAGAAACCGGAGTCGGCCGCCCCATAACTCAAGGCATCCGCCAATATACAAAACCGAATTGCCCAATTACAGTCTACGATACTCCTGGACTCGAACTCAACGCCGAACAAATTAAAGTTATTCAATTAAACGTTGCTAAACTGATTGAAGACCAAAGACTCCTGCACCCAAAAGAACACATTCACGTCATCTGGTACTGCATCAATCACAGCGCCAATAGAATAGAATCTGTGGAGGAAAGCTGGCTAAAAGAAATGGAAGTTAAAGATGTACCAGTGATTTTAGTTTTGACTCAAACTACATCTAAAAAGCCGAGCGAGTTTTTCAAGCAACTGGAACACATGAATTTGCCCGTCAGTCAAATCATCCCCGTCATGGCTGAACCGGAAGAAATTGATGAGGATTATACAGTAAACTCTCACGGTTTAGATAAGTTGGTAGATGCAACTTTTCAACTGCTGCCCGAAGTAGCTAAGAAAGCTTTTGTTAAAGAACAAATTGCCAATATTGCGCTCAAATCCGATATGGCATTTAAGTATCTAAGTGCTTATGTTGCAGGTTCTGCAATTGTCGGTGCAACTCCTGTACCGTTTGCTGATGCGCCGATTTTGATGACGATGCAAACGGCAATGATTGCTAATATTACTGTGATTTTTGGAATGCCCTTTGATAAGGGGTTTATTTCGGCGATGCTGTCTGCTATTAGCGGCGCTGGCGGGGTTACTGCTATCGGCAGAAGTATTGTTACTAATTTGATTAAAATGATTCCTGGTGCGGGTACTGTTGTGGGCGGTGCTATCTCCGGTGCAACGGCAGCAACTCTCACGCTTGCCCTCGGTTTGGCTTACATTGAAGTGCTTAAAGCTTATATGAAAGCTCAAGTTAATGGGGAACAACTTTCTTTGCAGCAGTTGACAAAGATGTTTGTGGATTTTTATAAAGATTATGCTAGTTCTGGGCGTAAAACTTTGAAGGATGACAAACCGAATCAACCTAAACCACCCAATCAAATTAATATTGAGTAAATTGGGCATGGGGCATGGGGCATGGGGCATAGGGCATAGGGCATGGGTTATTTTGTTACTCCAACTGAGATATTGCACCATTCTCAATAAGCCTTTTATGAACAGGCTTTCCTGCCTGTTCCACAAAGATATTGATTTTCTTGTGGAACAGGCCGGAAAGCCTGTTGCTGAAAATGGTGCAATATCTCAGTTCCAATTACCAATTACCAATTACCAATTACCAATTACCAATTACCAATTACCAATTACCAATTACCAATTACCAAAGATTGCTATAATTTAGTGAATTCTGCAAAAGGGAGTAAATGGCTATGGTAATGACAGCCGTTTTATCAGACAATGTTTCTCTAGAAGACTTTATAGCCAGTCCCACCGACGATATGGAATGGGTGGACGGGCAAATCGCGGAGAAAAATGGCATGACAGTAAAACACAGTCGAATCCAATCTAGACTAGATCGTGCTTGGGGAAATTACAAAGATTCTAGCGGACAATGCGGCGAAGTTTATACAGAAGTTCCTTGTCGTACAGACAGGCGAGTGCGCCGCCCTGATGTGGCTTATCTGACTGCTGAACTTGTTGCTGAATATGGCGATGTTCCTACTTTGCCTCAAAGCCCGCTGTTAATTGCTGAAATAGTTTCTCCTACTGATATTGCGGAAGAGATTTTTCTTAAAGCACAAGAGTATTTAGATTCGGGTTGTCTGGAAGTTTGGATAGTTTTTCCAGAAAGTCGCTGGATATTGATAATGACTCAAACTCAAAAGTTAACTTTTAACCTGGGTTCTACCGTCAGCACTCAGCTAGTGCTGCCGGGTTTTAGTCTTGCGGTTGATGAGTTGTTGGCTTGAAGGCAAAAAATTAATTAGGTATAAGTGCTTTGTGGCACAGTTCCGCCGTGAGGTTTGTAATAATTTGTGAAAAAGTCATTGACAAAATGCCACTCACTCGCCCGGCCAATTAATAAAAAAAATTATCAATAAAAAATGCAGTTGTAAATTTGCACAAAAGCACCAACAGCGGTAAAATACTGATTGCTTTGTTTCCAAATCTAGCGTAAATTCCAATTGGGGAATTAAAACCAATAATTGATATATGTCTAAGACTTACACTGTTGAATTGATCCACCAAGGCTCTACCTATACCGTAGAAGTACCCGAAGATAAACAAATTCTCCGCGCCGCCAACGCCGCTGGCATTGAGTTGCCGAGTTCTTGCAATGCGGGGGTTTGTACTACTTGCGCTGCTAAAATTATTGAGGGTCAAGTTGATCAAGTTGATGGCATGGGCGTTAGTCCCGAACTTCAGGCAGAAGGTTATGTGTTGCTGTGTGTTGCTTATCCCCGATCGAACTTGAAGATAGAAACAGAAAAAGAAGACATTGTTTACGATCGCCAATTCGGTAAATCCTAGCACTAAGCTAAAATTGACCTAAGTACCGTTAGCGGTAAAACCACTATGGATCGCCCTATGACCACCCATTTCATTTCCGCAGAAGTTGACCTCCACGATACCGCCGAGCAACTGCACTCGGCTATTGAAATTGAACTGCAAAAGCACGGCGAACCCCTACGGTGGGCAGTCACAGACGTGGATGTCGATCGGCAAAAGGCTGTGGTAGAAGGCTACGTGCTCGTGGAAGCATCCCCCGCAACATCGTGAACCCCCGCCCTTTGACAGTGGTTTTGATAGTCCCCACAGGCGTTGGAGCCTCGATCGGGGGGTTTGCAGGAGATGCGCTGCCCGTGGCTAGGGCGATCGCCCAAATTTCAGACACCCTGATCACTCACCCCAACGTCCTCAACGGCGCTCAACTTTATTGGCCCATACCTAACGCTCTCTACGTTGAAGGTTACGCCCTTGACAAATTTGCTGCCGGATGCTGGGGACTGCAACCGGTACATCAAAATCGCATCGGCTTAATCCTCGATGCCGGCATTGAACCAGACTTGCAGTTGCGCCACTTGCAAGCGGCTGATGCAGCGAGAGCTACATTGGGTTTGAATATAACCGATTGTGTTTTAACCGATCGCCCCCTGCAAGTAGAATTGCGTATTTCCGAATCCGGGGCATCCTGGGGGACGATCGGCAATCCAGACAGTTTATTGCGCGCGGCAGAAAAATTAATCACACAAGCAAGAGTAGAGGCGATCGCAGTTGTAGCCAGATTTCCCGACGATGAAGGCAGCCTCGCCCTCGAAAACTACCGCCGGGGCAAAGGAGTTGACCCCCTCGCCGGCGCGGAAGCTGCGATCAGCCACCTCGTCGTCAAAACGTTTAAAATCCCCTGCGCCCACGCCCCCGCGCTGTCAGCGCTTCCCCTCGATCCGCACCTGTCCCCGCGATCGGCTGCTGAGGAAATCGGCTATACTTTCCTACCTTGCGTGCTTGCCGGACTCAGCAAAGCTCCCCAATTGGTAGCGCCAGAAAGCCAGCAGCACAATCAATTATCAATTACCGCCGATCGAGTCGATGCGGTAGTGATACCCGCCACAGCCTGCGGCGGCAGTGCTATTCTGAGTTTGAGTGCGCGATCGTCCGTACAAATCATCGCTGTCGGCGACAACAAAACCCAGATGCAGGCGACTCCAGAAAAACTCGGAATCAAAGCTTTGCAGGTAAACTCATATTTAGAGGCGATCGGAGTTTTGGTCGCTTTGCGATCGGGCATCAGTCCAGCTTCCTTGGGCGCAGACATCTCCCCCCTGCGTTGTTTGTCTGACTCAACTAAACAAATCTCAAATCTCAAACCTCAAATCTAAAAGTGATTAAGTGGCAGAAAAACTTCCCGGAAATCCTGAAATTGAACCCTTGACGCGCACCCAAATTTTAGTAGCAATGGGCGTGACAGCAATTATGTTGCTGGCGGTAGCTAAATTGTGGTTACTATTTGGATCGGTATCGCTTTTGCCAGTCAAATTGATAGGAATCGACTTGCTCAAAGGATTTGCGCTCGGACTGGCAATTACAGGCGGCAGTGCGATCGTTTATCAACTCTGGCCCGGTTATCGCCGCAGTGCGGATGTTTACTTGGAAGTAGTGCTCAAACCTTTGTTTTGGCCGGATTTAATTTGGCTGGGACTCCTGCCGGGACTTAGCGAAGAATTGCTATTTCGAGGCGTGATGCTGTCTGCTTTGGGATTGAATGTTACCGGTTTAGTTTTATCGAGTTTTTGTTTCGGTATTCTGCACTTGGGAACCCTGGATCAGTGGCCTTATGCTGTTTGGGCAACGGCTGTCGGATTGCTGTTGGGTTACAGTGTTTTAGCTACTGGGAATTTGTTAGTGCCAATTACGGCTCATATCTGCACGAATTTGATTTCTAGCTGTGTTTGGAAGTGGGAACACACTCTCGTGAAGCGTTAGCTCGATCGCACTACAATATCGAGGTTGGGGCGGGTTTAATGAATCTCTCACTCGATTGGAGAGATGGGTGAACCCGCCCCTACGGGAATTATGTCTATTTAACGTGATACCGAGTCATTCTATTTTAGATTTTAGATTTTGGATTTTGGATTGACTTGCGCGAGATAAATTCGGGGGCTTGAGGATTTTAGATTTTGGATTGATTCCACGGATAAATCACGTGGCGGGTACCATGAAAAAATTCTCGGTCAATAAACGTAAATTTTGTAGGGGCGGGTTCACCCGTATCTCTGCTTAATAACCAAGGTATTTTTAAACCCGCCCCCACCCAGCGACAGGATTTTATGAGGGTCACACTTACCGGAAACGAGAGTTGAAAACCTTGTTAAGGCAGTTTGTAACTGCTCGATCGCACAATCAACTCACCTTGACTGGGGTTACGGCTGAAAATAAAAGCTCCTTCTTGAGTTTCACCGCTTGACAAAAAATCTATTTGTTGGTCGCCGGATTCTACAACTTCACCGTTGACGCGGAGTTCGGCCATAATTTGCACTGATTCTGCCGTTTCGCCGCCCGTATTAGTTACTGTAAACGGCACGTAAAATTGCCCTTGATTTTCGCGAATAGGCGTGTTCCGAGTGACAGAAATAACCGGAGGTTCCTGCTTTTTAGTCACCCAGTTGTAGAGTACGAGTCCGGTGAGGGCAAAGAGGATCAAGCCGGCGATCGCAAATGTCACCCATTCAGCAAAAGTTCTTTTTTGTTGCTGTTCGTTATTACTTTCACTCATACCGCCAACCTCCCCGCGGCGCCGCCAACAGCCGCCGGCAATCCCAATACTAACGTATAGTTCAACCACAGCGACCACGGGTCGTCAAAAGTGAGTTTGTGGAAGAAAAACATCATAAATGCAGAAGCCGCCAGGGACACTAAATAGGCCATGACAGTTTCGCTGAGAGGACGCTGAAAAATCCCTTGCTGCTGCTGCCTTTTTGCTTGATAAGTAAAGCCTGCTACAAATACTATACCGTAAGAAATTAGCAGGGAAGCGGCGATAATTGCTAATTGCCTAGGTGGCGAAATACCTGCCGCTAGCATGGGAATTTCGTCAGTTGGGGCGATGTTGAAAGCAATGATCATCGCGCCGATTAAAGTAGCGCCGATATCTGCTACAGTTGCATTAATGGTAGGTTCCTGTTCACTGTCTGAACTTTGATAGCGATCGCCGCTCAAGAAACCGTTGGCCAGGGCTACTCCCAAGGCAAACGGCAGGCCTTCAAAGATGATTTTCCCCAAAGTTTCTTGCAGCGGAGTCTCCGGGGTAATTTCCCTGAGCAAAAACAGGACAAAAGCCGCGCAGACAATGCCAAGGGCGATCGCTTCTACGGTATCGATTGCAGCATCTAGCCAGCGGATGTCCTTAGTTTTGCGAAAACCTTCAGTGCGAGTCAGCAAGAAAACGACGAGAAAAGTAGTTGCGATCGCGATCGACATTTCCGCTGGTGTAGTATACGAACCGATCCACCAAACCTCCATCGTATAAAGCAGCGGAATTCCGAACAAAAAGCCACCCGATGCACCTCGAATGATGTCGTTTAGTTCATTTGACCACTGATTTTTACGTCTTTTTGATTTGTTCATGTTTCGGCTAACAAGCGAATTAAAAAATTGATAAATTATGATTTTTTTGACAACATTACACAGTTTGTGATTTATTTTCTAATTCCTTGATTTTGTTTTGCAACCTGGCAATTTCATCAATTAACTGCAACACTGTAATTGCAATATCTGGTCTAACTTCTGGTTGCACCGTATTGTCAATCTGCGACTGCGCCCACTCTTGCAGTTGCTTTAACTTTCCTAGTTTGCTAAAGACAGGATTGCCATCATGTTCAGCAATGGTCGCAACATCTTGACTGAATGCAGCTAACTTAGCAAATAGCTCATCCTTCCGCGAACCTGCCCAAATGCCCTGATTCACTGTGTAATATGCCTGGTTAGGAGCAATAAATGTCACATTAGGCTTAGCTAAAAAGTTATTATCTAAACCTTGTGATGAATCAAAGGTTTCGCAAACAATCTGTAATATTTGTGTAAATTCTTGCTGTTCTTCAACTGTAAGCGCACGAGCGAACAACACAGTATGAGTATGTGCAGTGATATTATTATTTGTACTTTGGCGATTTTTTGAACGAATTGTTAAATCCTTCAAAGTGTAATGTTTTTTCATTTATCCTACTTCTTCGTAAGGTTGAAACTCAGCTTTTTCATTTAAAAATTCAAACGCATTAATTGAAAACCATATTTGCTGTGCAGAGAACATCACATTGGCAATTGGCTCAATTTTAGCTTCTCCTCTACCCAACAGATAGTTTAATTCTACCACAGGCAAAGACATTTCAATAACTGTGCAGCCTAATGCCTCTAAACCGGGTGCTAGGGTAGCAAAGAACCAGGCCACTTCTGGATCGAATGCAGCATACCAACCGATACCTAATTGTATGGGCTGAGTTTGCAAAGCTAGCAAGCGAGATCCGTTTAACCCGTTATTAAGAATATCCAATGCACTCTCAATATCTGTACCGTGATAGAGTGTTACGATTGCCATAACTATCCCTTTAATAAGTGTGGTTATTTGCAATCGTCTCATAGTGTTTGCTACTAAAGAACGATATTTTTTCCTTCGATCGTGGTTAGGCATGAGTGTCCAACAACAACCTCATTCCATGTACTCCTTAAACTCTTCTAGCGGTTCGTCAAAATCATCGGACATCCAAACCATTCCTTTAGCACTCCCAGCTTTGGATGGCCAGCGCTTCTTATTAGCTGGCGGTATTCCTACCAATTTTACAACAGGCGGGTTATCTTGAGTAATCGCTACTTCTTCGCTTCTCATCGCCGCTTCGATTAATTCCAGAAGCTTTTCTTTTGCCTCAA
Source organism: Microcoleus sp. Z1_A1 (assembly GCF_036700305.1). NCBI lineage: Bacteria > Bacillati > Cyanobacteriota > Cyanophyceae > Oscillatoriales > Microcoleaceae > Microcoleus > Microcoleus sp. Z1_A1. Next base: position 143,306 of record NZ_JAUBOR010000011.1, read on the forward strand.
GAATGTCTACTTGATACATAACTCGTGCCTCCGCATACAGTTGGAAATTTGAGATTTGAGATTTGCCGTGACTAATGAAGCTTGCGATCCTGTATTTTCATCAAATGAAAGACCAGATTTGTTTGACTCTATCTCGCACTTGCGCCAAATCATCAGGGGTTAATATTCCCAGTCTCCTTTCAACTAAACTTTTTTGTAACGTGTTCAGTTTATGCAAGCGAACCACTGAAGGCCGCTTTAATCCTGCTTGTTGCCATTCCTGAATTTCGACATCAAAGTTTGTACGAGTAATTTGACTGGTTATCTTGGCAACAATCATGTCTTCATCTCCTGTGTCCAACAGTACCAAACCAGGACGGCGTTTAGTTTCGGCTGCACCCGCAAAGATGAATCCGACTAGAACTAATTCTCCAAACTGATAATTAGTCATAGCTCAAATCTCATCGTAAATTGCATCTTCTTCGCTGTAATCGGCAAAGAATTGTTCGGCGGCAAGACGATGCCAATCTGTTTTCTCCTCTACTTCATCGGCTTCTGAGTTTGTTTGTTCATTCACCAGAATTATCACTCTTACATCTTGGTTGACTGCCAAGTATTTTAAAATGTCATCGGTCAAGTTTATTTTCCCTTCCGATGTAACTTTTGCTGGAAATTCGTAGGCTTTCATAATGTGAGTTTTAGATTGGTGTTTTCCCAGTTATTGCTACCTTAACATAATCTCAATTAAACAAATCCTCTTCCTCCAAATCAACCGACTGTAATTCCATATCACCAGACTGCAACTGAGCCGGAGTAGCAGGAATCGCTGCAATAATTGCATCGATTACTTTCGCCACCGGAATAATCTCCATCCCCAACTCTGGCACCGGTTGATTCTTAGGAATAATCGCCCTTTTGAAACCCAACTTAGCTGCTTCCCTCAGCCGCAACTCTAATTGGGAAACCGGCCGCACCTGTCCCCCCAAACCCACTTCCCCAAGCAAAACAGTGCGTGCATCAACCACCCGATCGCGAAAACTGGCCACAACGGCGATCGCAACTGCCAAATCCGCGGCCGGTTCGTCCACCTTCAACCCGCCCACCGACGCCAAAATTACATCTAATTTAGATAAAGGAATCCCCACCCTTTTCTCCAAAACAGCTAAAATTTGCTGCAATCTACCATTGTCCACACCAGTAGTAGTACGGCGCGGCGAACCGAAACTTGCAGGGCTGACTAGCGCCTGAATTTCTACTAAAATAGGTCGAGTTCCTTCGCAAGTAACAGTCGTCGAAGTACCGGGCGAAAATTCATCTCTATTCCCTAAAAATAACTCCGACGGATTATCTACTTCTCGCAAACCGTTGGCTACCATTTCAAAAACACCAATTTCGTGAGTAGCGCCAAAACGGTTTTTCATCGATCGCAAAAGTCGATGAGAAGCAAAGCGATCGCCCTCAAAATACAGTACAGTATCTACCAAATGTTCCAAAACCCTCGGCCCCGCCAAAGCTCCATCTTTCGTAACGTGACCGACAATAAATAAAGTAATATTTTCCCTTTTCGCAACCTGCATCAAAGCAGACGTACATTCCCGCACCTGAGCCACCGAACCCGGAGCCGATGTTAAACTAGCAAAATAAATAGTTTGGATGCTGTCAATCACCGCCACATTCGGTTTCAGCGCTTCTAACTCCCGCAAAACAACTTCTAAATCCGTCTCTGGAAGCAAATAGAAATTCTCCGCTGAATTGTCCTCCGAATCCTTTTTAGCTTCCCCGTTACTGCCAGATTTATGCCCGCCGTTGCTTGACAATTCAACCGGATTAGCCACGCCCAAACGCTGCGATCGCAACTTCACCTGCTGGCCGGACTCCTCCGCACTGACATACAGTATCCGATCCTTGCGGGCCAACATATTCGCCACCTGCAACAGCAGCGTCGATTTCCCGATTCCCGGTTCCCCCCCAATCAACACCAGCGAACCCGGAACAATCCCGCCTCCCAAAACTCGATCGAGTTCCCCGTAACCAGAAGGCCACCGAGACTGAGTTTGGTCAGCAATCTGCGATAATCTGAAAGATACCCTTGGTTGACCCTTCGACTTATCAGGGGGCGAACCGCCCACTGTCTTAGTTGTCACCCCAGTTAAACCAGCCCGCGGCACACCAGCAGTAGGTTGTTCTAACTGCTCGTCAAAAGAATCCCACTTCTGACAGCTAGGACATCTGCCAAAATATTGTGGTGAATCATACCCGCATTCCCGACAAATATATTGTATTCGAGGCTTAGGCATTGTTTACTATGATAAATAGTCACCCTAACATTTAGAAAAGTCTGATTTAAAGCAATTATCAAGCTTTCAGACCGATCGCCGCCCATGATTCAATTTGTGTCCTCTATGATAGGGTACAAAAAAATAACATTATCTGAAATGTAACTTAAGGAGTGCTCGGTAACTTGGAAAACCATAAAGAAAAAATTCTGGTAGTCGATGACGAAGCCAGTATCCGTCGCATTCTGGAGACTCGCCTTTCCATGATTGGCTACGATGTCGTCACCGCTGCTGACGGCGAAGAAGCTCTCGAAACATTTCGCAACACCGAACCCGACTTAGTGGTTTTGGACGTGATGATGCCGAAGCTAGACGGTTACGGCGTCTGTCAGGAGTTGCGAAAAGAGTCAGACGTGCCTATCATCATGCTAACTGCTTTGGGAGACGTAGCCGATCGCATCACCGGTTTAGAATTGGGCGCCGACGATTACGTCGTCAAACCCTTCTCTCCCAAAGAACTAGAAGCCCGTATCCGTTCGGTATTGCGCCGGGTAGACAAAAACGGCGCATCGGGAATTCCCAGTTCTGGAGTCATCCACGTCACCAACATTAGGATTGACACCAACAAGCGCCAAGTTTACAAAGGCGACGAGCGAATTCGCCTCACGGGCATGGAATTCAGCCTGTTAGAACTGCTTGTCAGCCGTTCTGGAGAGCCTTTTTCGCGATCGGAAATTTTGCAGGAAGTCTGGGGATACACGCCAGAACGCCACGTAGACACCCGCGTAGTGGACGTTCACATCTCGCGGCTGAGGGCAAAGTTGGAAGACGACCCCAGCAATCCCGAATTAATTCTCACCGCCCGCGGCACCGGCTATCTCTTCCAGCGAATTGTCGAAATTGGGGAAGTAGGATAAAGTCAGTTGGCAGTTGGCAGTTGGCATTACTTAAATTACCAACTACCAATTACCAATGACTAATGACTAATGACTAATGACTAATGACTAATGACTAAATCTGATCCCAATAAAGTTTTGCGGCAATTGCCCTTAGTTGCAGGAGGGTTAGCAGGTACGCTGCTAATGGTAAACCGATTGCTGACAGAGCAAATTACAGATTCTCAAGCTCGATCGGACGCTTTGGGAGTAATTATCAGCGCTCTGCTGATTTTAACAGGTTTGCTGTGGCAGCAGGTGCAAGCGCGATCGCCCGATTCCGTAAAACTTATCGGCGAAGAAGGTTTTGAATTTGCGCCGGATTTGCCGGATGCTGTGAAAATAGAATTAGCCTGGGCGTCGCGTTTGCTGTTGACAAATACCGCCACAAGGTCGATCGTAATTGTGTATCAAGGAAAAGTCCTATTGCGGCGCGGTATTTTAGGCATCAATCCCGAAGTCAAACCGGGGCCGATTTTGCAGCGAGTGCTCGACAAAAACAAACCAATTTATTTAGTAAATCTCAATATTTATCCCGGCAAAATTGAATTTGACTATTTGCCAGAAAATACCCAAGGAGTCATCTGTCAACCTATCGGCAGCCAAGGCGTTTTAATCTTAGGTGCTAACGCGCCCCGCAGCTATACAAAACAAGATGAAAACTGGGTAGAAGGCATTGCCGACAAACTAGAAAATACCATCAATCGATTTTAGATTTTAGATTTTAGATTTTAGATTGTGGATTTTAGATTTTAGATTGTGGATTTGAGACTTGAGATTGTGGATTTGAGATTTTAGATTTTAGATTTGAGATTGTCGATTGCACAATGCCAGCACTTTGACACTCCTCGACTATCAGGTACGAGGATTCTTCCTTCACCGGGATTCCGACGAATTTACTTGCAAGAAAGCATCTTGACCGTATGCCCTACGGCTGCAAGTCCTCTAATAAGAACTACTTGAGCTGCTGCAATATCCCTATCAGTTGTGTAGTTACAACTTGAGCAGGTGTGGGTGCGCTCTGACAATTCTTTTTTGCCCGTTTCTACACCACAACTAGGACAAATCTGACTTGTTTTATGAGTGCTTACTTTCTGGAAGTACACGCCATGCTTAAAACAGGTTTGCTCTAATATTGTGAAGAACTGACCCCAGCTTGCCTCTAAGCAATGTTTACCTAGTATTGCTCTAGACAATCCTACTAGGTTCAAGTCCTCAACAAATATCATCCCCACATCTTTACAGAGTTGGTGAGACAATTTCCAGTGCCAGTCTTGGCGACAGTTTGCAATGTCCTCGTGCAGTTGAGAAACTTTCTTCTGAGCCTTTTTCCAATTATTTGAGCCTAACTTTTTCCGACTGACGCGCTGTTGCAGCAATTTAAGCTTGCGTTCGGCCTCAACAAAAAACTTTTGGCGCTTGACTAAAAGACCGTTAGAAGTTGCTATGAAATTAGTTAAGCCAACATCAATCCCAATCCCCTCGCCGTGTGGCATAACCGACGGCACTGACACGTCCCATTGTAGGGTTAGCATTACATACCAACCGCTGGCTCTCTTGACGATTCTGGCTTGTTTGATAGTTGCCCCATCAGGAATAGGACGCGATTGGTGAAGTTTAACCAATCCAATCTTGGGTAATTTTACTTTTCCATTCTGAACCGGATCAACCCCCAATTGAGGGAAGACAAAAGACCGCATTGTTCCCGCTTTTTTAAAGCGAGGAAAACCGTGCTTTTGTTCCCACATACTGACAAACGCTTTTTCAAGCCGTCTCAATGTTTGTTGCAAAACGTGTACGGCAACGGCACCCAAAGCCGATATACTTGCCCTGGCTGCGGTTAAGTTCTTGCACTGACTAGCATAAGTTGGTCGTTTTGTTTCGGCCCCAATAATAAATTCAGAGCGGATAGAGCAAGCGTTAACCTGGCAACTACGAGAATGAAACCAATGCTTGCGCTCTGCCAGCGCGTAGTTATAAACGCGACGACACTGTTCCAGCCAATCTTCAAAAATGGCTGCTTGCGCTGGCGTTGGTCTTAATTTGTACTCGTAGGTTAAGTTAAACACTTGCTCTATCCTCCTACTCTGATTATACAGTCGTGAAGAAAGGCCGGAACGCTTATTCACAAGTTTTAACTAAAGTCGCCCTAAAAGGGCGAGGCTTGTACCCAGTTTCTTGGTCAAGGTGCGTTCCTCTTCGAGGGCTGCGCTAACAAGCGATTTGCCTCATTCTCGGTGTTGGCTATCGGCAATAAACAAGATTTATTACCGATAATATCTTTTGAAAAGAAGAAGAGGGAGCGCTGCCCCCAACGAAATTTCCAGGGTTTGAGGGTCTTTTTAACCACCAAGACGCGGGCTGCGTGTACAGGGCAGGGCGCACCTTAGTCCTCAACAAGTCTCTCCGGGTGCGCTAGGCGCACCTTACTAGCTCAAAACTCGCAACTCAAAACTCAAAACTACTAGCGAGCCCAGTCAGTACCGCGCCACAGCGTAAAAAACAAAACACTAGAAATCAGCGCGCCCAGCAGCCACTTAATCGCATTTTTAAATAACCCCAAGCGCTGACTTTGCTGAACCGCAGCACTTTGCGTCTGTAACCGTTCCTTAGCCGGAGTAATTCTCGAAAGAATTTGCTCTTTCAATTGCTGTGGGTTTTGCGTATCCGCTTGTACCCCCAAACGGGTAAGTTCCCCCGCCAAATTCCTTAAATCTTCAGGACTACCCTTATTCAGCCGTTCTTCCACCTGCTGCAACTGAGCTAATTGTTGGTTTGCTTGAGTAGTAATTTGCTGGTTGTTTTGATTGTTGACGTAGATAGTGCCAAAAATTCCCAAAGGTAGCATCAACAGAAAAACCAGACCTAGCAGCAGACAAACCCAAGACAAAACCTTCAAAAAAAGGTCTTCCAAACCTCGGCGTTCGTATCCTTCGCCAAAAAATATCAGCGCCATTGCCAGTAAAGGAACTGGCACCCGTTCCACTACAGCCCCAATCGTTTGCAATTCCCAGAGGCGATTGCCAAAATTGGCTGGTATAAGAACTGCAATCGTATCTAATACAGACAAAATTAATAGACCGTAGCCAATCCAACGCAGTCTGTAGATAGAAAAACCTTGTTCGCCTTGTAAGTCATTCATAAAATAATCAGAGTTGTTGTTAAGAAAAATCTCTCTTGACGCCGCCCAATAACGGATACAATCCCCCGACCAAAGTCGTGGATAGTCAAACATTTTAGACTCTTGTTCAAGCTTCCAGATTCACCTGTGGATTAAATCTAAAAGCTAAAAGCTAAAAGCTAAAATCGACTGAATCGAGTCAAGGTTCGGGGAATCGCGGCTGCCACCACTCATACCAAGAAACCCAAGCATTCTCTAGAATTTTTTTGGCATCTTCTGGATTTGTTTTATCCAAAGGCACAGACATCTGAGTCCACAAACAGCGCCGGTCTTGAATATTTCCCCTACCCAACAACCAAAACAGAATACGGTTTGGCTGCCAATCTCGAGTATTTCGATTATATCTAAACTGTTGGGAAGTTACTGTAGCACTGCCATTAGGATTGATACACGAACTCAAATACAGTCGATTTTGCTGTTGCAAAATTCCGTGAAACCCTGCGCCTTGAGTGTTTGCCAATGCTAGTTTACCAGGAGACGACTTGAGAACAGTATGTCCCCTCATCATACCTTCCACATCCCCAATGGTGTCTACTGCATAGCGCATCTCTATTTCTAGAGCCATGCTATTTTTTTGATATTCATATTTCCTGGCAGCTTTGAATTCTGAATTTTCCTTGATTTCCAGAAGCGCGCTCTTGTTTAGTTTCCAATCGGCTAGAGGCACCGACTCGGGAAACTCAAACGGGGTTGCCACATTCTTGCCGTCCGATGGATAGAAAACCAACTTTCCGGCAACCAACAAAACCCCTCCCAAAGTAACAGCCAACAGGGAAAGCCTAAGTGGTTTCCAAGAGGTAATAGCCATTAGCAATTCTGTCCTTCCTGATTTGGGGGTTGGTTTTTCAAAATTGCAAACCAACAGAATAACCCGAAAATAAATACAGCAATCATCGAAAATATTACCGAACCATTTCCTTCGTGCCAGTATTTAAATGCTTCGGGTTGAGATAGCGATACCAGCACGGCCAGGAGACCAACTCGCGCGGCATTCACTACAAATGCAGTAATTATTGCCACGAATGGCAATACCATTTTCTGACCCGTAGTGGTAGGAAACATCAGTAAGAAAACCAGAGCTAGTCCTAACAATTGTAGCATCGCATTCACCCCGGAACAGCCGTGATTCACTTCCACGCTTCCCTTTTCCAGGATTAGAAAAACCCCTTTCCGCACTACTTCAAATCCTACATAGTGCAGGATGAAAGCTGAAAATTTAGCTGTTAATTTTGGAACATCAACAAATACTCCGATCAATCCGGGAGGAATAGCTGTATACGCAAGAATTAGAAGTTCCTGCCAATATTGTTTCAGTCCTTTTGTGCCGGAAGCCAGCAAGGCGAGACTGATTCCAGACAAAAAAGGCGTTGCTCGGATAAAAAAGTCGTATCCCGATATCGACGAACTTTTGAGCAATATTAAAGCAATTAACGCTGTCCCAAAAAAGCTGGCGAAAATTCCGCTTTCAAAATTTAAAGACTCGTGCCTTTCCCAAATTAGAAATGCTACGACTCCCCAAAACAGTAACATTGTACCGAACAGGTCAGTGTCGTTTGTTCGGGAAGTCAGAGTTAGGTGTATGGCAATCAAACCGGAGGCGATGCCTAACAGCCAGTATTTAGGTTCTTGGATGTGCTTGAGCGAGTTTATTTCGGTCATTGCTGCTTTTTGTTTTTCCTAAAAGCTTCTAAAATGCTTAAGCTTGTAACTCTATTAAAATTATCAGCTACAAACACTTAAATTTATGCGTTTGGGATGATTTTTCACTAAATCTTCACAAAGATTGACAAGAGCAAATATGTGTGATATCTACCTTCACCTAATTAAATCTGAAGTTAGGAGCAAAGACAAAAGAAAACAGGTTTTTTAACTCAGATCGATCGCACTCAACTAAAAATTTTCCTTTCTCTAACCCGGTTTCTGCGGCGAGAGTTTAAATGTAAAGCTTGAAGGCAAGACAGAAACCTTTGTTGGACGCACTCTTGAGCTGGAAAACCAGTTTTTTACTGGTTCTGGTTTTTTGTAGCCGGTGCGTCCAGGAGGAGATTAGTTAGAGTAGACTTTCCGGTAGTAAGTTTGATATTCCTCCGAAAGCAGGGGTTCCCACCACTCCCGATGGGCTAAGTACCATTCTACAGTCTGTCGCAAACCTTCTTCAACGGTTACTGAGGGAGTCCAACCTAACTCTGTTTTAATTTTGGTGGCATCAATAGCATAACGCCGATCGTGCCCGGCTCTGTCTTTGACAAATGCGATCAATTGTTCGCAAGGACGGGCGGGTAAATCAGAAGCTAATTCGTCCATTAGCTGACACAGCATTTTCACTAAATCGAGATTTTTTACCTCGTTGTTGCCGCCAACATTGTAGGTTTCCCCAGGCTGACCACGGTGAATAACGACATCTAAAGCGCGGCAGTGGTCGAGAACGTACAGCCAATCTCGCACGTTTTGACCGTCGCCGTATACTGGCAGCGGTTTGCCCAATAACATATTGATGCACATTAATGGAATGAGCTTTTCTGGGAAGTGATAGGGGCCGTAATTGTTGGAACAGTTGGTGATAATTGTCGGGACGCCGTAGGTGTGGAAATAGGCGCGGGCGAGGTGGTCGCTACCAGCTTTGGAGGCTGAGTAGGGACTGTTGGGCGAGTAGGCCGTTGTTTCTGTGAAGGCTGGGTCATCGGGGCTGAGACTGCCGTAAACTTCGTCGGTAGAAACGTGGAGGAAGCGCATTTGGGTTTTGAGAGATGCCTCATCAATGGCTTCAAAATGCTTGCGGAAGGCTTCTAAAAGTGTGAAGGTTCCGACAACGTTGGTTTGAACAAAGGCGGCAGGCCCGATAATTGACCTGTCAACGTGGGATTCTGCGGCAAAGTGGGCGACTGTGGTGATGTTTTCTTCTTTGAGCAAGGTATCGACTAAGGTACGATCGCAAATATCCCCCTGCACAAATCGAAAATTTTCGCCTCCTTCCAAAGTTGCCAGGGTTTTTCTGTTTCCGGCGTAGGTTAAAGCATCGAGTACCACTACTCGATCGCCCGGATAGCTGCTGCACCAGTGATGCACAAAATTCGAGCCGATAAATCCAGCCCCGCCCGTCACCAACAATCGGCGAGGAGCTCGGTCAATGCCTTGATTCGCGCTGTCTGTCATAAAAATAAGAGTTTTTCCAATAACTAAGCCTTTACAAAAGTAGCCTTAAAAGTAGTTTGTCACCAAGTGTTTGCCGCTCTGTAATTAAAATTTCTACTGTCTCACCTCAGATTTTCTAATTTGGGCGCGATCCAAGTATGGGTTCACAAAACTTGAACTTCCACCGATCTGTTCGCCCAAATGCTTACATAATAACCATTCCAGTTTTTTAAGCGGGCAATTTTAAATTTGAAGTGCGTGAGGCTATAGCTGACTTTTGCGATCGATCCGCGATATGGACGGCGCGCAGAGTTGATAGATTTGTAAAGAGCTGTTACCATTAATTTTTTAATTATCCTTTACAATCTCCCAAGCATCATGAAGAAGTTTCAAGTGTTAGCTGGCATTGCTTCCGTAGTCGCGATCGCAAGCAGCATCGCCATAGGTGACGCCGCATCTGCTTTCCCCTGTTCCTACAGCAAATCTAGCGCGTCTAAATCTGGTTCTGCGACAACCCTCCTAGGTTCCGGCGGCTCGGAGCGCATTAATCCGTGGAAATCCTACAAAACAGCAGCTCTCGGTTTCCTCGGTTTGGCTGGAGTTTTGGGTGGCGGTGCTGCTTACATGAGCTACCGTGCCGGCAAGCGCGCTTCTGCTGCTTGCGCTGCGATGACCGATAATTTTGAAGTTTTTGAAGAGTCGGCTCCGATCGCAGATGCAGGTGTTTCTGGACACTTGGAAGTTCCGGCGTTGCTCGATTTGGCGGCGGCGGGTGCTGTAGCTGAGTCAGCAAATGCGGTTGCAGTCGTTCGCGAACACCCAGAAGCTCCAGGTGGCGAGCTGGATTTGCCGGTTTCGCCAGTTGCTGAGTTGAGTTCTGAAATTGCGATCGAACAAGTCCAAAGCGCGATCGTCAAATAGTTATCTCAAACCAACGTATTCGCTTAGCGCACCTCCAATCTTGCAAGATTGGAGGTTTTTTGAGTCTAAATTATCTACCCTACAATTTCTTGTCATGGCGATCGCGAAGCACTGCAAACAATAGACAGATGAATCGATCGCACCAGTATCATATTCCGGCTCAGCAAACGAGCGCTGAATTAATATCAATTAAAAAAACTCTTGCTACCATCATCAATCTCATAGCAATTATTAAAAGTCGCTGCTCTCCGTCAGGACAAGGCTGTGCGGTTTTCCTACTGTATTTGAACTGTATTTGATCCGATTGAAAACTGCTATAAAATTAGATGAGTCAAAGCGAGACAGTACGCTGCCGAGGCGATCGCTAAAAATACTCTTCAGATCAATCTGAGGGTAGACGGCAAGAGTTCAAATCCCCTGCTATCGTTGGAAATATAGCCCTACAGATTACAACTATTAGGTTATGAATGCTTGGCGCGATCGATTCAATCAATTTACAGGTAAAACTCGATTGGCAGTTTGCCGGGTGTTCGTTCACCTAACAGGCGAAGATGTTGCACCGCTGTTAGGAGTTCTCAACCGCACCGCCAGACAAGCAATTGATGCCGATGGCGACATAGCAGTTTTAGGAGAAGGTCTGGTAGAAATTTGCAATCACCTGTTGCAGTACGACAACTACTGGCAAGCAGCCGCCAATGAAGGCGATGTTTTTTGGAATGAAGGCGAAGCGGGCGATTATGTGGATGAACTTTTCATTGATTCAGCCGATCGCTATCTCAGCGAGCCTCAATACAGTACATCTGTTTACGATAAAAATTCCCCCTTGTCTTTGCCGGTAACTAGAAATGTGGTGGTGATGCTGACAGTTGCCTATGAAGGCGAAGTTCCGGCCCTAGAAACTGACCTTGCGGACATCAGCGCGCTGAAAGTCGGTTTAAAAGCACTGATTAATTTACATTACCAAGAAAGGCTCCGAGCTGTGCAAGTTCACTTTTCTCCCGCACAGTTGGGAGACGAACTTACCAACGACCAAGTGTTGGTCAATTTCCCCGAACTTATTCCCATTTAAGGAAGGAGTAATTAGTTATTAGTTATTAGTTATTAGTTATTTGCGGTGCCCAGAGCGGAGTCGAAGGGTTATTTGCTACCAATGCGCGATGCCCGATGCCCAATGCCCAATTACCAATTACTATTTATGATGCTGCGAAAACTGACAATTTATTTAATGGCTTTAACTTTTTTGTGGACGGCAACCGGCTGCGGTTCACCTCGCACACAAACTTCTACAAATCCTGCGGGAAATCCGAATATTAACACTGTGCGCCCTGCACCAAACAATAACTTGGCTCAAGGCCAATATCCCGTACAGCAAGTTACCTACAACGATGCTGATGGCGAATACAGTTTGATGTTGCTGAATACTCCCCCCGGCAGTCCCCCAGTTTACCGCACTAGGGATTTGCAAATGGCTCGCTTAACAAATGAAGAAATATCGGCAGGCAAGAAAAGTTATCTAAATGTGGAGAACAATCAAGCGGTTTTGCATTTGACAGAAGATTTTAAAATTGAGTACGTTCACAACGTTACCGAAACTGTTCCTAATCCTCAAACAGGTCAGCCACAAACCGTAGTAGTGCGGCAGCAATCTGGCTTCTGGGCACCGTTTGCTGGAGCTGTGGCCGGTCAGGCGATCGGCAGTTTGTTATTTAGACCGCAATATTATATGCCGCCAGTCTATCAGCCGGGGATTATGACAGGATATGGCGGGTATGGTAATACTTACAACCAAGCTGTTCAGCAGTATCAAACTCGGTATCGAACTCCGCCTCCGGTTGTGAGAAACCGTCAAGTTTTAAGGACGACCGGCCGCTTGCGATCGCCCACCTACAACCAGCCAGTAAGACCCTCAGTACGTCCTAATGGCAATCGATCGACCGGTTCGGGTTACGGTGGCAGCACTTTGAGGCGATCGCCACAGCCACGTCAAAATCCAAACAAGCGGCAGCCCAGTTTTGGTAGCGGCAGAAATTCTCGTCAACCGAGTCGGAATCGCTCTTTCGGGAGTAGAAGGCGCTGAGTTGAAGAGTACAAAAATTAGCAACTGACATCGGTAAAAGTTGATTTTATCTATAGCAATCCTCGCATCATTTGTGTAATTTTTGTAGGGGCCAACCCCCCGTGGTTGCCCCAGGAGGCTGGGGTAGGCACTTAGCACTACCCCTACATCTTTTTACAATTCATTTAAGATTGCTATATCCTCCCGATGCCCCGTCGCCGCAAGTATTGACAGTGAAAACTTTGGAATAATTGATTTAGCCTTCTCTGTTTCCCCCAGACCCAAAAAATATGTGATTTAATTTCTACAGTGATATGTAGGTGACAATATGTCTTCTTCACAACCCCCGTCAGGGGAAAGAAATCCTCTAGGATTGGATGAATTGATTGCTATCTTGGTTGCCTTCGGCACGATGGGAGCAATTTTATTTTGGGTAACAGGTAAAAATCCCGATCGATTGAATGCCAGAAATTGGCAATTTCCAGCCGTTTTCTCTCAGCCTGCTGTTACTCCCGCGACTCCGGGAATATTAACGCCAGAATCGCCAAGTTCGGATTTGCGATCGCCCGCGACAACCCCCCTTCCGTCAAAACCAGATGTCGCACCTGTGGCACCTTTAGGGCCGATTTTACCGGCAACTCCTCCGGTGGGTGTAATCGTTGTTCCTCCGAAGCCAATTGCGCGATCGACTCCCGATCCAGCAATTACCAAACCGAAAGCCGATAAACCCAAAGCCGATAAACCCAAAGCCGATAAACCCAAAGTTGGGCCTGTTATATTATCCGATGTTCCCGACAAATATTGGGCGCGTCCGTTCATTGTCGCTTTAGTCGATCGCAAAATCTTTACTGATTTCACCGACAGCAAATTTCGTCCCGACGAACCGATGACGCGAGCCGAACTAGCGCGCTTAATTCAGCGAATGTCCGACGACAAAAAGCCGATCCGAAAACCGATTGATTTTAAAGACGTAAAAGACAAAAGTCCTGTAGCTCCGGCGATCGACCACACCGTCACAACTGGATATCTTAAAGGATACCCAAACAATGAGTTCCGTCCCGACAAAAATATTCCCCGTGTCGAAGTCATCGCAGCTTTAGCCAGCGGTTTGAGCCTGAAACCATCAACAAAAACAACCAAAACTTTACAAGTTTATACAGACAGGAAAAAAGTGCCGAAATGGGCAGTTAACAAAGTAGCATCAGCCACAGAAGCTGGCATTGTTGTCAACCACCCGAAGCGCGCACTTTTGCAGCCTAATAGAACAGCAACTCGCGCTGAAGTAGCAGCCATGATTTACCAAGCTATGGCAAAAAAAGGCCAAGTACCTGCAAAGGCTTCTGAGTATGTTGTGCGGCTTTAATTAGAGGAATGAAGCCCTTCTTTTTTCTATGAGTCTGACTTGGGCTTGCGGGTAGTCAGAAACCGGGTTTTTTGCGACAATACTTCCTCATAGCTGACAGAATCAGCCAAAAACCCGGTTTCTTGGGCTTGCGAGCCGTCAGAAACCGGGTTTTTTGCGACAATACTTCCTCATAGCTGACAGAATCAGCCAAAAACCCGGTTTCTTGGGTTTGCGGGCAGTTGAGATCGATGTTAAAATCACAGGAATCATGTCAAATCATCATTCCACACTCATTGATTCGATTTGAGGCAATTATTATGTATCATCAGATAAGACTTGGGGATAATCAGCTCGATAGCAGCGATATTCAAGAAACAGTAGTTATTGATACTGATGGAGAAGTGCTCTTCTATCCCAATTTTTTTAGCATCGAAGAAAGCGATCGTCTTTTTTCAGATTTATATTCTAGTATTAACTGGAAACAGGATATTATTCATTTTTATGGAAAAAAGATACCTTTACCCAGACTTACAGGTTGGTATGGAGATGAAGGCAAATCATATACATATTCCGGCATCGAACAGCATCCCGATCCTTGGACTCCCACACTCAAATTAATTAAATCAAAAGCTGAAGAGATATCAAAAGTTACTTTTAATAGCGTGCTTCTCAATCTATATCGTGATGGTAAAGATAGCGTTTCCTGGCATAGCGATGACGAGCCAGAATTAGGAAAAAATCCGATTATAGCCTCAATTAGCTTTGGGGCAACTCGCCGATTTTCCTTAAAGCATAAAATTTCAAAAGACTACAAAATTGATATAAATTTGCTCAATGGTAGTTTGCTGTTGATGAAAGGTGAAACCCAGCATTGCTGGCAACATCAAATTCCTAAAACTTCTAAATTTGTGGAACCAAGAATAAATCTAACTTTTAGAATCATCAAACCCGTTTAAAATAAAGAAAATAAAATTTCAGCGCTGCTATCAAATCAGGGTTAATTGAGTTATGAAAAATCTACTTTTATTAGGAACCTTAAGCTTTAGTATTGCTTTTTGTTTGGGTATAGCAGTAGAAAAAAATCTTCATAAAAGTGCTGTCATAGGTGGTATAGCGACAATTAGCACCCTTAGTAGTGCCTTCGTTTTAAGCAAAAAATCTGACCGAGAACTTGAAAATATCCGCAGCCATGCCGAAAATTTAAAAAGCATTGAAAATCAGATTTTAAGCCTGAAAAATAAAAGAATAAAACTTGTACAGGCAATTGATAGCAACACTAAATCAAAAGCCACGATTGAAGCAGAATACAACTCAATTGCGATTGAAGTCGAGCGGCTTAAAGAAGAAGTTAAATCTCTCAATCTACAGCGAAAAAGTCTGCACAATGTAATTGCTAAGCATAAAAATCAAGACATAAAAATTAAACCTAAAATTCCTGTTAAAACTGAAGTAGCAAAACCAATCAAAAAGACAACAAAGACAATATTGTACAATTGCATTTTAGATGGATTAGAAAATTCGACATACTTTTATCACAAAAACCACCAGGGAACCTTTGAAAACTATTTACAATCATTACAAAAACCCGCAGAAGCATTGTGGTATTCTTATAGATCGAATCAGGTTAAAGTAAATTATTCGGAGCCGTCAATTCAAGCAGTTTATTTGATGCGTTATTATCCCCATTATGCGTACATGAATTTTCAAATATTAGAAATGATACACGCTCAAAATTTATTGAAAAATCTAACAAACGAAACGCTAGAAGTATGCTTATTTGGTGCAGGGCCATGTCCAGAAATCGTAGGCTTAAGTAAATACTTATCAGATAAGTATCAAAACATTAAAAGATTAACTGTTAATGTATATGATATTGCTTCTGAGGAATGGACTTTAAGCAGAAATATTACCGAAAAATTTGTGATACCGGAATACTGGTCCGGAGATTTAAAGCTAAATAGTAATTACCTAGATTTATGCGAATCTAATTCTCTTTACTCAATCAAAACAACAATTCAAAAAAGCCAAATGTTCATTTTTCAAAATTGTCTAAATGAAATTTATAATATATCTACAGTTCAAACAAATCTCAATTTTTTGCTTAATGAAATACCTGTAGGTGGTGTAATAATAATTATTGATTTATGTAACTATAACCAAAACACCACCATAATCGATCGATTGAAAGAACAAGTAAGTAATCGAGATGATTTTGAAATTTATTGCCCTGAAGCTAAAGATACTAAAATTAAAGCTTGCTTTCCCATTCCACCACTAATCACACAACATCTCTTAACTGGAAAAGATAAGTTAGTACCTCGTAGTAAAGATATCGATTGTCTTTTTATAAGTTTGCACAAAATTAATCTAAAAGCTTCGTAATTGATATGAAATTCGGTTGCAAAGGCATCATTACGTTTGCTACCGCCTTAATTTTGAGGACTAAAGTTCTCACTCCGAACCAGTTTGTAGTAAGGACTTTAGTCCTTCTTTCTTAGTCCACGCTTGAGTGAACATAGAAACAAGTTAAATTAATCTTGAAACACCATAATACTGCCTGAATAGCAAGCTACCCAAACCTGATTAGTTTCTGGATCGTAGGTAATGCCGATTGGGCTTGAATTAACCTTCACTGTTTGCAGCACTTTCATATCGCTAGTCCTAACTTTGCTAACAGTATTCGAGAAATAGTTCACCACATAAAGCAGTTTTCCCTGATCGGAAATTGTCATGCTGCGAGGTGCTCTTCCTGTCGAAACTTTGTCCACCACTTTACCAGTTTGTAGGTCAATTTTGGCCACATTTCCTTCACCATTTAAAGTGGCATAAAGATACTTTCCGTTGGGATCGATCGTCAAATGACGCGGCGCATTGCCAATATTTCTCAGCCATTCTACCGAAAAGTCTATGAGATTGACTTTCGCAATGTCGGAAGAACCCATGATGGCAACATAGGCATTTTTTGAGTCGGGAGTAACAACAATACCGCGAGGATAGGCACCCAGTTTTACCCGCTCGATTTCGATGTTTTTATTGATATCAACTATGCTCAAATCCCAACTGCACCAATTGCTAGCGAGGGCGAAGCGATTGTCAGGCGAAACAGCATTGAATTTCGGCACTGCACCTACAGGAATTACCTTTTCTATTTTTAACGTTTTGGTATTGATGCGGTACAGAAAACTTTGGTCGTGTTTTGCGGCTGGAGAGCACCTGTCGGTTCCCGGATTGCTAAACCCCGAACCGTACATTTTGTAGTTGGAGACGTAGGCATATTTGCCATCGGTTGAAAAAGCGGCTTCTACGGGAGAGCCTTTATAATTGCCTTTGAATTTAGAAAATCCGAACTTCGACAAGTTTACTGTATCGGGAATAGTTTTGACTAAATTAAAGTTCCTGTCGTAAACTGTGATTGTGTGACGGTACATCATGTTTTGAGCAAAAAACAAGCCATCTCCCGAATAAACTATTGATTTGGGCGAGATGTTGCCGTAAATTGTTTTTTTCAAGGTCATTTTTCCTTGAGTGTTGTCGGGAGGATTTACTAGCCTTGTGGTTGGTGATTCACTTTTTATATCTTCGGAATTTTCAGTTTTAAAAGGTGGCAGAGAGGGTTCTTGAAATAGAGGTTCTGGGGGCTGAGTTTTAGTTTTATCTTCGAGTTCGTTGCGGTTTTCTGTGGCGGTAGGAGATGGCGAAGGTTGATCGACATTTGGCGCGATTTTTTCCGCAGCTTCAATACTCGCCTCTTCCGGCTTACCTTTCAGCGCTGACAAAGTTTTAGGGCCGACTATTCCGTCAACTTTCAGGTTGTTCTCTGCTTGAAACTTTTTCACAGCAGCCTGGGTGATAGAACCGTAAAATCCTGTAGCCTTACCGCGAAAATAGCCGGCGTTTTGTAGAGTTTTCTGAAGTTGGGCTACTTCCGGGCCTGAATCACCTTTTTTGATGGCGAGTGCGGGATTGACTACATTGAAAATTGTGAGAGCGATCGTAAAGAAAAGTAAAGGAGTAGAGGCTAACTTTAGGTGCATTTTTGAGGTGGTCGATCGAGTTTGACTCGCAGCCGTTTCCCAAGTTTTAGCTAAATGTAGGTAGGCTAGTCCGTCCATAGTTTTTACCGGGTATTTTTGGTGCTATGATACACCAGTTAATACCATTTTAGATTTTAGATTTTAGATTTTAGATTTTAGATGGGGAATGACTTATGGAATATGGGTTTGCAGCTTGCCGACCGTTGCATTCTTTTTTCAAACTTGTATAACATTGATTAAAGGAAAAATCTTATAATCAAACTTAGGGTAAAATATCCTAGCAGTTTTGAGAGCAGTTTTTAATGGTGTAAGCAAGTAGGAGCGATCGACAATGTGGAGTGGGGAACAAACAACCGCAGAATCAACGACAAAAGAATCCCGCCAGACGTTGCTGGGGGACGGTTACGGGGGACTATGCCAGCGGGCTTGGGTAGAAATCGATTTAGCAGCTTTAACTCACAATGTAAAACAGCTTAAAAAGCTCTTATCTCCTCACACACAACTGATGGCAGTTGTGAAAGCGGATGCCTACGGGCATGGTGCTGTTGCAGTCAGTCAAACAGCATTGCAAGCAGGTGCTAGTTGGCTGGGAGTGGCGACAATTCCCGAAGGAATAGAATTGCGAGAAGCTGGGATAGAAGCGCCGATTTTGTTGTTGGGGGCAACCCATACAGCCCCACAGGTAAAGGCGATCGCCCATTGGCACTTGCAGCCCACTATTTGTACTGCCAAACAAGCCTTAATTTTTTCGGAAGTTCTCGCAGGCATTAACCAATCTTTGCCAGTTCACGCTAAGTTAGATACGGGAATGTCTCGCTTGGGTACGTCCTGGCAAGAAGCAACAGAATTTGTGCAATTAGTCAAGCGGTTGCCCAATTTAAAATTAGCCAGTATTTACTCTCACTTGGCGACTGCAGACAGTCCCGACCCCGCAGTTATGATAGAGCAACACCAGCGGTTTCAACAGGCGATCGAGCAAATTAAAATAGCAGGAATTAACCCCCCTCGCCTCCACTTGGCAAACTCTGCTGCCGCCCTCGCTGACCCGGATTTGCACTACGATTTAGTGCGAGTCGGTTTAGCTACCTACGGTCTTTATCCAGCTCCTCACTTGCAGTCGAGATCCAATTTGAAGCCCGCAATGCAGGTAAAAGCTAGAGTAACGCAGGTGAAAACAATTGAAGCAGGAACCGGCGTCAGTTACGGCTATCAATTTATAGCTGAGCGGCAGACACAGATTGCCGTAATTGGTATCGGCTATGCAGATGGTATTCCCCGCAATCTTTCTAATAAAATGCAGGTTTTAGTCAGGGGTCAGTTCGTGCGGCAAGTGGGCGCGGTGACGATGGATCAGTTAATGCTGGATGTAACTGATATTCCCGATTTAGAAGTCGGTGAAGTGGTGACTATTTTGGGCAAAGATGGGGAATATCACATTAGTGCTGACGATTGGGCCGCGACTTTAGGAACTATTTCGTGGGAAATTCTCTGCGGTTTTAAACACCGATTGCCCCGCGTAGCGGTACACTATTAACAATAGTCCGGCAGGGGTTTAAACCCCTGCCTCATAGCAAAAGTCGGTTGAAACCGACTCAAGAGTTTGAAGGATAAAATTATCGACAGTCCGGCAGGGGTTTAAACCCCTGCCTCATAGCAAAAGTCGGTTGAAACCGACTCAAGAGTTTGAAGGATAAAATT
>NZ_JAUBOR010000011.1:162962-164021 GCF_036700305.1 Microcoleus sp. Z1_A1
ATCGACTTTAGTCCTCTTCTAGAGGACTTCCGCTATGAGACAGGGGTTTTCAACCCCTGTCGGACTCTCCGACTTATGCAGAAGACTGAGACTGCAATTCTCAATTTCTAATTCCCAATTCCCAATTAACATGACAGTTATTCAGACGTTTTTACCAATAGCCCAAACCTTCTATTCTCAGCTAAATGCAGAAAGAACACAAGCCTTGGAAGTAGCCCAAGAATTCTCGAAAAGATTCGTGGAATTGGGGTTTAAAATTGTACCTCAACTGCTGTGGGCGATCGGCATTTTGTTAATTACGCGATTTGCTATCAACTTTGCGGGCCGCGTGACTCGCCGAGCACTGAGTCGCACCGAAGCCACGCTGCGGAAATTCTTAGTTCAAGCTGCTGAGATTACGATTTTGGTAGTGGGAGTAGTCGCCGCTTTGAGTCAGTTGGGAATTCAAACTACCAGTGTGGTTGCGGTGGTGGGTGCAGCGGGTTTGGCCATTGGTTTGGCGTGGCAAAATACTCTGTCCCACTTTGCTGCTGGGGTAATGTTGATTAGTTTGCGGCCCTTTGAAGTCGGGGATGGGATTGAAGCTGGGGATGTTAAGGGAGTGGTGGACAGCATCGGGATTTTTTCAACAACGGTGGTGACAGACGATCGCATAAAAATTATTGTCCCGAACAATCAGTTGTTTAACGGTACACTGAAAAATACAACGGCAATGGGAACGAGGCGAGTAGACTTGAAGATTGATATTGGCGATCGGCCAATTCGTCCAACTGTAGCTGAGTTATTAGAAATTGCCCACTCTCACCCGCTGGTGTTGGAGAATCCGCCCCCGACTTGTTTGGTGGTCGAGATTACTCCCGATACAACTATTTTATCTCTCCGACCTTGGTGCGCGTCGGTGGCCTACGAACAAGTGCGATCGCAAGTTCAACAATACGTCAAAGAGGCAATGGATGCCGACAAAAATCAAGAACAATAGATATACAGCGGTTTTCGCTGTTATGAGGTACAATCAATAATAATGAAATATCATTATGTAATCAAAGCTAATGAAAGCAT
>NZ_JAUBOR010000107.1:0-1590 GCF_036700305.1 Microcoleus sp. Z1_A1
TTTTTCTAATTAACTATTTTTATCGATTTTATCATGATCTTGCCTCTGTCTCACATTTATTTGAAATGACTATAAATTCGCATATAACAGGCGACTCATTACAATCTCACTCATCGTCAATGAAGCAATACCAGCCGATACGACTGCACCTGTGAGCAATGAAAAGAGCACTACCACTTTGGCGATGGGAAATCCACACCCAGTTTTTTGATTGCTGTGTTGCGGATACTCAGCTTGATTGGCAGCAGTATCACTCATCAACACGGTTGTGCCGGCGAGATCCCGCACCTGTCGTCCACACCATTGCTGTAGGCGAGGAACTTGCTTTTCTAGTGCCTCTGCCACTACAGGTACTAACTGTTGGACAAGTCTTTCAGGTAGTCGTTGACGAGCTTTACTGTATGCCCCAGTGTCTGAAGAAGGAGGCACCACTCCAGCACCACTGGGCCAGGTACTCATCCGTTTTACTGCTTGACTCAAACTTTTGTCTGGATCTAGTACCTGAGATATCATCGCCCATAAGGTAACTATCGGCGTATAGACGCTGTTGTAGTATCTGAGATTCTCCTTCGCCAGAAGCTCTTTGACTGTAGAGTCTGGTAGCAATTCTTTCCAGGGTAAGGCAACACTCTGTAAAAATTGTTGCTTGAGAATAGACGCACGATTGGGCATACTAGAGAGAGATATTTTGGTTTGTAAGGCAATTATCTATGCAGAGCTTGCCTTACAGATTTTTTTTTGCTCACTTTTTCAGTGCCATTGGATTTTAGTTGACATTGGTACTCCCGCGAAAATGCCTAAACAGAGGGGAAAATCCCCTGGTTGGGAAAAAGGAAGGGTACGAACCAAGGCACCGTCCTATCCCACTGTGAAAAAACGGGTTTCTCGACGCAAAAAGTCTTCAAGATTAGTTATTTAATCTTCTTCCTCTTGAGTTTTTGAGTAACAGCTTGCCGGATATTCAAAGGCAGCTACTTTTGGCTGCAATCATTTTTTAGTCTAAACTACAGGAAAAAAAGAAGGTTCACAAATACGAAGAGCATGGTAGAATATAAAGCATGACGCAAAAAACATCTGCTGACCAATTAGTAGAGACCTTACTGCAAAGCATTGAGCCATCTGCAATTGCTGACGAATCATTACGTCGTACAGTGTCCATATTGCTGAACCTTGTAGAGCAATTACAAGCAGAAACCAGAGAATTACGAGCAGAAAATCAAAGATTAAAATCCGAAAACAATCGCCTGAAAGGAGAACAAGGCAAACCAGAGGTCAAAGCTAATGGAGCGAAAAAGTTAAAAGAGAACTACTCATCGGAAAAAGAGCGAAAAGCACCCAAAAAGCACATTAAAAGTAGTAAAAATGCTCTGGTCAAAGTTGACCGATCAAAAATCCTGGAGTATCCTGAAGCAGAACTACCATTCGATGCAGAATTTAAGGGCAGGGTAAACGCATCTTAATTTCAGCCTAAAACATGATAAGATGAAGTATTGGGCTAAATCAAGTGCGTAATTAGGTGCGATCGATGGCGAAAGGGTTTACTTCGACTTTAACTGCCCAACAAAAAACAATAGGTGTATCGAACCCGAC
>NZ_JAUBOR010000108.1:0-1340 GCF_036700305.1 Microcoleus sp. Z1_A1
TGCTTTCATTAGCTTTGATTACATAATGATATTTCATTATTATTGATTGTACCTCATAACAGCGAAAACCGCTGTATCGACAAACGGCTCAAGGTAGTCAAGCATTTATTGCTGTTTGGTAAACTTAAGGAGTTTACTCTCATTCCTCCTTGGCGTACTGATTTGATTGAAAGTGCGATCGCTGCTACTGCTAAACAGATGAATCTCTCAATTGCCAGAGATGCTGTCAGTTATCTAGCGGTAGCGATTGGCAACGATTCTGCTAGAAGAGTCAGTGAACTAGAGAAATTAGCCATTTATGCTGCGGGCGATCGCATTACCAAAGAAGCTGCTAAAATCCTCGTTCCAGCTACCACAGCCAACTGTTTTCAACTTGCCGAAGCTCTTTTAAAAGGTCAAGCAGTGGCGGCTATTAAGGTGCTTGATGAATTGCTATCTCGGGCAGAGTTTCCTTTAGCAATTATTGCCACTCTCCAAACTCAGTTTAAAACTTGGCTGTGGGTAAAAGCTACTATCAATTCCGACCAACAACGTTCTGATAGCGAAATTGCTAGTATGTGCGGAATTAGTAACCCCAAACGGCTGTATTTCCTTAAGCAGGAGGTTAAGGAAGTATCTGCGAACTTCTTAAGTCGATCGCTCTCCATTTTGTTGGATTTAGAAATTGCTCTCAAAACAGGAGATAAGCCTGACTCGATGTTGCCTGCTTTGCTCAGCATCACTCAACTCACTCACCTTAAATAACAGGAAAGCGCTGCCGAGTTAATTCGGCAGTCTTTCATTAACAATCTTGGAGGCAAAAACTGCTTTGCAACACTATTAGTATCGGTAAGGTGGGCGGCGGTGTACCATACAGATAGAGTTTATGCGTCCAGAACTAATTAAGTGTAGTTAGGGCTTACGCAACGATGTTGGGGCGCACCGCGGGGGGTTGCCCCAACATTCACATCATATATGGACATTGTGCGTAAATCCTAATGAATTTGTCAAACTATTTTTGACTTTATTTATTGCAGCAGTAGGTTGCTATTTCTGTTTAATAGCAGCTCATCTTTCCTGCATCATCCAAACCAGAAACCCCAAGATTTGCTCAACAGGAGGTAGTGGATAATCTTTGACACTCCCACCCCTAAAGGGGATGGGATTCTTTAGAGATTTCGCTCTAAATATCCCAAAGAGACAATTGCTTACCCTGTGGGTTCTCGCCCACACGCCGTTTGCCTTTTAAAGGCAGCGTGTTAACTGACGAGCGTTCGTATAATTCCAGGGTAAACGCATCTTAATTTCAACCTCAAACATGATAAGATGAAGTGTTTAGCTAAATCAAGTGCGTAATTGAT
>NZ_JAUBOR010000109.1:0-1265 GCF_036700305.1 Microcoleus sp. Z1_A1
GATTTTAAATCACCCTAACCTTCCTTCAGTCTTGTCTTATGGTACTCTGGCTGCTTAAAAACTGTCCGGAGTATTGTCTTTAAATACTTTTTCAAATAAAATTGATGGAAAAGTTAAAAATCTTTGTGACAATGCTTGTTGACTAATTTCTTGTGGCTGACACCATAAAAATCCTTCTTTATTTAATAATCGGGTTAATTCTGTTACTCCTGGTACGGATCGCCATAGTAAACTTAATATTGCTGCCATCATTAATGGTAGTGTTAGAATTCTATCTCTTAAATTTAGTTGGCGATAAAAAGTTTTTTGGGCCGCCATTGCCGGAATTAATAAATCTTCCAGGTAATTCGCGATCGCTTCGTTTTCTACTTGGGGACGATTTTTTTTCTTTGCATGATCTCGGTTGATGCGTTTTTTGCTAGTCATAACTGGTTCAATTATGGCTCAAATGCTTGCCTGACAAAGGTTTCATCCTATTTTACCTTTCTTTTGTATACCCCTTGACAATTTGCACTTTTTCTTAACTTGTCACAAATGGTCTAGCACTGTGTCTAGCGATTCACCGTCAACGAGGTACAGTTCTAGCAGCGCTTCCCATGTGGCAGTTTTGCTGAGTTTTCCAAACTGTCTGGCGTCTTCGTTGGTGAAGCCACGGTCAAAGGCGATCGCCTTTAATTGGTCAATGCGACGGTAGCTAACGATGGGTTTAGTCATGACTAACAAGCCTCAAACTAGACTCGTCAATCAAGGTTTCGTCAAAACATGGATACATCCAGTCAGCAGAATCGCCACCTGTCCAATTAATGAGATATTCCCACTGCTCATTTCTTGGATGCCAACCATTGGTGACAAGTTAAGGCTGTAAGTCTTTTGTCAAGAGGCTTTCGGAGAGTTCTTAAAAAAGAATTGGTCAGACCCTCGTTGCTTTTCAGGAAAAGGGGCAATAATTAACTTAACATTCGGTTTTCGCTGCTGTTTAATAATGCCTAAATCTCGATTTTGGGGGTCAGCAAAATACTTGATTGGATCTGTTGCTTTACCTTTATGATGAGCCATAGTAAAATGATAAAGACCGCGATAAATCATTTCTAAAGAAATCTGCTCAAAAGGTAGAGCTAGTTCATCAGCTACCGCATCACCTAAATCTACTAAAACTGCATAAAATAACCAAGTTGCCCAAATCTGTAATGGGAGCATCCCGATTTTGTAAAAGTGCTATCCAGAGAGGATAATAGGTAGAGCGTCAACGGAAGCGTGAACTGCAT
>NZ_JAUBOR010000012.1:0-12887 GCF_036700305.1 Microcoleus sp. Z1_A1
TGATGTTAAGGCTACTGTTGGTGCAACGGTTTCGACTGTGCGAACAAGTTGAGTGGCTGCGGTATTGTTATTACCTGCTGTATCTGTGGCTGTAGCTGCTGGAATATCAACTGTGACAGCGCCATTAGCAGTGGGTGTAACTGTGAAATTATAAGTTGCACCAGTACCTGTAAATCCGCTAACAGTTCCGTTAGCAACAGTTACGTCAGTGTCAGTAAATCCTGTGACGGTTTCGCTGAAGGTTGCTGTGACTAAAAATGGTGCGTTTGTGTTGGTTGGTGATGCGGATGTGAGGGCAACTGTGGGGGCTGTAATATCAGCAGTGCGAATTAGTTGAGTGGCTGCGGTATTGTTATTACCAGCGGTATCTGTGGCTGTAGCAGCAAGTACATCAACGCTGACAGCGCCACTAGCATTCGGTGTAACTGTGAAATTATAGGTTGCACCAGTACCTGTAAATCCGCTAACAGTTCCGTTAGCAACAGTTACGTCAGTGTCAGTAAATCCTGTGACGGTTTCGCTGAATGTTGCTGTGACGATAAATGGTGCGTTTGTGGTTGTTGGTGATGCGGATGTTAAGGCTACTGTTGGTGCAACGGTTTCGACTGTGCGAACAAGTTGAGTGGCTGGGGTATTGTTATTACCTGCTGTATCTGTGGCTGTAGCTGCTGGAATATCTACGGTGACATCGCCATTAGCAGTTGGTGTAACTGTGAAATTATAAGTTGCACCAGTACCTGTAAATCCGCTAACAGTTCCATTGGCAACAGTTACGTCAGTTGCAGCAAATCCTGTGACGGTTTCGCTGAAGGTTGCTGTGACTAGGAAGGGTGCATTTGTGGTGGTTGGTGATGTTGATGTCAGTATGACATTTGGCGGTGTAATGTCGGCAGTGCGAGTTAGTTGGATGGCTGCGGTATTGCTATTACCAATGGTATCTGTGGCTGTAGCTGCGGGAATATCTACGGTGACATTGCCAGTAGCAGTTGGTGTAACGGTGAACTCATAAGTTGTGCCAGTACCTGTAAATCCGCTAACAGTTCCATTGGCAACAGTTACGTCAGTTGCAGCAAATCCTGTGACGGTTTCGCTGAAGGTTGCTGTGACGATAAATGGTGCATTTGTGGTGGTTGGTGATGTTGATGTTAAGACAACAGTAGGCGGTGTAATGTCGGCGGTGCGAACAATTGGAGGGGCGGGGGCATTGTAGTTGCCAGCGGCATCAATCGCTGTAGCTGCTGGGAGATATACGGTGACATCGCCACTAGCTGTTGGTATAACGGTAAAACGATAATTGCTACCGCTACCTGTAAATCCGCTAACAGTGCCGTTACCAACATTGATGTCACTTGGATCAAATCCTGTGACGTTTTCGCTGAAGTTTGCATAGACTAAAAATGGTGCGTTTATGGTGGTTAGGGGTGAGTCGGGTGTGAGGAAAACTATGGGTCGAACAGTATCAATTACTAAATCTTTGTTGACACCCAATGAGTTGGCTGCACCGAGAGTTGGCAATGTTAAGATGGCATCACCATTGGTGGCATTTTTAATCGTGCCGCCGCTTAAAGATAGGGCAGTGGTGGAAAGATAGTCTAAGTCGGCAGTGTTATCTCCGGCTGCAATTGTGTAGCGAAAAGTGAGAGTGTTGGTGCCGGTACCTGAGAGATAATCAGCCACAGGTGCTGCACCTGCTAAACTTAAACTTAGTTGCGGTGTATTGGTAACGTTGACTATTGCAGAGAATTGAACGGTGATGTCGATGTTTGTGCCGATACTGTAAGTCCCGTTTGGGTTGGCTGCGCTGACGCTGGTAATGGTGGGGAAGGGATTAACGGTGATGTTGGCGGTTTCTGTTGCACTGCTGAATACGCTGGAGGTAGTGTTGGTGCTTCTGTCTGTGGTGTAGTTGGCGGTAGTGCCATTGTCGCCGGTGATTTGATCCCAGGCGGCAAAGGTGATGGCGTTGGTGACAGTGCCGTTGAAACCTAGGTTGGGTACAAATCTGAGGCTGGTGTTGGCATCACTGGCTAATAGTAAGGCGTTGGCGGCAGAAACGGCTGGGGCGTTATTCCAGGTAGTGCCATCGGTGGTGTATTGCCAAGTGCCGTTTGCGGTGTCTAGGGCGCTGATGGCGATGCCTTGTTTGGCGCTGGTGTTGGGATCGGTGATTTTTGTGCCGCCGAGGTTGGTGATGATGGTGGAGATGAGTGTGCCTGTACTGGCGCTGTCGTTCTGGTTTTGAGGGTTGAGGATGGGGGTGCCGCTGTTGTCGAGGGTGGGGGAGTCGTTGACTAAGACGGTGACGAGGGTGGGGAGGGAAACAACACCGTCGGTGGCGGTGTAGTAGAAGGTGTCTTCACCGTTGAAGTTAGCGTTGGGAGTGTAGTAGATGCTGCGCCCTTTGTCGATCGCGATCGCATTGACTTGACCACTCCCATTGGGGTTAAAGGTAGCATCGGCGACACCAGTGCTGGGGTTTAATTTGGCGATATAGTTACGGGTACTGCCGCCGATGGTGGTGAAATTGCCGCCCACTATGGGGTTGCCACTACTGTCTAGCGCGATCGCACTGACTGTACTACTCGCATTGGGGTTAAAGGTAGCATCGGCGACACCTGTGCTGGGGTTTAATTTGGCGATTCTGTTACGGGCTTGTCCGCCGATGGTGGTGAAAGGGCCGCCCACTATGGGGTTGCCACTGCTGTCTAGGGCGATCGCATTGACTTGACTATTCGCATTGGGGTTAAAGGTAGCATCGGCGACACCTGTGGCGGGGTTTAATTTGGCGATATAGTTGCGGGGTTGTCCGCCGATGGTGGTGAAACTGCCGCCCACTATGGGGTTGCCACTGCTGTCTAGGGCGATCGCTCTGACATCAAAACTCGCATTGGGGTTAAAGGTAGCATCGGCGACACCTGTGCTGGGGTTTAATTTGGCGATTCTGTTACGGATACTGCCGCCGATGGTGGTGAATTGGTTCCCCACTATGGGGTTGCCACTGCTGTCTAGGGCGATCGCACTGACTAAATTATTCGCATTGGGGTTAAAGGTAGCATCGGCGGCACCAGTTGTGGGGTTTAATTTGGCGATATAGTTGCGGGGTTGTCCGCCGATGTTGGTGAAAAAGCCGCCCACTATGGGGTTGCCGCTGCTGTCTGTGGCGATCGCTAAGACTTGACCACTCGCATTGGGGTTAAAGGTAGCATCGGCGACACCTGTGCTGGGGTTTAATTTGGCGATTCTGTTACGGGTACTGCCGCCGATGGTGGTGAAAAAGCCGCCCACTATGGGGTTGCCACTGCTGTCTAGGGCGATCGCTCTGACATCACCATTCGCATTGGGGTTAAAAGTAGCATCCACACTCCCATCGCTATTCAACCGAGCGATTCTGTTGCGGGTTTGTCCCCCGATGGTGGTGAAAAAGCCGCCCACATAAATCCAGTCGTTGATGATGGCGGTGCCGTTGGTGGGGGCGGTAGTAATGCTATTCACCGAGACGCGGGAACTCCCGGTGTCGTTGGCGAGCACGTCGATGCTAACTTGGGGTGAGTTGACTGTAATGGCTTTGCTGTCTGGGTTGGCTGTGGCTAGGATGTGGCTGTAAGTTTTGAGGGTGGTTTCTGTGAGCGCTAGTTGGGGCGCTTCAGAAGATGGGGGGATGAGTTGAGGGATGTCCCAAGTGCCGCCGAGTTTGCTGTTACCTGTAGGTTGGGAGTTGGCGCTGATGTTTGCGCCTGTGAGTTGGTGGAGTTGAGTCAGGAATTGGTGTCCTCTGTCTCCGGCTGCTAGGTTACATCCATATAAGATGATGTTGGCGTTCTCAGTGAGGCTGTTTCGCCACTGTTGCAATTGGTAGCTGTAGTTTTGGATATTGTTGCTGTTGAGTTCTGTTGTGCCTAGGTACAGGCTGCCAGAATCTCCGTGGGTGATGATGTGTAGGGTTTCGATGCCTGTATGCTGAGCTAGGATTGTGGCGATTTGCTCTACGGCATCGGGCTGGCTTTTGAGGATGTAGGTGGCGGTGTCGGGTTTGATGCCGGAGATTAGGTGCTGGCTGTCGGGTATTGTGGGGTCAAGGATGACTATTTCTGTGGGCTTGTTGCTGGTGCAACCAACCAAACTTCCGATATTGTTATTTAGGGAACGGTTAATTTGAGGTAGAGTTTTCACAGTTTTTTGCTTTTAATGTAGTTCGTGGTTTTTGAGTCGATCGGGATATGCCCCCGATTTGATTTTGGTTTGTGATGTTTCTACCTTGTGGTGGATGACACTCGCCGATCGTGATGAGTAATATCAAAAGGGTAAGAAGAACACTTCTAACCGGGACAAAGGCTCGAAACCTTTGTTTGGTAGGGCTTATACCAATTTTTTATGAGGCCCCGTAGAATGCGATCCCCCCTAGCCCCCCTTAATAAGGGGGGGACAAGATTCCGATCAAAGTCAACCCCTACTCCCCTTCTTAAGGGGGATTTAGGGGGATCGAGATATGTGCAACGACCCATTAAATTGGTATTACGCATTAATATTTGGTCTGAATTCCGTTAACCTGTGTATTAATTTATTCCCTAACAATATTTATAGTTTGCTGCTTCCTAGTTGCGCTAGCCAAATTGCGAAAGATTAGTTTCGCAAAATGTCCGAAGGCTTTTTCCCAAAATGCTGCTGGAAATATTTTGTAAAGCGACTAGGATTGTAAAAGCCATAATTAAACGCAACTTCCGTAATCGTTTTGTTACTCTCCATTAACTCCATACGAGCGGCTTCAAGTCGAGCAGTTCGCAAGAATTGACTGGGAGAGACACCGTAATAACGAGCGAATGCTGTTTGCAAAGAACGACTGCTACAGTTCATGGCGGAAGCAATTTGTGCAATTGTCAGCTCTTGTTTCATATTTGCTCGGATGTATTCGGCCGCCTCTCGCACGCGGGCGATCGAAATTTCGGATACTTTAATAATCGATGGTTCTAAAGTGTTGTAAGATGAACCTTGGACTAAGGTAGAAAAAATAGCGGTTTCTAAATTGTCAATTACCAGTGGATGTCCGTTAGTGTCAATCAAATTCAACAGCATTATGACCATTTGATATAGCGATCGACCGTAAGGAGTAGTGCGATCGATAACTTGCACCAGGTTATGACGTTCAATGGATTTGTCAAGATACTTGCTCATTTCAGTTAAAAATAGAGCTTCATCTATATAAATTGATATTCCGCTGTATGTGGCTGAGTGCTGAAGCTGGCTTAATTCGGCTCCCGGCTGAGTTATCAGCAAATTTCGATCGTTCACGAGGAATTCGTTAGACCCAACTTTCAATAAATGATCGCTGTCAAAAAATGTGAAACCTATTTTTCCAACAAAACTATATCCTGCGGTATATGTACTCCCAGCTTCCCAAACAACACTCACGAACTCGAAGTTTTTTAACTTAGCAAGCCGCCATTGAATTTTGTAATCTTTGGAAGAAAAAATATGTTTAGTAATACCCGATACTTGCTTAATATATATCTCTGGATCGTTGATTTCAATATTTAAATCCCAGACCATTATTAAATCCCCATATTTTACATCCACAATAAATTATATCAATTATGTGTAAATATTTATACCTGTTCTGGGGTTTTTTACGGAAATTATCTCAGGTCGATGTGGGCGAGTTTGTGAGATTCTGAGTTTTAGGCAATTATGGTTGGTGAAGGAAACCTCTACATTCAAGAGGTACATTTTGATTTATAGTTGGGTGGGGGCGGGTTTATGAGATTGTGAGTTTTAGGCAGTTATTGTCTGTAAAACCCGCCCCTACGGCAATTAAAATTTTATAGATTCTATGAATAACGACACAAATGTCAATACAGTTGAAGAACATGAGATTTTTGGCGATCGCGATTTGCCTTCTTGGTTAACCCAACAACAAATCAGCCTCGCTTGCACTACTTATCAAACCAGCAGGTTAATGTTAATCGGCGCTGCGCCAGAAACCAACAGAATCTCGGCTTTTTGGCGAATATTCGATCGCGCAATGGGACTTTTCTGCACGCCAGAACGCCTGTATCTAAGCTCAAAATATCAACTCTGGCAATTAGATAATGTCTTAGAATCCGGGAAATTATACCAAGGATACGATAAATTATATATACCAAGGATCGGTTATACTACAGGAGATATCGACATTCACGATATCGCAGTCGATAAAAATAATCAAATCATTTTTATTAGCACTTTGTTTAATTGTATCGCTACTTTGAGCGATCGCCACAGTTGCAAACCTCTCTGGAAACCAAGTTTTATCTCACAATATATCAACGAAGACCGCTGTCACCTCAACGGTTTAGCGATGGTGGATGGGGAGGCGAAATATGTCACAGCGTCGAGTCAGTCGGATGTGGTGGATGGCTGGCGCGATCGCAGAAAAAATGGCGGTATAGTTATTGATATCGAATCTAACGATATTATCGTCACAGGATTGTCAATGCCGCACTCGCCTCGCTGGTATCAAGACAAGTTGTGGTTGCTGAATTCGGGGAGAGGGGAATTCGGTTATGTGGATTTAGACACAGGAAAATTTGAGGCAATTACGTTTTGTCCGGGATATGTGCGAGGACTAGCATTTTGGCAAAATTGGGCAATTGTTGGACTCTCGAAACCTAGGGGAGGTGACAACACTTTTAGCGGTTTAGAATTGGATGAGTTGTTGCTCACCAAGGATGCTGAGCCTCGCTGTGGTATGATGGCGATCGATTTGACTACGGGGGCGATCGTTCACTGGTTGCGCTTTGAAGGAATTGTCACCGAACTCTATGATGTACAAGTGATTCCGACAGTGCAAAAGCCGATGGCGTTGGGTTTTCAGACTGACGAAATTGCTCAGTTAATTACTTTGGAACTTTAACCGCAGATGGTGGCGGATGTACGCGGATGGACGCAGATACAGCAGATTCCACGTTTATGAAGCACACCCCGGAAGTGCGATCGATCGCCGTAGGGAAACGGCATTACCCAAAGCGTGTCAACTTAAGCTTTTAGTCCACCAGTCCTCCCCCCCACCCGCTACTCCGCCAGGGGTTGAAACCCCTGTCTAATAGCTAAAGTCCTCTAAAAGAGGACTCAAGAACTCATCAGTCCTCTTTTAGAGGACTTGCGCTTTGAGGCAGGGGTTTCAACCCCTGCCGGACTGTCGGTTTGATGTTAAAATGTTTACAGGATTTACCCACGCGGTGTGAGAGAAAGTATTTAAGCGGGATTTGATATTACTCAACAATCGCCCCATCTAAGCTGGTTTTTCTTAAGTCTGTTCTGGCTAAATTTGCACCTCTTAAATCCGCACCTGTTAAACAAACATTGCTTAAATCTGCATAACTCAAATCCGCACCTCTGAGATTAGCATCTGATAAATTTGCTCCCGATAAGTTCGCCCTCACCAGTTGCGATTTACTCAAATTGCTGCCACTCAAATTTGCTGCTGACATCTGTGCTGCCATTAAGTTTGCTTTGCTTAAATTAGTGCCGCTGAAGTTAGCCAAATTCAATTTAGCATAACTCAAATCTATGTTTTCCAAACAAAGTTCGCTCAATTGCGCGCATCGCAAGTTAGCATTAATAAAAAACCTGTCTCCAATTCCATAACGGCGCAGCAATTCGTCAACTCCCAGCCGAATTAAAACTGGTTCGCAAGTATTTTGGTAGCACCACGATGTCTCCAGCAAACGGGCGGCTGCTTCAATTGCTACCTTGTCGGATTTAGGGAGGACTAAACTATTGCACCCATCCCACTCACCGTTGAGCATGAATGCCATCTCAGAAGCTGCTACAATTGAGTCGCATAACAAAACGGTTTCTGGTTTGGGTTGCAGCCAGTTCATTAAGGCGATCGAACTCTTGTTTTTCACTGTTGATTCAGGATTTGTTGGTATTTCTTAATTATAGGTAAAATTATTGAAAACATTATGCACAAATTTGCGGCGGCTTCGGAGACTGAATTAATTGTATTTGGTGCAGCGAGACCTGGATATCGCGATGCAGAAATTGCTGAGTGGATTGAATTTATGCAGGGGCACAATATCAAGCAAGTTTGCTGTTTGCTTCCCGATTCCCAACTCATCCGCTACAGGGACTTACTGGGAACGTATCGGAACATCTTTGGGTGCGATCGAGTTTGCTGGGCTCCGATTGCCGATTTTGAATTGGTAGATAGGGATATTTTGCTCGATCGCATATTACCATTTTTGGCATCTGCAAATAGCAAAGGCGAAGGGGTCGTAGTTCACTGTTCTGGGGGGATCGGACGTACAGGACAGGTTTTGGCTGCTTGGTTGGTTAGCGGGCGGGGATTATCTAACAAACAGGCGATCGCAGCAGTAAAAAAAACTGGTAGAAATCCCTATGAAGCCGTGTTTGCTGCTTTGTTCAAAGGTCGAAACCCTTGGCAAGTTGCCGGAAAACTTAATGCTCTTTTAGATGATGGTCGTCCTGTTATATGAACTCCGGTTGCACCGTTAGTTAATTAACAGTTAACAGTTAATAGTTAACAGTTAACAGTTAACAGTTAACAGTTGACCAAATGCCAAATGCCAACTGCCAACTGCCAACTGACTAATCAGTTGTACTAACGTGGTCAATTCTCTCTAATTGCCAGAGAATTTGGTTGCCCTCGCGCCGCACCCGCG
Organism: Microcoleus sp. Z1_A1; assembly: GCF_036700305.1. NCBI lineage: Bacteria > Bacillati > Cyanobacteriota > Cyanophyceae > Oscillatoriales > Microcoleaceae > Microcoleus > Microcoleus sp. Z1_A1. The sequence goes on from NZ_JAUBOR010000012.1 coordinate 8,661, forward strand.
ACACTACCCAATTTCGCCAAACCCAGTTGTCTCCACGACTGGTGACAGCGCTGGCATTTACATCCATCAAATCAGCCAGTTCAGAACTGGTAATCAAGTAGCCTTTCGTCGCAACCTCGTCGGCGATGTGCAACGTTTCGATCAGATTGCGGAGGTCCTGAACCCTCACCTCGCGGGGCAAGTTCTCCAGGGTATCGGCAGTTGAATCCATCATGGTAGAGTTGGAGATCGGAAGGTCAGAAGTTATGACATAGGATTCTATCGTTTTGTTACCAGTTACGTCCGTTTCTTCCGAAACAATTGTGTTGTCAAAGCGTAGGGGCGGTGCCCCCGTGCCCGCCCCGGCCTCGTCTCCCGTTGGTTTCTGCTGTTGCAGTTCGGGAGTGAGATTGTGCGAGAAGCTGCGGGCGATTTCATCGCATCTGTCGTTGTAGAAGTCGCCGGAGTGGCCGCGGACGTGTTCCCACTTGATTTGCCGGGAATTCAGCTTGTCTAGCAGATGCCAGAGGTCTTGGTTGACAACATCTTTGCCCGTTGAGGTTTTCCAGCCTTTATTTTTCCAGCCTTGAATCCATTTAGTGATGCCGTTTTTAACGTATTCACTGTCGGTGTAAACGGTGACTGGTTCGGTTTGACCGGAATTGGCAAAAAATTCCAGCGCAGCGACGGCAGCCTGCATTTCCATGCGGTTGTTAGTGGTTTGGGGGTCTGCACCTCCGAGTTCGTGACACTTGCCGTCGGCGAAACAAACTACTGCACCCCAGCCGCCGGGGCCTGGGTTGCCGGAACAAGCGCCGTCTGTGTAGAGGCTTTTGATTTTGGGAGTTGTCATGAGCGAATTAATGTGTAATTTACAGGTAAGTTGTTTGCAAGTGCGATAATTAAGGCAATTGAGATAGTTTTACTTAGTGCTATGAAAAATGCCAACTTAAAGATTAAAAAGGTTGCGCTATTTATTTGTCCGTTTTCTTTGTTAATTTTTAATACTTTCGCGCAAGCACAGCCCATAGTGCCTGCTGCTGACGGTACGGGTACTGTTGTCACCCCGATCGGCAACCGCTATGATATCAACGGCGGCAGTTTGTCGGGAGACGGCGCGAATCTTTTTCACAGTTTTGGGCAGTTTGGCTTGAATCAAGGTCAAATTGCTAATTTTCTGACTAATTCGGCTATTCAAAATATATTAGCTCGAATTGCTGGCGGGGACGCTTCGCTCATTAACGGTTTAATTACTGTCACGGGCGGCAATTCTAATCTTTTTCTAATTAATCCTGCGGGGATTGTGTTTGGCCCGAACGCGAGTTTGAATGTGCCGGCGGCTTTTACTGCAACTACTGCTACTGGTGTCGGTTTTGGTTCAAATTGGTTTAATGCTGCGGGTATAAATAATTTTAGCGCCTTGGTTGGTACGCCAAATGCTTTTTATTTTAGTCCGGGTGTACCAGGAAGTATTGTTAATGCTGGCAATTTAGCGGTGAATCCTGGGCAAAATTTGGCTTTGCTTGGCGGTACGGTTGTTAGTACGGGGCAGTTGTCGGCTGCGGGCGGGCAAATTACTGTTGCTGCTGTTCCGGGAGATAATGTTCTCCGCATTAGTCAACCGGGGCATTTGTTGAGTCTGGAAATAGCAACGGGCGGAAATTTTGGTAGTTTTCAACAGACTTTGAATCCTATTTCTTTGCCGCAGTTGCTGACAGGTACTGGGCAAAATCAGGCTGCGGGTGTTGCGGTTGCGGATGACGGTTCTGTGCGGCTTGTGGCTTCTGGTTTGCAGGTGAATTCTGGGGATGTGGCGATTGCTGCTAATGTGTCTGGGCTACCGCAGTTGAATGCGGGAAGTGCGAATTTATGGGCTGCGGAAAATCTCTCGTTAGCGGGCGCTAGGCTGCAAACTGCGGGGGATTTGAGTTTGCTGGGTGGGGATGCGGTGCGGGTCAGGGACAGCGCCCAGAATCCTTTTTTGGCGAAGGCTGGGGGTAATTTATACATTCAGGGATCTCGCACGATCGACATTCTCACTCAAAATGCGATCGGCGGCTTATCTCTTCCCCCGCAATTCCAAAGCGGCGGCAATTTGAGTTTGGTTAGCAACGGCGTTATTTCGGGGGATTCCCACTTTGTTTCTGGTGGCAATTTTTCGATTCGCAATTTGTCGGGAATGCCGGGAAACTTTGTCAGTTTATTTGACCCGATTATCAGTTCGGAAGGAGATGTTTTCTTTGGAGATTATACCGGAGTTTCGCTGAAAGTCGAGGCGAGGGGGAGCATTGTTGCCGAGGATATTACAATTACCGGTCCCGATATTGCGTTGGGTAGGGAAAATGTGAGTGGCGATCCAGATATTGCTATTTTAACCAGCAGTCCGGCCTTAATTCTGCGGGCGGGAGTGCAAAATTTGGCAAATTCTCCTAATGTTCCTAATTCTCCTACCGATACTCCGGGTGATAATGAACAACCTAATCCTTTAGGTGACGATGCAATATTTACTCCTGCGTCTATTTTATCGAATAATTTGATTTATGTTGAAAATATTTCGGCCGGCGGGCCGGTGATTTTGTCAGCGCCGGGAACAATCGCAACTAGAGATATTAATGGCGGTCAAATTAATCTCGAAAGCAGGGAAGCAGGAGTGGTAGTTGGGGGCAGATTAACGTCTAGTTCGACAATTAATATTCAAGCTAATGACAATATTATATTGACAAGTGACATTTCTCGTGCTGATATCAACGGCAGTATTAGTCTGAATACTGTTCGAGGCAATATAGTAACAGGGTCGATCGATACTGGGACTTCCGGGGCGATCGCACTCAGAGCTTTTGGCAATGTGAATTTTGGGACTTTGCAGGGGTCTAATGTTGATATTACCAGTAACTCCGGTGAATTGGGAGTTGTGACTGATGCCAATACCATTGTGCCTAATACTACACCAGTCAATATCACAGCAACTGAGAATATCAATTTGACAGCTTTGAGGGACTTAACGGTAGGCAATCTCACCGCTGCGACTGTCAATGCTAGCAGCAATGGGAGTGTTAATACGGGGGCGATCGCTACGAATGGAGATGTCAGACTTTTGGCAGGACAGCAAATTACAGCAGGGACAATTAATGTCAATCCTACCACCAGCACAGACGGAAGCAATCGCATTCCTACAGTAAATTTGAATGCCCAAACTAATATTAGAGTTCTATCGATCGATGCTGGCACTGGCACTATTGCTTTGAGAGCATCCAGCGACTTAAATGCAGTGAATTTGCTAGGAGGAGCAGTTGAGGTCAATAGCGATGGGGGAAAAATTGCGATCGGCAATACTACATCCCTTGGTAACATTAATGTAACAGCTTTAGGCGATATAACTTCCGGAAATTTGCAGGGAGTGGGAGTGAATGTCAATAGTAACTCTGGAACAATTCAAACTGCAAATACCACAGCCACTGGGAATATTAATGTAACAGCTTCTGGCAATGTAAGTTCCGGAAATTTGCAGGGAGAGAGAGTGAATGTCAATAGCACTAGCGGGAATCTGCAAATGACCAACATCACTGCAACAGAAAATATCACTTTCAGAGCGTTAGACAATGTGAATACGGGGAATTTGCAGGGAGTCGCTGTTGATGTTAATAGCAGTAGGGGAAGTGTCAGCACTGGCAATATAAATGCTGCGGAAATTGTGAGTATTTTAGCCGCAAACGAAATCACAATAGGGCGAATAAATGTTAATCCTGTTGTTAGGGTCGATCGCACTTCTACAGTAAATCTTAACGCTCAAAATGATATCAGCGTTGCATCCATAAATGCTCCGGGCGGTAATGTTGAGCTCGCAACTCCGGGTTTAGTTCGAGTGACGGGTACTTTTGGCCAAAACGGCACTCCTGTTAGCATCTCGACTCTTGGCGACACTCAAGCGGGTACAGTTACGATCCGCCACGGCGGCGGTGATGTCAATCCGCCGATACCTTTTGCGGTGGGAGATGCGACGACTAACGGTACTGCTGGGGCGATCGCCAGCAATGCTTCAGGTACGATTACTCAAGGGCGATCGTTCATAAATTCTTACACTCAAGGCAATAGTGCGATCGTAACTACCAATCAACCAACAAATCCCGACAATCCCAATAATCCGAATAATCCCAATAATCCGAATAATCCCAATAATCCCAATAATCCCAATAATCCCAATAATCCCAATAATCCCAATAATCCTAATAATCCCAATAATCCCAATAA
>NZ_JAUBOR010000012.1:12987-115133 GCF_036700305.1 Microcoleus sp. Z1_A1
CCAATAATCCCAATAATCCCAATAATCCTAATAATCCCAATAATCCCAATAATCCCAATAATCCTAATAATCCCAATTCGCCGCCAATATTACCAAGGGATAGATTTGCATTAGATAGAGGGCGATCGCTTTTCCCCGATCCCAACCAACCCTTTAGCCGCCAACAGCGGCAGAATCAAAACAGAATATCGCGAGATATAGGAAAACCCGGAGAAAGGATGCCGCGCGAAAGGATGCAATTTCCCAGAGAAGTGAGAAATTTCATCAATTCAAATATCCTAGATTCAGTTATTCAGTCAGCATTTCGCGGCGACATCGGCAGGAATTTGGAGACAGGCCAAATATCGGAAGCTTTGTCTCTGCTGGACAAATCTTTCAGCCAAGAATTCGGGGAATATTTAGGCATCAACATCAGCAACGAGTTGGTATCCCCAGAGGAAATTCAAAAAAAGTTAGAATCAGCGGGTAAAGAAACCGGCACAAAACCCAGCTTAATTTATCTATTCTCGCAGCCCGAAGAATTAAATTTAATGCTGATCACTTCTTGCGGTGAAGTGGTTCACAAAAGTGTGCCGTCAGCGAACCGACAAGAACTTCTGAAAGTTGTAAATGAGTTCAGGGGTGAGATTACCAAACCGGGGGTGCGGGCTACTACCAGTTATCTACCATCTTCCCAACAGCTTTATAAGTGGATGATTGGGCCTTTAGAGGACAGTTTGAAAAAGTGCGAAACGGATACTATTTCCTTTGTTGTCGATCGAGGTTTGAGAGGTATGCCCTTTGCTGCTTTGCACGACGGACAGCAATTTTTGGTGGAAAAGTACAATCTCAGCCTGATGCCCAGCATTAATTTAACAGATACCCGCTACGTCGATCTCAGAAATTCTCAAGTTTTAGCAATGGGTGCCTCGGAATTTTCCGAGTTGAATCCTTTGCCTGCAGTTCCTGCAGAAATAGCCGCTATTTCTAGAGAGTGGCCGGGAGTCAGTTTTCTGAATGAGGGTTTCACTTTGGAGAATTTGAAGCGACAGCATCAAAGCCGATCTTTTGGGGTTATTCACTTAGCTACTCACGGCGAATTTCGACCTGGAACACCAAATAATTCTTTTATTCAGTTGTGGAATAGTCGGCTGCGACTGGATCAATTGCGGGATTTGAGATTGAATGATCCGCAGGTGAATATGTTAGTTTTAAGTGCTTGTCGGACTGCGGTGGGAGATGCACAGGCCGAGTTGGGTTTTGGGGGTTTGGCGCTGCAAGCGGGGGTGCAAACGGCTTTGGGAAGTTTGTGGTACGTGAGTGATGAAGGTACTTTGGGATTGATGAGTGAGTTTTACCAGCAGTTGAAGACGGCGCGAATTAAGGGGGCGGCGCTGCGACAAGCGCAAATTGCGATGTTGCGGGGGGATGTGCGTTTGGAGGGTGGCCGATTGCGGGGTTCGAGTCGGGGTGAGGGGGTGGAGTTGCCGAGTTCGCTGCAAGGGTTTGCGGATTTAAAGTTGTCGCATCCTTATTATTGGTCGGCTTTTGTGATGATTGGGAGTCCTTGGTGATGGGTGATTAGTGATTAGTGAGTTGTTATTAGTGGGATATTAATGGTTTTTCGGGAAAAGTCGATCGCCCGCAAGCAAGCAAGTTCCGAGTGCGATCGGCCTGTTCACTATTTTTTATGCCGAGTCCGCCACCACCCGATCGCTTGATATCGTTTCCGATTGCACCGGAATTATTATATAGAGAACACGGCGCCCGGCCAATTTGTGTCAACTTAAATCGTCAGTCCGCCAGTCCTCCCGCCCGCCCGCCAGTCCGCCAGGGAATGAATTCCCTGGCTAATAGCTAAAGTCCTCTGAAGAGGACTAATGAGTTGAAAAATTCTTCTTCTCAGTCCTCTTAAGAGGACTTTAGCTTTGAGGCAGGGGTTTCAACCCCTGCCGGACTGCCGGACTACTCAACCAAAGCCTGCCGCTGAGCCTCCAACAATTCCTGAATCCCTATTTCTGCCACATCCAAAATTTGATTTAACTGACTCCGACTAAAACTTCCTGCTTCCGCAGTTCCCTGAATTTCGATGATATTCAAATCTCCATTCATTACCACATTACAATCAATTTCAGCCGCCACATCTTCAAGATAATTCAAATCTAAAAACGGCTCGCCTTCCAAAAGCCCCACAGACACGGCCGCCACTTGACGAATAAGGGGCGATCGCACCAAATCACCTTTTTGCACCAACTTGTTCAAAGCATCAGCCACAGCCACAAACCCGCCAGTAATTGAAGTTGTGCGAGTCCCAGCGTCAGCTTGCAAAACATCGGCATCGACAAGTATTGTGCGTTCTCCCAATAGTTGCATATCCAAGCACGATCGCAAACTGCGCCCAATCAACCGCTGAATTTCTTGAGTCCGTCCCGATAATTTCATAAATTCCCGCTCTTGTCGCTGCGGCGTAGATCCCGGCAACATTCGGTATTCCGCTGTCAGCCAACCTTGTCCGGTATTCTCCAGAAATCTAGGCACTCCCGGCTTGATTGTAACGCTGCAAAGTACCTGAGTATCGCCACTTTTCGCGAGCACGGAACCGCTAGCAAATTTGGTAAACTGTCGATCGAAACTAATCGGACGAATTTGATTTGGTAGTCTGCCATCTGGACGTTGGAAAGACATAATATTTAGGTGATTGGTAATAGGTAATTAGGCATTAAAACTTTAAAAGTTGGTATTAATATTCCGGTTTTTTTGATGCGGTAAATATGCAGTCATTCAATCTAAAATCTACTAAAATCTAAAATCCTATAATGATTTGCTCTTAGCCTCGATTAATTTGAGAATATCCTGCTGGACTTGTTGTGGAGATTGAGCGCCATCAATAGTTAACAGTTTGTTGCGGTATTCGTAATACTCTAAAAGAGGAATAGTGCGTTCGTGGAACAAATCCAGCCGACGCTGTAATATTTCAGGATGGTCATCCGATCGATCGCGCTCGATCGACCTACTCAGCAAAACCTCGATCGGCACTTTCAGCCAAACTGCCCAATCTAGCTCCTGCGCCAACTCCTCTAATAAAAAATCCAACTCCTCAGCTTGAAAAGCAGTTCGCGGATAGCCCTCCAATATCCAGCCATTAAAGACATCCCACAGCAGCAGTCGGCGGCGAAAGAATTCAATCATAGTTGCGTCGGGAACTAATTCCCCTCTTTCGACATAAGACACCGCCAGCTTGCCTAAATCTGTGTCTTCTGCGATCGCCTCCCGTAGAATATCCCCCACAGCCAGCAAAGGAAGGCTCAAATTGCTGCACAGTAGTTCAGCCTGAGTTCCCTTTCCCGCTCCTGGCCCTCCCAGAATCACCACTCTCACAGTCCCTGCTCCTAGTGCCGCGACATTCAAATTTTACGCGATGTGTGTACTTTTTCTTCACAGTCCTGGACTTCCCAAGACTCTCATCGCCTTGCTTTTTCACCCTCTAACTATCTAAGGATCGTGGATTAAATAACTTCCTACAAAAAATGCTCTCATCACCGTGGTTTTTCACCCTATAACTGTATAAATGTCAAGCTCCACGCCGTATTTTAGTAAAAAACCCCGTTTCTGCCTAAGTGCTAATTGAGTTCAAAAATCGAACAAACGACTGCGAATGCCACTGCCGCGAGCTTTTGACAACTTATATATATAGTGTTCGATCGGATGTGCACCCGGCCCAGTACACTATATATTGTCAAGCAGGCTTCAGCCGCACCAAGGTCGGAGCTGCACTCAAGACTTAGTTGCTGATTAAATATTGCCCTATGGTTGCTCAGTTACAAACCCCTAAACTCAATTTAACCCACAGCTTGCCCTACACAGTTCAAGGGCTGGTGCAAGTCTTTACAGGCCCGCACCGCTGCTTTTTTACCAGTGTCATGGCTCAGGCCCTCAGAATTGCAGGACAGGGAGCTCCCGTGCTAGCGGTGCAGTTCCTCAAAGGGGGAATTAATCAAGGGCACCAGCATCCGGTGCGGCTGGGGCAAAATTTAGATTGGATGCGCTGCGATTTGTCACGCTGTATTGAGAATGCCGATCTAGATGAGCTGGAGACGCGATCGATCGAACAATTGTGGCAGTATGTTCAAAATGCGGTGCGTGAAGGTCGTTATGCCTTAGTTATTCTCGATGAATTGAGTTTAGCGGTTAATTTGGGCTTGATTCCCGAAGCCGAAGTGGTGGCATTGATTGACAACAAGCCCCATCATTTGGATATGATTTTTACCGGGCCATCGATGCCCCAAAGAATTTTGGATGTTGCCGACCAAATTACGGAAATTCGCCGCAGTTAAGGACAATGATTCAATTTGCGATCGCCTGTTTAGCGATCGCATTTTTTATGTAAAAAAACAGTATCAAAAAAAAAGAGGCGATCGCTTAGCTCAAAGAGCGATCGCACGCTGATCAATTTACCAGCGACGTTACGCTTGAACTACCGGATCGAAGACAACACTCAATCGATCTGCCGGCACCATCCGCTTGAGAATTTTCAAGTGACCGTCTGCATCAGACCAACTGCGAAACTCACCCACAACCACCTTTTCCACATTTGGAAGCGAGCGAACTATAGTCCACGGCTTGAGACGTTTTTCTTGCAACATACTAGATAAATCTCCTTGGTAAATTGGAGCCAAAGCCAGTCCCCCTCGTTGGCCACGACCGAAGACTGGCTTTTGACTTTGCAAACTTGCCCTTCTCTAAGAACATAGCACAAAAAAAATAGTTTGGGATTATATCTTATTTTTCGCTTTTTTTAGAGCTACTTTTTACAGAACAGATGATTAAACTCCACACTTATTAACTCTTTAATTCCCAACTCAAAACTATTTAATGACTAACACTTCGACTTCGCTTGGGGTGCAGCCTCACTAATAAATTCTGCCTTCTACCTTCTACCTTCCTTTTACTGAGATATTGCACCATTCTCAATAAGTTTTTTATGAACAGGCTTTCCGGCCTGTTCCACAAGAAAATTCACTCTTTGTGGAACAGGCCGGAAAGCCTGTTAAGCGAGAATAGTGCAAGATGTGAGTTTTACAAATCCCGCCGCGACAGCAGAAACCAGATCCCACCCAAACCCAAAACACCGCACAAAACCCCGCCTTCCCACCCAAAAACAGTCCCCCCCGGCAAATGTCCAGGCTTTGCTTTAGAAGAAAAATTCAGCTCCGAATAGTATACCCACTGGCTGTTAACCCGCCAGCCCACTCGATCGCCAAACTTCTCCCAAACTGTAGCATCATAAACACCAGGCTTTCCCCCCAACTTGAGCCACAAACCCTTTTGCACAGAAAAACCGAATCTGCGGTGACTGTGCCGCACCCAAAGTCGATCGATAGTCTGCAAATCCTTAGCTGGAAACTTCCTAATATCTTCCTCACTCAAATAACCCCGTGAATTTTGCTGCATCACCTCCAGCATTTTCACAGAAGTTTCCTCATCAGCACCACGCCAATTTTTAGCAGCCAGCAGCCTTGCCAAGTGAGAATAATCAATACCTTTTTCTGAGTCTAAATTCACAGAAATTAACAGAGTATCAGTCACAGGTTGAGTCGGAACCGAAGGACTAACAACAGTTGCCTGCTGCGACTTTTCCAGCACGGGGACAACAACAACAGGAGGTTTTAAAGCATCCAAAACTTCCACAGCAGATTTGTAGCGATCTTTAACATATTCCTGAATTAACTTATCCAAAACCTGACCTAAATCCTCGCTAATTTGTGTTCCTTTTGGCAAAGCCTCCCTCCACAGCCACCGGCCTTCAAGCGGATCGTAAAGGTCATCGTGAATGTCCCCGTAGATATCCAGATAAGGCATAACAGAAGTCAGCAAGCGAATGCAAGTCACCCCCAAACTGTAAAGGTCGCTAGCCGGAACAGCCCTACCGTGACGCTGTTCTAGAGCCGCGTAGCCGGGAGTTCCCAACTTCGTTCCTGTTTTGGTGGGAGCAGCAGCTACTACCTGTTTGGAAACCCCAAAATCTATCAGCACTAACTTACGATCGCGCGATCGGCGGATCACATTCTCCGGCTTAATATCGCGGTGAATTACATTTCTGTCATGAACAAACTTCAATAAAGGCAACAAATCTAACAGCAGTTCGCAAGTTTTAATTTCGCTATAAGCACCGTACTTATCTAACTCATCCTTTAAATTATTGCCATCAATAAACTCTTGCACCAAATACAAGCGCCCATCTTCCTCAAAATAAGAAATTAACTGAGGAATTTGCGGGTGCTTCAGTTCGTATAACCGCCTTGCCTCTTGTTCAAACAGTCGAACATATTTTTTAAAATGACCGGGCTTCCGCTGAAATTCTTGAGGGGGTGACAACTGTTTAATCACGCACAATTCCTCAAATTTTCCATGATTAACAGCTCGGAAAGTCCTGCCAAATCCCCCATCGCGTAGCGGTTCAGTTGCTGCATAAAGGTCTTTTAGCAGCAGCTTTGAACCACAATTAAGACAATACTTTGTGCCTGGTGGGTTCTGACGCTTGTCTCTTGGGCAATCGAGATTAAGGCAGTATGTCATATATTAAAAAAATGCGAACAAAATTAGTAGGAAGGGTTTTATATTATTCAAGAGTCCGATCGCGAGCTGGTTTTTGTAGAGGCGAAACCTCGAACCTTGCGGAGGCGGCAGCCACCCTCGCCATCAGAGGGGGCGCTCTCACCAGACTGCCACCCCTGAGCAAGTATAACTCTCTTGAGGGTTTGACCTCAAACTCGAAGTCCACATCTAACCTTAGACTCCGCTGCGTGCAATACATTTGATTTAGCGGTCAAATAGCCCGTAGATCAAACAGAAATAGTCATTTATTGCCAGCCCCGTGAGCACTGCAACGCCAAAAAAACTAAGGATTCCGCCTGAGATATAATTTTATTGCCAGAGAGAAGCACACTAACGGGAGCCACAGCTTCCGTCAAGTTCGATCGACCTAAATATTTTACCCGTAAAATATTTAACTTAACCAGGCATAATTAACAATCCAAAAATCCCCAACAAACGCACGTTAAAATAAAGACTAGCTTCCGCGATCGCCATCCGAACTCGATCGGACACTTAGCCAGTTTTCCCTGTTTCCTTTTTTCAGCTATTACCAGTTACATCTATTTCGATCGGTCTACTTAATTAGGAACCGCTAGTGACACCAAAACTACTGCCCTCTCCAACTCCAAACTCCCGCAAAAAATCACCAAAAGTACCTTGGTTCGAGCGGTTCATGGCACTGGTCGCCCTAGGAAATTTAAGCCTAGTATTATTTGACATAACTTACGTCCCCGGACGAGATTTCTACTTCCGGCAACTCCCAGTTCTAACTCAAGTATACGACCCATTTAAAGGAATTAAACCCCACCGAGACACCCAGCAATATCTGGAAACCTTAGAAGAATTAAAAATTCAAGTAGTGCAAACAGGATTGCCCTCTCCCCAAGTAGCAGCCAAATTGCAGGAAATAAACAATCTGAGCGCGAAAATGATCGACGAAGATCCCTTTCGAGTAGCATCAAAAAGTGGCACCCTAGAAAAAATCAAAGACCGGATGCGCGATCGCGTCCCGAATCCAGAAGACTCCGCTAAACAATCATTCCAAAGATTTTGGAGCCCTGACTATTTAAACAAACAAGACTGGCAAAAAGAAATCCAGTGGTTTGACTCCAAAATCAAGCCATTAATCGCCACCAACTATTACCGCGAGATTGGAGAAAACGGCGAATTTACCGATAACTTCTGGCTAATTGACCTGCCATTTATTGCCATATTCGCGATCGAATTTCTAGCCCGTACCTACTCGATCGGCCGCCGCCACCGCAGCGTCACTTGGCGATCGGCCATGCTCTGGCGATGGTACGACATCTTCCTGCTGCTCCCATTCTGGCGCCTGTTGCGAATATTACCCGTCACAATTCGCATCCACCAAGCCAAAATGCCGGATCTCCAACCCATACGCACCCAAATCAGCCGAGGTTTCGTCGCCAATTTCGCCCAAGAATTGACCGAAGTTGTAGTAATTCAACTCATCAACCAGATGCAACAATCAATTACCACAGGCGAACTCGCTCGTCAACTCTTTAAATCCCCAAAACAGCGCTATCTAGACATCAACAATATCAATGAAATAGAAGCGATCGCCACCCATCTCGTCCAAATAACCGTCTACAAAGTCCTCCCCCAACTCCAGCCCGACCTAGAAGCCCTCCTCCGGTACAATATTGAAAGCTTCCTCAAACAATCCCCCCTCTATCAAGGATGGAAGCAAGTACCCGGTCTGGGAAACCTGCCCGAACAGCTAGCACAGCAATTAGTTGCAGAACTCTCAAAATTAGCCACCCTCGGCCCCCAAGATGCCTACGAAGCCTTCAAAATCGCCAGCGAAGACCCCATAAGCATCAAACTTTCAAGCCAGCTAGTCCAACATTTCGGGCAAGCTTTAGGCACCGAACTGCAACAGCAGCAAACCTGGCAAGAAATACAACTGCTGCTGTGCGATTTCCTAGAAGAGTTCAAAATCAACTACATTCAGCGGTTGAGCGAAGAAGACTTCGAGAAAATTTTAGAACAAGCCAAAGAACTGCAACGGATAGCCCCGCGTTAGCGCAAGTCTCCACCGCTTTACTTATTTTTTTCTTCCCCAATTAGCAATTAGCAATTACCCTGCTTTAACTCCAGCAAATGAAACTTGCTGGAATTGTAAAGTTTCATGTGCGATCGGCATTCTCTACCAGAGTCATCTGCAGAGTTGTGCATCCCACATTCAGCGCGGTAGTGAGTTAGACCGCCGTTAGGGTCCTCAGCGGTCTGGGAACTCACGTTTTTAGCGATAAAGCTCATTTTTTTTAGACGTATATTATATCAATATATAGCAATCCTAAATGATTATACTCGTTACCAGGAAGAGCCTGGTAACGCAGATCCGGAGGAAGAGCCTCCATAGTCGGGGCCGAGGCAGAGCCTCGCTTACATCGGTTCCCAGGCAGAGCTTGGAAGTTAACCAGTTATTGAAACTGATGCGAGGATTGCTATATAGCAATCCTCGCATCATTTGTAAAAATATGTAGGGGTAGTGCTACCCCTACTCCCCGTGCCTACCCCAGCCTGCATCGGGGCAACCGGGCGTGGGGAGAGCCCCTACAAGAATTACACGAATCATTTAGGATTGCTATATATCTAATTTAGATGAAATGATATTTTTTATTGCCCATCTGTAAAGTAAAGTTAAAAACCACTACAAATAGCTGTAAACCAAGTAATCTATTAGATAGAATTGCTAGCTGATTTTCTCAAAAAATTTTTTTTTTACAAATGCTAGTAAAAAAATCAGGCGCTTCAGCAGGGAGCATCTCATATTTGTAAAAACACTTCTTCTTCCTCCTGCCTTCTGCCTCCTGCCTCCTCCCTCCTGCCTCGCAGCAAGAGAGCCTCAAAAATCCAATTTCTAACTTAGGTGCTTTCATTGAGATGTTCCCCTTCAGCATCTTTAGTCAGCTATAATTATAACCCTCTCATAGTAAACACCTAGAGTAGCTATGCTGGTTCAAGCAAGTTACTTTCTAAAAAGTTTCAATAACTATTATAGATAGCTTTTCAATATATATTTCCTCAGTCTCATTTCACTAAATCCACAGAGATTTTCCCTCAACTCGTTACCCCAGGAGTAACACCAATCAATGTCACACACATCTCGCACCACTTTTCTGTCAAACCGTTCTCAAAAAAAGCTGTCACTTCGCCTGATCCTAGTGTTGCCATTCGTCGTGCAAATCTTTGCCGCCGTCGGGCTGACCGCTTGGGTCTCGGTACGCAACGGACAAGAAGCTGTCAATAATGTTGCGACTCAACTCCGCAGTGAAGTCTCCGAACGCATCAATCAGAAGCTTAACGAATATTTAGAGGCTCCCCACCTAGTCAATCAAATCAATCTTGAGGCTGTCCGCCTAGGTCAAATTGACGTTCAAGACTTGCCACGCCTAGAGCGCTACTTTGTGCAGCAGGTACAGTTATTTCCGACAGCAGGTTCCATTATGTTCGGTAGTCAAAAATATGATGGCTTTATTGGGGCATTAAAACCTAAAAAAGACACCTTGCAAATCATGGAAGCCGGCCAAGCCACAGGGGGAAGTATTCGATTTTATGATATGACTAAAGACGGAGAGCGTATAAGGCTCATTCAGGAAAAGCCCGACTTCAAGATAGAGGAACGACCCTGGTACGTGGCTGCCGTCCAAGCAGGCAAACCAGTGTGGGGCGAAATATTTTCCTATCACGCTTTCCCAGAAATGGTTTTGCCTGCTAGTGTTGCTCTCAATGATAGTAAAGGAGCAGTCATTGGGGTATTCGCCGATCATTTTTTTCTAACACAAATTAGTGACTTTCTCAAAAATATAAAAATCGGTCGTTCAGGGCAAACTTTTATCATCGAGCGCTCAGGACTCATCGTTGCCAGCTCTACCCTAGAGCAGCCATTTTTAGTTGAAAATGCGAAAGCTAAACGCATCAATGCAGCTAAAAGCACAGATCCCTTAATAAGCTCTGCTACGAAGCAATTACAACAGCAATTTGGCGACCTAAAAAAAATTACCAAGCGAGAACAGCTTGACTTCTGGATCGATGGCCAACGACAATTTCTACAAGCGCTTCCTTATAAAGACGATCGCGGTTTGGACTGGTTAATTGTAATCACAGTTCCCGAAGCTGACTTCATGGAGCAAATTAATGTTAACACCCAGACGACCATTTTTTTGTGTTTAGGAGCCTTGGGACTGGCTACGGTTTTAGGAATATTAACCGCACGCTGGATTACTAACCCGATTCTTCGCTTGAGTGAAGCTTCTAGGGCAATCGCTAGTGGAGATTTAGACCAAAATGTGCAAGTAAAAGGCGTAGAAGAACTAGAAGTTCTGGGTCAATCATTCAACCAAATGGCACAACAGTTGCGCGAATCCTTTGATGCGCTAGCCAAGACCAATTCCGAACTAGAAATCAGAGTACAAGAACGCACTGCTGAACTCACGGAAGCCAAACAAATCGCGGATACTGCCAACCAAGCTAAAAGTGAATTTTTAGCAAATATGAGTCACGAATTGAGAACACCACTCAATGGAATTTTAGGATACGCTCAAATCCTAGAACGCTCAAAAACGATGGCTCCCAAGGAACTCCAAGGCATCAGTATTATTCACCAGTGTGGCTCCCACCTGCTAACCCTGATCAATGACATCTTAGACCTCGCTAAAATTGAAGCCCAGAAACTGGAACTGTACGCGAAAGATTTTCATTTTCCTTCCTTTTTGCAGGGAGTCGCGGAAATCTGCCGCATCCGAGCCGAACAAAAAGGAATTGCTTTTGTTTATCAACCCAGTTCGGAAATTCCTGCTGGCATCTACGCTGACGAAAAACGCTTGCGACAGGTACTAATTAACTTACTGAGCAATGCAATTAAGTTTACAGACTCGGGACGAGTGACTTTTAAGATAGAATATCTGGAAAAGGGGACAGGTGCAAAGGTACAAAGCCATCAGCAAAAGCCAGCCTCACCAATTCACAAAATTCGGTTTCAAATAGAAGATACTGGCGTTGGTATGACGCCAGAACACTTAAAAAAAATATTTTTGCCTTTTGAACAGGTAGGAGAGAGCAAGCGTCAGGCGGAAGGAACCGGACTCGGTTTAACAATTAGCCAGAAAATTGTCGAAATGATGGGTAGTACCATTCAAGTAAAAAGTCAGTCACGAACAGGCAGTGTTTTTTGGCTAGATTTGGATTTACCGGAAGCGGCAGACTGGGCAAATACAGTCACGATTGCCAAGCAAAGAAAGCTAGTTGGGTACCAAGGTAGAAAACAGAAAGTTTTGGTTGTGGATGACAAATGGGAAAATCTCTCAGTCATTGTCAATCTCCTGGAACCCCTCGGATTTGAAGTAACCGAAGCTAAAAACGGTCAAGAAGGTTTAGAAAAAGTAGAAGAGTTTAAGTTCGATTTGATTATCACTGACTTAGTGATGCCAGTGTTAGATGGCTTTGAGATGATGCGCCGTATCCGAAATTTGTCAGACTATACAGACGTGGCAATCATTGCTTCATCTGCCAGTGTATTTGCTACCGACCAACATAAAAGTTTGGAGGGGGGAGCCAACGATTTTCTCGGTAAGCCTGTGCAGGCAGAAGAGCTATTTGAGATGTTGCAAAAGTATTTAAAACTTGAATGGATATATGAGGAACGAAAAAATGAAAAAATCAGCAATATTGCCTTTTCCTCTGAGCCTCAATCACTTTCTGAATCGAACTCTGTAGTGGCTCCCCCGCCCGGAGAAATGGAACTCCTACTTGAACTGGCGATGAGAGGCAACGTGAAAGGAATTGTGAAGCGCAGTGAACACTTAGAGAAATTGGATCAGAAATTTGTGTCTTTTGCTGTTGAGCTGCGCCAGTTAGCCCAAGGCTATCAGGTCAAAAAAATTAAAGAGTTTATTACATCCCACAGGATAGAAAAAGAATGAAGGCAGCAAATATTGAAACAAGTAGCATCTTAATCGTCGATGATAATCCTAGCAATCTAGACGTGCTTTCTGAAGCTTTAGCGGGTTTTGGATGGGAGATATTGGTAGCAACTGATGGCGAAACCGCCATCGAACAGGCTGAATATACTCAGCCTGATTTGATTCTTTTAGATGTGATGATGCCAGGAATTGACGGGTTTGAAACCTGCCATCGCCTGAAGGCAAGTCCGTTGACGAACGAAATTTCGGTAATTTTTATGACGGCTCTTTCTGACATAGGAGATAAAGTCAAAGGCTTTAATCTAGGGGCTGTGGATTACATTACTAAGCCTTTTGAACAAAATGAGGTATTAGCTCGCGTCAATCTCCATTTAAAACTGCGTTCTTTGACTAAAACTCTCGCCGATCAAAATCTGCTTCTCAAACGGGAAATTGAAGACAGGATCGCAGCCGAAGCAGCGTTACATCAGCTCGCGCAGGAGTTAGAAAAACGGGTGGAAGAACGAACCGCTGAACTTTCTCAAGCTTTGGATAATCTTAAAAAAGCTCAGGTGCAAATCGTTCAAAGTGAAAAGATGGCTTGTCTGGGTCAACTTGTAGCTGGGGTAGCTCACGAAATTAACAATCCAGTTAGTTTTATCTCCAATAATATCCCTATTGCCAAGGAATATATTGCCGATTTGATCGAGATAACTCGGCTTTGCCAGCACCACGTTAATTCGACATCAGAATTTGAGGAGAAGTCCCAAGAGATTGAGTTAGATTTTATTGTGGAAGATTTGCCAAAAATTATTGATTCAATGGCGGTCGGAACAGAGCGACTTTACAATCTTTCTATGTCACTGCGTAATTTCTCTCGGTTGGATATATCGGCACTAACGCCAGTGAATATTCACGATGGGCTAGATAGTACCCTGTTGATTTTAGGTCATCGATTGAAAGGTAAAGGCACTCGCCCAGCTATTAAGGTTATTAAAGAGTACGGCGAATTACCGCTGGTAGAGTGCTATCCTGGGCAAATCAATCAGGTGTTTATGAATGTATTAGCGAATGCAATTGATGCTTTAGAAGAGTCTACGAGCAGTTGTCCGCCCTGCGGGGAAAAGCAACAGAGCAATGACAACCCACAGATTCGTATCTGCACTGAAATGCTTCAGGGCGACAGAGTTTTGATTCGGATTGCTGATAATGGGGTTGGCATAACTCAGGAAGTAATGCAGCATTTATTCACGCCGATGTTTACTACTAAATCAGTAGGTAAAGGGACAGGTTTAGGTTTGTCTATTAGCCGTGAGATTGTAGAAGCAAAACATGGTGGTAAGCTGACTTGCATTTCCTCGCCCGAATGGGGGGTAGAGTTTGTTATTGAGCTTCCAATTCAGCATTAGTAATGGGGAGTTTTTAGGGTTAATTTTAGTTTGGCTGTTTGGTCAATATAGCTGGTAATTTGCCGATCGCCCATGTCTAATCTACCAATCACCATCACTGTCAAACTCTTGGCCCCCTATCAAGAAGCAGAGGGCTTGTCCGAACTGAAATTACAATTTACCCAAGAAACTCCCGTATCGCAAGTCCTAGAACGCCTGAGTGCCACTCCTCCCCCTGTTCTAGGGGCGATCGCACATCTTGCACCATTGTCAATAAGCTTTTTAGGAACAGGCTTTTCGGCCTGTTCCACAAAGAGTAGATTTTCTTGTGGAACAGGCCGAAAAGCCTGTTAAGCGAGAATGGTGCAACATCTCAGATCGATCGCACCCGCTTGGGTATCAACCAGGAATTTGCCACACGCGACACCCCACTCCAAAACTGTGATGAAGTCGTCCTTATTCCCCCTGTCAGCTCTCCCCTTCTGCCCTCGGACAGTCCGCCGATGGCGATCAGTTTGTCACCGGGCGGGCGATCGAGCTAAACTGAGAACTGAGGCCTCCCTTCGATCGGAAGAAGTCCTCAAACTTCTTGGAAGAAATTGTTTTACCTAGGAGTGGGTCAAGCCCACTTTTTTTGTTGCATTAGTCGCAGGAAAAGAGCTCAGGGCGTCTGACTTGCAAGTTGAGGACTGATTTAGTAGGGGTATCCCCCCGCTTGAGATCCCTGCTGGGATGTTGGGTAAGTCCCAAAGTTGAAGACGAAAGTCGCAGCCACCTAATCAAACCACCTCAAAACCAAGCAATCTCAACAACAAATTTTTCCTTGCCCGTGTCCGAGTTTAGGAGTTTTAACTTAAGTATTCGATATGACTCATCCCCTAATCCCACAAATCATTGACTTAGCTACCCCCGTTGCGGAAACACTGGGATTGGAAGTAGTGGGAGCAGTGTTTCACACCAACCAAAATCCTCCCGTCTTGCGGGTAGACATCCGCAACCTCCAACAAGACACTGGTTTAGCCGACTGCGAGCGCATGAGCACAGCCCTCGATGCCGAGTTAGAGGCAGCCGACATCATAGCCGATGCCTACGTGCTAGAGATTTCCAGTCCCGGAATATCCCGATTGCTCAGCAGCGATCGAGAATTCATTACCTTTAAAGGTTTCCCCGTGACAGCCAAAACCACCGAACCCGACTCGCGAATCAAAGAGTGGAAAGGACTACTCCTGGGCCGGGATGAAACAGCGGTTTATCTCAATCAAAAAGGGCGACAGGTTAAAATTCCCCGCCCTCAGATTGTCAAAGTTGAACTAGACGAAGGAAAGGAGATGTAAAGGGAAATTTTGAGTTTTGAGTTGTAGGGGCAGTGCCCCTGTGCCCGCCCGATTTGAGTTTTGCGATTGCCTCGCAGCAAGCTGAAAACGCTTGGCTGCGAGTTAATTTTTAACAATCACATCTGTAGCAGCGGGTTGAAGAGGAACAACAAATAAATTGTTACTGCACCTAGCTTCCCTAATCCTATCCAGTAACTCATCACTCCTCGTCATCACTTTTTCTGGAAATTTTTCCAGTACCAATTACCGATTACCAGTTACTTGTTACCACAGCAAAAAAGGAGAGTTTTATATGTCAATGGTTCCCCTGCCCGGACTAAAAGAAATGGTCGAAGGTATTAGCAAAGAACGCAATTTACCCAAACACGCCGTCCAAGCAGCCTTGCGAGAAGCTCTGCTCAAAGGATACGAACGCTACCGCCGTACCCAAAAACTCGACCACTTCAGCGAAGAATACTTCGACAACTTTGATGTAGAACTAGACGCAGAACAAGAAGGTTTCCGCGTTTTAGCCAACAAAACTATTGTCGAAGAAGTCATCAATCCCGATCACGAAATCTCACTTACGGAAGTGCAAGAAGTAGCCACGGAAGCTCAACCTGGGAGCATCGTGCTCGTAGACGTAACACCAAATCAAAAAGAATTTGGTCGCATGGCGGCGATCCAGACCAAACAAGTTCTCGCTCAAAAACTGCGCGACCAACAGCGCAAAATGATTCAAGAAGAGTTTAAAGATTTAGAAGAAACCGTTCTTCAAGCAAGAGTGCTCAGGTTTGAGAGGCAGTCGGTAATTTTAGCTGTCACCAGCAGCTTCGGTCAGCCAGAAGTAGATGCCGAACTCCCTAAGCGCGAACAGTTGCCCAACGACAATTATCGGGCCAACGCTACATTCAAGGTTTATCTCAAAAAAGTAGGCGAAGGCTCAACTCGTGGGCCGCAGTTACTTGTTTCTAGAGCCGACGCAGGTTTGGTGGTTTACCTGTTTGCTAACGAAGTACCAGAAATAGAAGACGGGGTGGTGAGAATTGTTGCCGTAGCCAGGGAGGCAAATCCGCCATCCCGGCACGTCGGCCCCCGGACTAAAATAGCAGTTGATACTCTCGATCGCGACGTAGACCCTGTAGGAGCCTGCATCGGAGCGCGGGGATCGCGGATTCAGGTAGTAGTCAACGAATTGCGGGGCGAAAAAATCGACGTGATCCGCTGGTCTCCAGACCCAGCAACTTATATTGCTAACGCTCTGAGTCCCGCTAGAGTAGATGAAGTACGTTTAGTTGCTCCAGAAGGCAGGAGAGCTCACATTTTGGTCGCTGAAGACCAACTGAGTCTTGCCATTGGCAAAGAAGGTCAGAACGTGCGTCTCGCAGCCCGCCTCACCGGTTGGAAAATCGATATCAAAGATATTGCTAAGTACGATCGCGCGGCCGAAGACAGCAAATTGGCTGCAGAAGCAACTAGGCTCGAAGAACTAGAAGGCGACTACGAGGAAGCAGGCGACTACGACGAGGAAACCGCAGAATTTGAGGAAGAGGAGGCAGCAGCTACGGAGGAAACCGAAGCCGCTGTCTAAAAACTGTGACATTTACCGAAGAAGAATTCAGAATTCAGAATCCAGAATGGGTTCCGTGCGACAGGATGGAGAATCGAGCTTTAAAGCCCCCGATTTTAATCGTGGAACACAAAAAATTTTTTCCGTAACCCTTACCCCTGACTTGGGGCATGGCGTATTTTGAATTCTGAATTCTGTCTTCTGACTCCTTGTCCTAAGATTTTCTATCTTCGCCAGACAAGGAGGAGTTGTCCCCTACTCCCCCTCTCACAAGAAATGAAACCGAACTACCGGTGCTGTGCAAGTTGTCGAAAAATAGCTCCTAAGGAAGCTTTTTGGCGAGTAGTCAGGCTCTATCCTTCTCATCAGGTACAATTAGATCGTGGCATGGGTCGTTCTGCTTACCTTTGTCGGGAAGCCGAATGCCTCAAAGCAGCTCAGAAAAAAAATCGACTTGGGCGATCGCTCAAAGCGCCTGTGTCTGACGAACTCTACCAAACACTTTGGCAGCGTTTAGCCACATCTGACTGTACATCTTACTCGGGCCTAGCCGGACGAAAAACCGACAATAGTTCGGCATCGACTGTATAAACCCTCTTGGCAGCCCTACCAGTAATTACCGGTAGCGCCAGCTATAAAACCCCAATCCGATCTGCCCACCAGTCTGGAAAGATTTGTGTCAGATTAGATAAGGGTAGGGTACTAGCAGAGGTATCCTCAAGGTGGAAAGGCAAACTTTGAAGCTTGAGAGAGTGGGTTTTGCCAAAACTCAGACTTCGGAGTTCCAAGTTCCCAAACAGACTTGAGAATTCTTCAACCGCAGACTTCAGCGAGTTGCATCTTTTAGATAAAATTGCTGAGCGAGTACCAAAACCCCGATTCCTGACACTGAATCAATCACACCGAATGATGTCGTCATTAGCACAAAAAATCACAATGTAAAAACTGGTTGGCACAAAAGAGGGCAGAGTGGATGAACAACGGCAAAGTAAGAATTTACGAATTATCACGGGAACTAAATTTGGATAATAAAGACATCTTGGCAGTTTGCGAGCGGCTCAATATTTCAGTCAAGAGCCACAGCAGCACAATTACAGAATCCGAAGCAGAGCGCATTCGCAAAACGGCGGAAAAATACGTAGCCAGTAGCCACTCTTCCCCCGGCAAGCCAGCTCCACCCGAAAGAGCAGCCGCGCCATCGAGAGAATCTGGCCCTCACCCTAACGACCAACAAAAAAAGCAGCAAATTTTAGAAATACGCAGTCCAAAAGTACGGCCGGCTGGTGCCTCCTCCCAGCCTGCAGGCAACGAGGAGAACAAAAACCAGCCGGCGGCAACCGTGGCAACTCCTCCCAAGTCGCCTGCTGCTCAACAACTCCAGCCTCCAGCTAAACCAAATATCAATCGACCTGTACTGTCGAAGCCAAATGTCGCTGTGTCGGCGGCTCCGTCAGAAAGAGTGTCGGAAAATGTAGGTGCGATCGCCCCGGAAACCACCGCCCAGGCTCAGGCACCGGCGGCACCTCAACCGCCGTCGTCCAAGGCTCCAGAACGCACCCAGCAACCGCCGATGGCCCCTCCTGCGCCCTCGGCAAAACTCACGTCGCCGCCCGTCAGAGGGGCGTCCGAGTCGGCTAGCCGTACCCCACAAAATCTGGGGAACAAGCCGGTACTCAAACTGGCAAAAACCGAGCAAGAGCAATCAGGACAGTCAGAAACTCTGGAAGCGCCGGCTAAACCGAGCCGCCCCAGCAGACCTGCACCGGGAGGTACCGAATCTCGCGACGCGCGCATACCGCGCCGGGAAGGCCCTGGTGGCCCAGTCAAAACTCCACTGGCCGATCGACCCCAGCCCGGTGGGCCGCGCCGGAGCCTGGCCCCCGCAACGTCAGCTACCGGGCTGCGTAGCCGGGGCGGTGGCACCGGAGCGCTAGGGGATGACACTGATGACAATGAAGAAGATAATACGCCGTTGCTGGAGATTCCTCTCCTCGAAAGGCCCTCCCTCCCTCGTCCTGCCAAAAAGACATCGGTCATTTGGGAAGAAGATGATGACGAAAACTCAGATGCTGCCAAAGCTGCCAAAGCTGTTAAGGCAAAACGTTCTCGCCTCAAACCCATAGACGAGGATGACGATGACTTAGAAAACGGCTTGGATCTCCCAGCACCAGTCACGGTCAGCCTGTCCCTAGCCCGCCCAGCGAAAGCGAAGGGACAAGCAGCACCCAAGTCAACACCAACTCCGGGCGCACCCGGAAGCAGCGGAAAAAATAAGAGACCAGGCCCTTCTCACGATAAAAGTTCTTCAGGTTCGAGCGGGGGACGCGGCAACCGGGGCAAAACAGCCGAAGCTAAGGTAGAACGTCCAGAAAAGCTGCTGCTGAGCAGGCCGATGACCGTTCAAGAACTAGCAGTTACTCTGGCTGTTCCCGAAACCGAAATTATTAAGCGGCTTTTCTCTAAAGGAATTGCGGTAAATATTACCGAAACCCTGGACATTCCAGCGGTGAGGATGGTAGCCGAAGAAATGGGCGTAGAGGTGGAAACCCCAGAAAAAGTAGCCCCAGCTATCAAAGTGATCGAGATGCTGGACGAAGCGGATTTGGAATACCTCGAACGCCGTCCCCCAGTAGTAACGATTATGGGTCACGTGGATCACGGTAAAACTACCTTGCTCGACTCGATCCGCAAAACCAAGGTGGCTCAGGGAGAAGCTGGGGGCATTACCCAGCACATCGGTGCTTACCACGTGGATGTGGTACACGAAGGCAAGAGCCAGCAGGTGGTATTTTTGGATACGCCCGGTCACGAAGCCTTTACAGCGATGCGGGCTCGGGGAACACGGGTTACGGACATCGCCATCTTGGTGGTGGCGGCGGACGACGGCGTGCGACCCCAGACAATTGAAGCGATCAGCCACGCGAAAGCTGCGAAAGTGCCAATTGTCGTGGCTATCAATAAAGTTGACAAGGAGGGTGCTCAGCCGGAACGGGTGAAGCAAGAGCTTACTGAGTACGGCTTGGTGGCAGATGACTGGGGGGGCGATATCACGATGGTTCCAGTCAGCGCGATCCGAGGCGAAAACCTGGATACGCTGTTGGAAATGATTCTGACAGTCGCGGAAATGGAAGACCTCAACGCCAACCCGCACCGACCGGCTAAGGGTACTGTGATTGAAGCTCACCTCGACAAGGCAAGGGGGCCTGTGGCAACTCTGCTGGTTCAGAACGGCACTCTGCGAGTGGGCGATATTGTGGTCGCAGGCTCGGCTTTGGGCAAGGTGCGGGCAATGATCGATGACCGGGGCGATCGCGTAGAACACGCAACTCCATCCTTCGCGGTGGAAGTGCTAGGGCTGCGGGAAGTTCCTCGCGCCGGAGACGAGTTTGATGTCTTCGCAAACGAAAAAGAAGCTGCGGCGATCGCAAGCGGAAGAGCTACCTCCAGACGAGATTCACGCCTGCTGCAAGGCGGCCGGATCAGCCTCAGCGGCTTCTCTCAACAAGCTAAGGAAGGCGTTCTCAAGGAACTCAACTTGATCTTGAAGGCAGATGTCCAAGGCTCCCTCGAAGCAATTGTCGGCGCTCTGACTCAACTTCCTCAAAAAGAAGTTCAACTCCGACTGCTGCTATCTGCTCCTGGGGAAATTACAGAAACGGATATTGACCTCGCAGCAGCCAGTAATGCTGTAATTATCGGGTTCAATACTACTCTGGCCACCGACGCTCGCCTCGCGGCTGACCAAGCTGGCGTAGACGTGCGGGAATACAGCATCATCTACAACCTCTTGGATGACATTCAAGGGGCGATGGAAGGCCTGCTGGAACCCGAATTGGTGGAAGAACCTTTGGGAAGCGTCGAAGTGCGCGCTGTCTTTGCGATCGGTCGCGGGGCTGTGGCTGGATGTATGGTACTCTCTGGCAAAGTCATCCGTAACTGTAAGGTGCGGGTGCGCCGGGGCAACAATGTCGTTTACGAAGGTGTCCTCGACTCCCTAAAACGGATGAAGGAAGATGCCAAGGAAGTCAATGCTGGCTTTGAATGCGGCATTTCCTTGAGCGGGTTTAGCGACTGGGCGGATGGCGATATTATTGAAGCCTACCGGATGGTTACTAAACGCCGGACTCTCTCTCAATAGTTTTGAGTGGTGAGTGTTGAGAGGGAAGAGAATTTTTGAGCGATCGCAACTAAATTGCCGATCGCTCGCAACTCTTCTCTTCACTCAATACTCCTAAAGTCATCACTCGCAACTTTTGTTTTTAACTTATAGCAGAAGCAAGAATCCAGAAGGCAGAAGGTTTTAGTTATCGAGGAGAGAAGGAAGAAGTAAGAAAAGCAAATATATCCACAATTAACAACGTCCTCATCGTCTTGGCTGTTGCTAAAAATTCAAAATTTCAAACTCCAATAAGACTTACGCACCGCAATCGAGTTTCCTCCCAAAATGCTTGGTGTTACTTCTAGAGATGTACTCTTTGCACCAGGTTTATTGCTTAAGAATGCGTCCCCGACTATCAAAACTCAAAATTCAAAACTCATAACTCATAATTATTTTTTAAAGTGCGTTCTTTTTGGTCAGATCCTTTCTTGTGGATTCATCTTTCTGGGGCGGCTGCACTGCCGATATTCCTAGGAGTGTGCTTGCTGGGACTCGCAGTGGGTTCTCCCCTGCTCCCTGTCTGGTTAGAAATATTTTTAGTGGCTGTAGCCGGTATTGTTCCTGTGCTGTGGATGCAGTGGTTCCGCCCTTTTTACATTTTTAGTATTTTAGTTGTGGCGGTGAAACCGCAGAATTTAACTTCGGTGCAGCAGCGGCTTCTGACTCGATTTAAAACTAAGTTAAATCAAGGAATCGCTCTTTTTGTAGCTGTTTTGCTGGCAGTAATTTTGTGGCAACTCTACCGATTGGCTCCCCTCGCGGCAACGGTTGCTCCCTTTCCTCCTTCCTGGCGGTGGGCTGGATTGTTGTTGGCAGTTGCTGCTTTTTTAGCTAGCAATTTGTTTTTGCAGGTGTCTGCTAGTGTCATGGCGGTTTTGCTGACGCCGGAATCAGAATTTGCAGCGACACAGCCTCATGTTTTAGAAAAAATTCGGCAGGATTTTACGATCGCGCCTTGGCAAGTCGATCGACTTTTGCCGGCTTTGGCAGCCGAGACAACTGCCGCTGTGGCTGCAGCGGCAGAGTCAATTGGTTCAGCATCCACAAGAGGGAATTCGTCAGTCGGCAGTATTGTCAACCCAAAACCTGCTGACTCCAACGGCGTTACATCTCTACCCGAAGAGTCGATCGAAAAAAAGTGAAATAAAAAATTAATAAGGGGACAATTGTAGTTTAAGCTACTTTAATTTGTACAGATGTATGCTGTGAAGAAAATAGGTAACACCCCTCTTGTGATAGAGATTATTAATAGTCTTAATATTTAATTTTTAATCGCAGGTTGTGGATATTTTAGGTTGGCTCTTTGGAGAGAAGAATCTATAATAGAGAGTGTCAAGGTCAGCTTTCAATCCTTACAGGGGATTAAAACAGAGGTATAACAATATGGCGAATTATCTACCGATCGCACAAGAACCTCAAGCCGCCGAGCCGATCGAGCTGTGCGAAGATTCTGAAATCTGGGGCAGTCTCAAATCCGCGATCGGCGCAAGTTCAGGATTTCAACGCTGGCAGCTAGAACTCAATTTTGAGCGTCAGCACCAAAATGCCACCCTCGATCAGCAGGTTCGTTCCTATCTGCGAGAAACTTTAGAAACTTTGGCTTATTGAGCGCCGTAAAACCAAATATTGTCACGATTTGTGAACTTTATAGCCCAATTCTGCTGGCATCCCCTCCAATATGCTAACTGAGTACCGATAGTGAGTGTCGAGAGTGAGTGTCGATCGCAACTTCGGAGATCAAATTGCAGGGGACAGTATTTCTCCTTACTTAGTCGGGATTAATTCCCGCATTCTACTTGCAACACACTCTCAGATACATCAAGAGAAAATTAGCCTGAAACCCCCAATACAAAGCGACTGCGGCCGCTATCTATTGACCTGGCTGTTGCCGAAACTCTTTATAATAAGACTGAAGCAAAATAAAATTAATAGTGCGGTTGTGGCGGTACCTCAAACCGTCCCGATCAACCTACTTACACATCTTTTGCATCGTAAGTCCTATTAAATACTTTACAACCAGAGTTGAGGAAAATGCGCTTAGTCATAGTTCAGTATGCCGGCGATTACGCAGAAGCCTTTGATCGTTTAGCCAAAGGTGGAAGCGAAACATACTACGCTCAAAAATATTCTGTTGATGCCGTCACCGAGATGGCAAAACGAGCTGAGTCAGTAACGGTTATTTGCTGCATGACACCCGAATTTAACGATCGGGTTCTAGAAAACGGCGTGCGGGCGATCGGTTGCGGATTTAATTACAAAATTGATACCCAAAAATTGATCGAGTTAATTGCCCAGCAAAAGCCGACTCATTTAGTCATGCGGACGACTTTTCCAGACATTTTTAAGTGGGCAATAAAAAACAAAATTAAAACCATCGCTGTATTTGCAGAATCTATTGCGACAACAACTTGGCGCAATAAATACCGCAACTATTTCCTGTCCCAATTGTTGAATAACAAGCAAATAGAATGGGTTGGAACTTACGGCATTACGTCATCTTTATTGTTCCAACAAATAGGAGTAAAAGCTGATAAAATAATTCCCTGGGACTTTCTCTTAGAGACCAATCCCGGCTCTTTGTCGCCGAAAACAATCCCTGCGGACATCAAAAAAATTCAACTTTTTTACGCTGGTTCGTTAATACAAAGTAAGGGCGTGGGTGATATATTGAGAGCCGTAGCAAAGTTAAGAGAACGGAATAATATATCAGTTCACTTAAAAATGGCAGGTAAAGGTGAAGAGGAGTTTTTTGCCCAGCGAGTCGAAGAGTTACAAATTAAAGATTGTGTAGATTTTCTGGGAATCGTGCCAACTCAGAGTTTAGAACCTTTAATGAGAGAATCCGATCTCGTGTTAGTTACTAGCAGGCACGAGTATCCCGAAGGTTTTCCCCTGACTATTCAGCACGCTTTACGGACTAGAACACCGATAGTAGCTTCAGATCACCCGATGTTTAAAACCCACTTAAAACACGGTATTAATTCGATGATTTTTGAAGCGGGGAACTCTCTGGCTTTAGCAGAATGTATCGAAAAAGTTATTTCGGATTCAGCGCTTTACCACAATCTTTCTGTCGCTTCTCACTCAACCTGGCAGGAGTTGCGTCTGCCTGTCAAATGGGCGGACTTGATCGATCGCTGGCTGGATGATTCTCCTGAAAGCAAACAGTGGTTATTTGAACAACGACTAGCTTCTGCAGCCTATAGCGCGTCGCGTGAGAACCCCGGTATTTCAAGCTCTTGATGAAACGCAGTTGTAG
Organism: Microcoleus sp. Z1_A1; assembly: GCF_036700305.1. NCBI lineage: Bacteria > Bacillati > Cyanobacteriota > Cyanophyceae > Oscillatoriales > Microcoleaceae > Microcoleus > Microcoleus sp. Z1_A1. Next base: position 37,177 of record NZ_JAUBOR010000012.1, read on the forward strand.
TCTTTAGGCTACCAGTGTTGCGGAGTATTTATTTCTCTGTTCTTCAATATATTTTCGGACGGTTTCAGTTGAGACATTGCCAACACTACCGACAAAATAACTAGGAGTCCACAAGGTAGGCAATTTTCACTATTCAGGAAACTCTTTTCTTAAGTAACTGGAAGCCCTGCCTTTGACTCTTTGCAGGACAAAGCTAGCGACATCAGTCGGGTTAACGTTAACCAATAAATGTACATCCCACATTTTGCAGGTATTTAAATAGAATTGATGGTTATAAATTTAAAAAATTCCAGCCTGAAGTGATTGATCCGTAATCACTTCAGGCTTTTTTGAGTTACAATGAACGAATTAGGGCTTGCTGAATAATCGATCGCAAACTAAGAACAGGAGCTCACGATATATTCAAGCAGAGTTAAAGATGAGTTTTTCCTTCGTCAATGTGAGCAAGTTATAAACGCAGATTATATTAGAGCCAAAAATGGGCATTGTTTTCCACGAACGGCATAAAAACACAAAAAAAACCCATCTTAACCAGGTAGAAAGGTTCATGACTAAAAAAGTGATAGCAATAGCTGTCTGTGAAGTATTATCAAGTTTTGCCATGATGAGATCGAGACTAAATCTGCGTTTACGCAAGCCCCAAATTTTCCCTCAATTGCCTGACGAATCCTCTCATCTTCTAAGGCTTGCTTCTTTTTTTCTTTACTCACAGTTGCTGGGGGTCTTCCCAAGGGTGGCCCACTGATTCTAATTCCTTTTTCTTTGCACCATGCTCGGTTTTCCCGATTTCGGTAAATGCGATCCTCTTCGAGGGCTTCGCTAACGGCATGGACTGATTCACCGATAGTATCCTGTGTAATTTTTAAAGGCTTCAAATGAGTGCTTTTAAGTCTCCTGATTCGTTAAAATTATCCCAGCTCATCCGGTATAAAAATACATATCCTTCACTGCAACTCGCTGATAGTTTTGCTCCAAACTCTACAGGTTTCCCTGCTTTTCCTCTGACAATGGGACGGATGTGCGGTTGGCTTAAACTTACCCCAACTGTCCGATATACTCTGTTTTTTATTTTCAAATAACCAGAGTTGTTGCCGATAGACTTCTGTGACAACTAGCAAGGTTTTATATTGCTTTTTGGTCATACTTTGTAGGGTGGCACCTGATTCAATTAGCTGTTCAATATGAGCGAGGTTTCTTTTAATATATTGCCGTTATTTTTTCAAGGCTGGGATTTTTTTGTTTCGTAATGGTCGTGGTTGTTTGGCTACTGCTAAGTAGTCTTTTCTGGCTATTTTTCGGTAGGTTCTGGGTTTTTTATTAATTTTTACTTTGAGGGACTTATAAAGAATGTCGATGATTTTTTCTGTGTGAATTCTTGCCTTGTTTAATAGTCCTAAGTCGGTGGGGTAGCTAATGTCTGCTGGGGCACAGGTGGCATCTATGATTAATTTTCCTTGATTGGTTGATTCATTTTTTGCGTCTGATTCAAATTTCGACCAAGGAATTAGTTGGGCCATTTTTACCCAACGGTTATCTTCTGATAATCTTCCTTCAAAGGGGAGTTCTTGCGTCGGATGGGGGGCTTGGGGCAAGCTCAGCTTTTTTATACACGATCGCAGGTGGTGATGCACGGCTTTTGACCTATTCTACCTGTTGATCGCTGCGACTTTACTCTCGATCGCGCGATCAAATAACCCAGGCCACGTAACACGCGGGCGATATATTCAGCAACCCCTAAGTATTTCTGTCTAGTTAAACAGCGGGATGCTCCCACTTGGTTTGGTACTTTAGTAGGGTTGAGCTTTTTAGGCATTGGCGCAGCAAAATGCAAAATTAAGGATCGCAAATTAAATAATTTACACTATTGAAAGTGGGATGGGCGTCCCGCCCGTCCTTTATGCACGGGCGGGACGCCCATGCCACAAGAACAATAAAGATTGTAAGTTATTTAATTCTCATTCCTAAGCGCAAGATTTCCTAAGTTAGGTAGGGTGTGCATTAAGTACCTTACGAATAGCTGTTATGCACACCTTACGAATAGCCGCAGTGCCTCACAATTTGCTAACAGTAGAGTAAATTATGGATAGATAAAATGTGCCCAAACATTCCCATCTGGCCCAGCAACTTGATTGACATAACTGTAGGGATACATCAACTTTCTCCCCTCAGTATCGCTGTAACCAGTGAGTGCATCTCCCCAAGGATCTTGCACGATATAACCCTGAGAATTGTAGCCAATGACAGTAAGAATGTGACCGGCAGCAGTAAAATCTCCTGCTAAAACTACTGGCCGCCGATTTAGCAATTCCGATCGCACCTCGGCCCATTTGCGAGTCGTACTAAAACTCGTCTTAAACCCGTAGGCCTGAATCAGCGCCGAAAGCACGCTGTGATCCGTTTGAGATCCCTGGCCGGCATAGTCGAAACACCACTGCAACAACTCATCCTCCAACTGTCCGCCCCACTTAGAACGAAGGCCGTAATAATAAAGCACCATGGCGATCGAAGTTACGTTGCAAGTAGACCAGTCAAAACGCGGATTGTCTCGCTGCGAAAAATACGGCACGTTCAATTCCACATTGTTCGGAACCGGATCGAAAATTTTATCTCCCCGCTTGAACTGAACAAAACTAGGAAAAACATAACCTGTATTGCCCAAATTCGGCAGTTCTTCAGTCAGAGAAACTTTCAGGTGAGATCCTTCCGCACCGTAGCTGTTCACGCCGTAAACTCGACCTAAAGGCAGCGTAGTTTTCTCGGTACTGCTCAGGCTAGAAGAATCTACCGGCCGTTTTTTAAAGACAGTTGCTTGCAGGATTGTCATCGTCAAAGCATCCGCGTCAAAGGGAACTTCTTTGCCGTCTTTTTTAATTTTAACGTCCTGCCAATAAATAAATCCGATATTGCCGAAACCGGGAATAGATTGGGCGAGAGTTACTCGGAAATGCCCCAAAATGCAGGCATAACCAGTAATGGCATAGGTGCTGCCTAAAAGTAGGTCAGCAATTTGATCGGCAGGCAGTTTCGATGAATCTTCGGGTTTAGCTTTAATCTGAGTTGTTTGAGTTACCAAAAGTTGAGCGCCCCCGTTGCTATTGGGTACGTCAGCCAGGTCAAATCTTAGGATTTGAGTACCTTTTGCCAACTGAACGTCGGGTTCATAAAAATAGCCAAAAGTGCCGATCGGCCAAATTGCTGAATCCAGAACCACCTTGAGATGCCCGTCAATAAATCCGTATTTGCTAACGGCCAACGTCTGGCCTGCTTTGACAACAACTTTTTGCTGATTGTTGAGCCTGGAAGAATCAAGAGGAACTACCTTAAACAAAGTGTCAGAAACTATCTTTAAGGTCAAACCTCGTCCGACAGTTAGCGGATCGGAAGTTACGGCAATGTAAATTATTTGGCTGCCAGTAACGTTGCCTTTGCTGTCAGTTGCCCGCAACCTGAGCCACCGAGCTCCAGCTACGCTAAATCCTTTAGACAAATTAACTTGCCAAGTGCTAGTCTCTTGGTTTAGAGTGACGGTTAGGGGAAATTTATCCTCAGCTATCACGTCAATTTTTGCTGCTTGTTGCCGGTCAAAAGTACCCCGAAGGACGATCGGCTGATTTACTAAAACTTCTGACGGCCCTTGATAAGTTAAATTCACAGCGGGATTAAAAGATTTGCCACCGCGGCTGAATTGCACAAAATCGGGATAAATGAAGCCTGTATTGCCAAATTGTGGCAAATTCTCGGTCAGCGAGACTTTAATGTGGCTTTGTTCGATCAAGAATCCGGCAATTCCGTAAATCATTCCCGCCGGCAAGGTAATTTTTTCTTGGGGTGGCAGGCTAGCGGCATTTATCGGCCGCTTTTTAAACACAGTTGTTTTGATGATTGTCATCGTAACTGCATTTCTATCATACTCAATTCCCCTCCCGTCTCGCAAAATTTGGACGTGCAGCCAGTACAGAAATCCCGAAGTTCCTAAGTTAGGAACTGCCCGAGCAAAAGCGACTCTGAAATGGTTTTCCACGCAAGCGTAGCCGAGAAGATTGAAAGTTTCTCCTGGGTTAAATAGTAATTTCTGAGTTGGGCCTAAAGTTCCAGAATCTGCGGGGGTGAACTTTAACCAGGTCTTTTTGATCACCCACAGTAACTGCATTCCAGGAGGCGGGGTCGGCAACTCGGCGCGATCGAATATGAGAATTTTTGCGCCTTTGGTTATGAGTACGTGTTTTTCGTAGAAAAAGCCGGTTTTTCCCACCGGATAAATTGGATTATTTAGTTGAACATTTAGATGTCCGTCTTCTAACTCGTAGTCGCTAACTGGATATATTTTCCCTGCTGGTATGTCCGCTTTTTGCAGATCGTTGAGATTGCTGGCGGGCAGTGTTCCGGCTTTGAATTTGGTATCTGTGAGAGTAATTAACGTGAAAATTTGAGCGGGTGCCCCAGAAGCAGGATTAACTTTGATGTTAATTGTTTGTTGGCCGATAACTTTGCCAGTCTTATCAGTTGCCCTCACCTGCACTGTGCGAGTTCCTGCGCTATCGAATCCTTTTTCTAAACTGATGTTCCAAATGCCTCTAGAGAGATTTCTCCCGACATTCAGGGCATTTGAGCCTTCTAATGCTGAAATCGCTGCCACTAGATTTGTGTCAAAAGTGCCAAGTAACACAGCGGCTCTATTGACCTCAATTTCTCGCGGGCCTAAGTAACTCAAAATAATGTTGTTGGTTGTCATTATATATCCCTCTACCTACTTAGTTATTCAGCTAAAGCAAGGATAACTTCTGATTTTATTAAACACCATGACCTGAACCAGGACAAAATCGCCCCTAGATTCAGCCTACGGGCGGTTAATGCCTTTTCCAGCATAAGTTTTTAACTATTGGCGGGAGTTGCGCCACAAATCTAACTTTAGACGTACCATAAGCACCTTAACCGAATATATGCCTGGTTGAGCTGATTTGTGGTGCAAGTTTTGAGGGAAGGAATTTAATTCGAGTCGGTTGTTTCCCCCTGTACCCTTGACCCCTCACTTGCTGAGTCAATCGATTGCGCGATTTTAGATTTTAGATTTTAGATTTTAGAATTGAAGCATTGACTTGCGCGAGATGAATGCGGGGGCTTGTATCCTGGATGCTTTCGGTCAGGACTTAGGAACGCGAATTAAATAACTTACAATTTTAATTGTTATTGTGGGACGGGCGGGACGCCCATCCTTTTTGGACGGGCGGGACGCCCATCCCACTTTCAAGAGTGGAAGTTATTTAATTCTCATTCCTTACTAAAAAAAACCGGTTCCTAGGAGAATATTGCCTATAGCAACGAGGCATCTAGGAAGGAACCGGGTTTTTAGCGCTTTGGTGCGTGCAGGAGTGTTAGCGCGATCGACTAAACTTCGGCTAAACTTCGACTAAACTATGGTGACGAGAATATCTTGAGCGTGAGTGTCAACTTTCATGGTTTCCCCTTCATAAACCTGAATAATTTTGCCAGTACCGTCGATGACGAAGGTGACGCGCTTGGCATAATCGCCTTTCTCCACATCGTAAGCTTTGGTAATCGTGCCATCAACATCTGCTAATAGCTGGAAAGGTAAACCGTATTTTTCTGTGAACTTTTGGTGCGATTCTTCGTTGTCGCGGCTGACACCGAGAACTACTATATCTTTGCCCTTGTATTCTTCATGGGCTGCTTTGAAGCTTTGGGCTTGTCTGGTGCAGCCGGGGGTGTCATCTTTGGGGTAGAAATACAGAATTACGGTTTTACCTGCGAATTGGGACAGGGAGACGGTGTTGCCGTTGGTGTCTTTGGCGGTAAACTGAGGGGCGGCGCACCCAACTGGTAATGTCATAGTTTTGTTTCCCTTGGGATTTATAAATGTATTTTAATTGATTTTGTGCTTCGGCGATTGAAAAAGTTATCGGCGATGGAAATCGCTTTTTTTGAACTGGAACTCGAATATGCTACGCTCGTTATTCGAGTTCCAGTTCAAGCAATCACCTTGACTCAAGTCCATTGGCGACGGCGGAAATTCGCAATATCCATCAAAAATACCATAGCTTAAAATGCCTTTTACAGCCAAACTCGTCTAGCCTGTCATAAAATAGAAGACACATCCTATATTAATTCCCTACCATGTCGATCGCCGTCATTAAAGAACATATCGAAATCACCCCAGGAATCTGTGGGAGAAAACCCCGTATCGCCGGACATCGCATCCGAGTTCAGGATATAGTTGTTTGGCACGAACAAATGGGAATGTCACCAGACGAAATTTTGTATCACTATCCGAGTATTACTTTATCTGATATCTATGCAGCTTTAGCCTATTATCACGATCGTCGAGATGAAATTCGCTCTGCAATCGAAGCAGATGCAGAATTTGCCAGCCAATTGAAAGCTCAAAACCCATCGCTCTTGCAACAAAAATTAAAAAATCGTCTGTAATTAATTCACTGGGATTTTATACAACAGGTGGCAAACAGGGAGCGACAACAGGTAATCCCTCAGTTTCTCGCTGTGCAACTTCAAAGTTTAATTCTAATAGAAACTTTAAGGGGTCTTGGTTTGTTTTGATATCGTAGGCTTTGCAAACGAGTTGGTCTAATTGGGCGTGGAGTTTGGCGAGTTGGCTGGCAGGTTCATTAAAAAACTCGTTGTATAATTGGGTAATACCACACTGTTTGCGCTCCATATACTCTGTACGATAGTTATGGAGAACCTGCATAGCTGCTCGAATTTCAGTTTTGGTTTTTTCTGGGCAATTTTGGGGAAAGGGAAAGGTTTCAAAACAGGTGTTGTGAGTGTAAGAAATATCGGCTTTAAGTGTTGATTTTTGTGCGTGCATCCAAATCTGATGAGTGCTAGATGTGAGTATTCCCAAAATATAAAAGTCGTCGCAGGTAACAACTCGCGTTCTAGCATTAGGTAGCCATTCAATAGGACAAGGAAGAAAAATTGCCCATTTCGATGTCTGAGTAACTGCAAAGTATTGAGAAACCGATTTTAGGGCTTGACGCATTGCGGGTCTTCGTTCTCCAAATTGCCACCAGTATTTTTGATAAACCTTTCTACGATTCAAATCTCTTTCTGGTTTCACTCTCATTTTAACCCATTGAAAAGGCTGGACATATTCACTTGCCTCTTCAATGCTCATGTCATTAAAGTCGATAATCAAATTTTTTAGACCTCTGTAGGGGTTGTTGGCTACGAGGTCATTACCTTCTAGAAAAGGACGAATTACTTCCCGATTTTTGGGATTGACTTTATTCCATGCTTCTGCTTGCTCCAATGACACAATAAAGCCCGTACCTACAGGAGTTATACCTGCAAAACATCGATTCAAATTTGTCTTCAGTCGCACTGCTTGGGTAACATCAACTTCAGCTTTTAGAGAAGAGTTAATGTTTGAGACAATTGTGTGATCGATACGGTAGGTTAATTCTTGAGCATCAGAGGTTTTGAGCCAGTTGATAATGCTAATATGTACTTTAGCTTCACCAGACCAAGGTTGTGTGGAGATGGCATCGTAAATGCAGCCGCCATTTTGGGCAATGTAATCTAGGGCAGCTTTACGACTTTTACCCTGAGAAATGGAATTGGTGGCGACTAAACCAGCGCGGCAATTTTCTCCTAAATGTTGATGGGCAAGACGGAACCAATAGGTGCAAAAATCCACAGAATCTTTTACTTCAGGAAATTTAGCAAAGATGCGATCGATATATTCATCACCCAAAACCAAGCGCATCTGCTTACCACCCAAAAAGGGAGGATTGCCAATAATTACATTAACTTGTTCCCACTCGCAAAACAGAGCATCATCACAGCGGATATTGCGATCGAGATTATCGAGCGGCAATGCTTGCTCTAGTTCCAATGCCAGGTTCAACTGTACCGTATTGAGCAACTGGTTTTCTTCATCTAAGGCTAACTTTTTGGCAAGCATCAGCGTCACTTTTGCCAATTCCACGGCAAAGGGTTTGATGTCAATGCCGTAAAACTGGCTTGTCTTCACCAGCGACATCGTACCTATCGCATTAGCAGCACGAGAGAAATTTTCATGAATTTTAGTTAGCAGTTGTGCCTCTAGTCGCTTCAGTTCCCGATAAGCAACATAGAGAAAATTACCGCTGCCGCAAGCTGGATCGAGAACTTTGAAATCAAGTAATTCTTGCCGCAGTGCCAACAAATCTTTGAGCGTCTTCGCAGCTTCAATCCGTTCTCGCCACGGGCGGATAATCGTAGGCAAAACCACTTTTTGAATGTCTGCCTCGCTGGTATAATGAGCACCCAAGGCATGACGTTCCTCTTTGCCCATACTGGACTCAAACAACGCACCAAAAATCGCAGGTTCTACCTTTGACCACCGTTCCTTTGCTGCCTCCAATAGCAGATCGATTTCGCTGCGAGTCAGGGCGATGGGTTCAACAACTGAGAAGATACCGCCATTAAAATAGGATACATCTCGATAGCGGCTGTCTTTAGGTGCGGGGCGATCGCTCCCCATTTGCCGAAACAATCCCCCAATTAAATCGTAGGAACTAACTCGATTCATCTGGCAATCACCTAAAAACTCGGTGAATAAACCGCGCGGCAACAAATAGATATCTTCAGCAAACAATGCTACTACACACTGAAGGATAAACCTTTGAGCCGTTTCTACTTTTTCGCCGCGCTCTACCAAGCGATTAAAAAGTAGAGCAACTTTGTCAGCGGCAGTTCGCGTTACATCAATTTTATTGTTATTGAATAAAGGCTGGCGATTTTCGGGGAAAAGAAAGTTTAAGGCTGTGAAGCGATCGGGTATCTCTTCGAGATTTATGCGATCTACCGGTTCCCGCAGTTGTAAATCGAAGTCATAAATCCAAAATTCATCAAAGTTGCAAAGAACCACATATTTGGGACGTTGCGGCACTAGCTCCAGCCAGTATTCAAAGGCTTGTTGATAGTGTTTTTCCAGTTTTTCGCCCCGTTTTTTCATCTCCAGCAACAACCTGGGCCGCCACAGCAAATCGGCAAATTTCGTAGTTTTGCCTTTCGCCTTTACTCGAAATTCTAGTTCGGCTCCCGCTTCCTTGTAGCCTAGATGACCGAAGGCTTGAAACAGGCGATCGCAGAATACCTGTGCCTCGCCTTTTTCGTCTCCATTCAAAGTACGGACGTATTCAACAAACCTGTTGATATTATTTAGTGTATCGGTCATAATAAGTGTAAAATTAGGATCGATAGGGTGAATCAGCCCGCTCGGATATCTGTAACAATTAAAAATATAGTACCTGTTCAGAGGTTTTTTGAATGACTTTTATTCCATCTGAAGCGTTTAAATCTATTAGTTATCCCGATCGCACCGTAAAAAGAGCCGATCGCGCCGTCCGCTGTTCCCCTTTTCAATTACACTTCTTCCAGACCATCCGCGATAACAGTGTTTTCCTAAGTGCGATCGCCTCAAATTCCGGTGTCGAAAGCGGCTACACCCGATCGCCCGTATCCGAACTCGTAGCCGAAAACTCCCTACTCTGGCTGATCCAAGTCGGCGTTTTGCGGCGGGAAGTAGACGGACAAGGGATTACTGACAGTTTTCGCCTCACACCCCTAGGCCGCCAACTCGTGGAAAAATGGGAACAGGAAGGACAGGGAGTGCCGGATGCTTCATTGTGCGATCGTATGGGAAATGCCGTTAGCCGCGGATTGGGAGTATTTCTTTAAGCGTTTATTGCTTGTCCCAGTCCGACAGTCCGACAGTCCGACAGTCCGACAATCCGACAGTCCGACAGTCCGACAGTCCGACAGTCCGACAGTCCGACAGTCCGACAGTCCGACAGTCCGACAGGGAATGAATTCCCTGTCTCATAGCGAAAGTCGGTTAAAACCGACTGCAAGTCTAAATTCAATTCGATGTTGAGTTTCGCATAAAAGCGACTGCAAGTCTCAATTTAACTTGATGTTGAGTTTCGCATTGCACGTTAATCAACCTCCTCAGTCCTCTTGCAGAGGACTTGCGCTATGAGACAGGGATTTCAATCCCTGTCGGACTGCAAGTGTCAATTCAATTTGATGTTGAGTTTCGCATAAAACCGACTGCAAGTCTCAATTTAACTCGATGTTGAGTTTCGCATTTCACGTTAATCAACCTCCTCAGTCCTCTTGCAGAGGACTTGCGCTATGAGACAGGGATTTCAATCCCTGTCGGACTCGCCGTCAAACGAGTTAGACCCCTTAAAGCCGTCAAGCGAAGGACAGGGTTTTAGACCCATTTTCTTGATAAATTAAATGCCCGATCGCTTAACTAATACAAATTAAACTTAAATCAACTTAAAATAATGGTTCAAACCGCTTCTAAACCTTTGAGTCTCGATGAATTTCTCCAACTGTCGGAAACCAAACCCGCCAGCGAATTCATCGATGGTCAGATTATCCAGAAACCTATGCCCCAAGGAAAACACAGCACAATTCAAAGCGATTTGGGTGCTGACATTAACCGGGTACTCAAACCCCAACGCATCGCCCGCGCCTATTCAGAATTGCGCTGTACCTTTGGTGGTCGATCGACAGTACCGAATCTTGCAGTCTTTACCTGGGAACGCATTCCCCGCGATGAAAACGGCGAAGTAGCCAACACTTTCGCCCTCGCCCCCGACTGGACAATCGAAATTCTTTCCCCCGACCAAAGTCAAACTAAAGTCGTCCGCAACATTCTCCACAGTCTCGGCCACGGAACCCAGATGGGCTGGTTGATTGACCCGGAAGAAGAACTGGTATTTGTCTATTTTGCCGATCGCACTTTAGCAGTTTTTGAAGAACGGGGCGATCGCATCCCCGTTCCAACCTTTGCCGAATCCTTCAATCTCACCGTCGGTGAAATGTTCAGTTGGCTGACTGAGTAGCGCAACCTTGATTTATGAAGGATTTTTTAACCGCAGAGGGCGCAGAGGGCGCAGAGGAGGAGAAGAGAGAGAGCTCTACGGATTTGGTTCGATCTAATGTGCGGTCGATCGCTTATACTAAAATATCTGGTTGTCAGCTCTTCAATGACGAGAGATGACTAAAGTTGTCACTACCAACTTAATTATGATTATTTAACCGGACTTGATATCATCTTTCAAATAACCGCTAACTACTAACAACTAACTACATAAAACGTTTCTCAAAAATGGAAGCTAAATCTTACAAAGACACGGTAAACCTGCCCAAAACCAAGTTTGATATGCGCGCCAACGCCACCAAGCGCGAACCAGAATTGCAACAATTTTGGGCCGATCAAGAAATCTACGATCGCCTTTCGGAAAATAACCCAGGCGATTTGTTCATCCTCCACGATGGGCCACCCTACGCCAACGGACAACTCCACATCGGCCACGCCCTCAACAAAATCCTCAAAGACTTTATCAACCGCTACCAAATGTTGCGCGGCAAAAAAGTCCGCTACGTGCCCGGTTGGGATTGTCATGGATTGCCGATCGAACTTAAAGTATTGCAAAACATGAAATCGGACGATCGGCTAAATCTTACGCCGATCGAACTCCGCCGCAAAGCCGCCACCTTCGCGCAGCAAACAATGGAACAGCAGCGCGAATCCTTCCAGCGCTACGGCGTTTGGGGCGACTGGGAACACCCGTATTTAACCCTAAAACCCGAATACGAAGCCGCTCAAATCGGCGTTTTCGGTCAAATGGTGCTCAAAGGCTACATCTACCGCGGCTTTAAACCGGTTCACTGGAGTCCGAGCTCGAAAACAGCCCTCGCCGAAGCGGAATTGGAATATCCAGAAGGTCACACGTCGCGCAGCATCTACGTCGGCTTCCATGTGAGAAAATTGTCAAAATCTTTGCAGTCGAAGCTCAAGCGCTATATGCCAAGCCTCTGGGCGGCGATTTGGACGACTACCCCCTGGACAATTCCGGCAAACTTGGCGATCGCAGTTAATCCAGAACTGACTTATGCGGTGGTGGAACCGCCGGCAAATTCCCACATCGCACAACAATTTATGTTAGTAGCTGTCGATGCGGTCGATCGGCTGTCGGCAACTTTTAACACTGAATTAAAAATACTTGCCACCTTCAAAGGCAAAGAATTAGAAGGTTGCATCTACAAACACCCGCTGTTCGATCGCGAAAGTCCGATTGTTGCCGGCGGTGACTACATTACCGCTGATTCTGGGACGGGATTAGTTCACACCGCACCGGGGCACGGACAAGAAGACTTTATCGTCGGAAAACGCTGCGGTTTACCAGTTTTAACGCCCGTAGATGAGAACGGAAATTTCACTGCCGAAGCCGGACAGTTTGCAGGTTTAAATGTCCTCGGAAATGGCAATGCCGCAGTGATTGATGCCCTTGCCGAAGCAAATTGTTTGATTAAAGAGGAAAGTTACGCTCACTCTTATCCTTACGATTGGCGCACGAAAAAGCCGACTATTTTTCGGGCGACGGAACAGTGGTTTGCCTCGGTTGAAGGGTTCCGAGATGAAGCCTTAAAAGCGATCGCCGGTGTGAATTGGATTCCCGCCCAAGGGGAAAATCGGATTACTGCAATGGTGGGCGATCGATCCGATTGGTGTATTTCTCGCCAGCGGACTTGGGGCGTTCCGATTCCCGTATTTTACGATGAAGAAACCAACGAACCGCTGTTAAATGAAGAAACGATCGCCCATGTGCAAGCCCTTTTTGCTGAGAAGGGTTCCGATGCTTGGTGGGAATTGTCGATCGATGAATTGCTGCCGGAATCTTACCGCAATAACGGCCGCACTTACCGCAAAGGTACAGACACGATGGATGTGTGGTTTGACTCGGGTTCTTCCTGGGCCGCAGTTGCCAAAGGTCGATCAGAATTAAACTATCCGGCTGATATCTATTTGGAAGGTTCAGACCAACACCGCGGCTGGTTTCAATCCAGCTTGCTTACCAGTGTAGCAACTAACGGCATTGCTCCTTACAAAACAGTTTTGACTCACGGTTTTGTGCTCGATGAAAAAGGCCGGAAAATGAGCAAATCTGAAGGCAATGTCGTCGATCCAGCGTCAGTAATTAAGGAATATGGAGCCGATGTTTTGCGGTTGTGGGTGTCTTCGGTAGACTACTCGGCAGATGTGCCTTTGGGCAAAAACATTCTCAAACAGCAATCGGATGTTTACCGCAAAATTCGCAATACAGCTAAGTTTTTGCTGGGGAATTTGCACGACTTCGATCCGGCAAAAGATGCCGTTGCTTACGAGGAATTGCCGGAACTAGACCGCTATATGCTGCACAGAATGGGCGAAGTTTTTGCGGAAGTCCAAGATGCTTTTGAAAGCTTCCAATTTTCGCGATTCTTCCAAACTGTGCAGAATTTCTGTACGGTGGATTTGTCGAATTTTTACTTGGATATTGCCAAAGATAGACTTTACATCAGCGCGACAGATACCCTTCGCCGCCGCAGTTGTCAGACGGTGATTGCGATCGCTGTGGAGAATTTGGCAAGGGCGATCGCACCTGTTTTGTGTCACATGGCTGAGGATATTTGGCAGTACCTTCCCTATCCGACTCCTTACAAGTCCGTGTTTGAAGCCGGCTGGGTGCAAATTGATGCTTCATGGCACAATCCAGAATTGGCTACTCGCTGGCAGTATTTGCGACAAGTGCGGGGCGAAGTTAACAAGGTTTTGGAAAAAGCGCGGATTGAAAAGGCGATCGGTTCTTCTTTGGAAGCTAAGGTTTTATTGTACGTTCCCGATGTTGAGAAAAGAGAGCAATTGCAAGCTTTGAATCCCAGCAGTGAAGAATTGGTGGATTATGTGCGATCGCAAAATTCAGTCATCGAGTTAGCGGCCCAGGAGAAAGCAAAAGCAGCACAAGATAAACAGGAAGAACAAGCGGCAAAAGTTGCTAAAGTCTTGACAGAAAACAAAATTTATGTTGAGCCGAAAACGATCGCACAAAAGAGCGATCGACCTTCTCAGATAGTAGAGTATTCTGTCCCTGAACTGTCGGCTTCAGATTCGCAGCCAATCTTAGATCAAGCCGCCGAGTTTGTGGCTAATTTGCCTGAATACGCAGGCAACTTTTTTACAGAATACCAACAAGCGCTGGTAACACTTGGACTCTTAGCTTCTGTGTTGATAACGGGCCGAGTAACGCTGGCGATTTTGGATACGATGAATCAGATACCGCTTTTGGGAGGCTTCTTTGAAGTCATCGGCATCTTATTTACAATCTGGTTTGCTTTCCGTCACTTGCTGTTTGCCGCCAACCGTCAAGAAATTGCACAACAAATTGATTTCCTGACAGCAGATGTGGTGGGCCGGAGTACGGCGCTTGTACTTGCAGAAACACAGGCGATCGTCCTCGCACCGGCATTAGATACAGCGCTTGTGCTTGTAGAAACAGGGGCGATCGCCCAAACAGCCCCAGCCGAAAAAGTGTTTGTAGAAACACCCCAAATCCCGCAACCAGAATTAGTTGCGATCGAACCCAAACCAGAAATTCCTGCTGACCTAGCTGCAGGGCACCATTCTACAATGACCGGCAAGGGTGTAGATGAATTGCGCTATTTGTTCATTACTTCGGAAGTGGAACTGGTAGAATCGAATGCCATCCTGCAGGAATTGCCGTACAGTTATCAGTCTCCAGAGTTGGCGATTGGTGTAGTCAAAGCAGACGGCCAAAAGTGCGATCGTTGCTGGAATTACTCGACTCACGTCGGAGAGTCGATCGAACATCCGCTAATTTGCGAACGTTGCGTTTCAGCAGTAGACGGCAAATTCTAACTAAAATGTGTACTGCGGAATGAGAATTAAATAATTTCCCTTTTTTCTTGTGGGATGGGCGTCCTGCCCGCCCAGAAAGGACGGGCGGGACGCCCATCCCACAACAAACATGAAAAGTTGATTACTACTCGTTACCAGGCTCCTGCCTGGTAACGCAGATCCGGAGGCTCTGCCTCCATCTTCCCAGCCGAGGCAGAGCCTCGCTTATATGGGTTCCAAGGCAGAGCCTTGGAAGCAGTTAAATCAATCAAACAATGAGTGGGATGGGCTTCTAGCCCGTCACAAATATGCTATTTCTTAAAAAAACTGCAGACGATTTCACCAGGGTTGTTTTGTCCAAACGTCAAAACAGTTCCATCTTTCTTAACTGTAGTGCGATCGCGGCAATTGTAGACTTCCAGAGGCTGTTTCACTCCATCAACACTCAGAATTACCCTGTATTCCCAATAATTTTTTGCACTGCGTTTGATATCGACAATGCAAATCTCGCTTCCTTGATAATTGCGGCAAACAGAGGCGTCAGCAGGAAGGGCGGCCCCGAAAAAAGATATTAATAACAAAAAGTAGCAAACACATTTCATCATCTGCGATCTATTCCACTGCATAACCCGTATACTTCCGCATAAAGGGCGGCTGAAATCCCCAAACAATATCCTCTTTTGGAACTCCGGCTATTACTAAATTTTCAGCAATATCATCTTCAGTCGCATTCCATTGAAGCCAAATTTTTCCGCCCTTGATATCAATGTGAATGCTACAATGATGCACCCTAGTCTGCTTGTCCCAGCCCACATAAAAGATTTGGTAATGATCTCGTTCTGTATCAATAATTGTCTCGACTTCAATGTCTCCGTGAGCAGGTTTGTGCTGGCCGTACTCCAGTAACATTTGCTGCACAATTTGCCGATATTTGATTAATTTTTCCATTCTACAATAACCTCAACTGCTGTATCATAAACAATCATTTTTACCTGATTTTCCTCGATCCTTGCTTTCGGGAAATCTAGTTGAAAGAATTCTTCATAAGTTATTAACGGCACAGCCAAGTACAAAATGCGATCGGGTGCTTTTTCTTTGAGTGCTGCTCGGTAATTAATGAACTGCCCCAATGCTCTGTGAAATTCCGAGATTGCCGACGATTTTGCCAAAAAACTTTTGACCTCAACGGCAATTTTTTCGCCTTGCCTTTCTGCCGCAATCAGCCTTTCTGCTCCCAGATCGATCGACATATCTACACCGCCCACACTAATCGGAAACGGATCGTGGGTAATATGCCAGCCTTCTTTTTGCAAAGCTGTTTTGACAACTTCATGAAAAACATCTTTGGCAGACATAATATATCGATAACTAACTTACTTATTCCTATCTTACCTTTTTTGATAACCAACTGACAGTATTTTTGCAAGCGACTTAGCAATTGGGCGCGCCCTCAAGTCGCGACATCATAAGATAGCTGAACCATGCCAGAACTGTATGTCTGACATCCAGTTAACTGCAAAGCTGTAGTATTTATCGGATTAACAAATAAAGGAATTCCCTCGCCCAAAATAATCGGGTGCACCGAGAGAATTAGCTCCTCAACAAAATTTTGATTCAGGAAATCGCGAATCAGCAGAGAACCTCCCACCAACCAAATATTCTTTCCCTCAAGCAAGCGCAAATCCTTGACAAAATTCTCGAAATTTGTTACCACTTCGACATCCGAAGTAGCTTGAAAATCTAGATTCTTCGTAAAAACATAACTCTTTTTTTCCTGGTACGGGTACTCGCCAAAAGTTAGAACTTGTTCGTAAGTTTTCCGACCCATGAGAACCGTATCGATGCTATCTAAAAATTTACTATAACCGTAATTTTGGTCTGTAAACAGCCAATCAATATCGCCATTCGGTCGGCCAATATAACCGTCCAGACTAGATGCAATGAATAGTACAATTTTACGCATGGCAACACCTAGGTTTTGGGAATGATTGGGGTGATCGTCGCCCCAACTTTAATTTTAAATGATTTAGTGTCCTGACGGTAGCTTGAGTTCGATACCCACTTGGTCTCTCGGTAGTCTTGATTTTATTGTGACAGGATTTTTCACTGGGTGGGGATTAGCCCGCGCGTCACAATCAAAGAAACCGAGTTTTTTGGGGTTTCTACACTGTCATGCGTCTTCTCAACAAAAACCCGGTTTCTGGCCTACGCATCAGGGAGCATCTCAATGAAAGCAGCCACGCTAAAAATTGGAGTTTTGAGGCAGGAGGGAAGAAGGAAGGAGCCAGAAGAAGTGTTTTTACAAATATGAGATGCTCCCAGTACACACAATCCTGTAGTAAGCATCGGTGCGTCGCCACCCGTCAATCTGCAAGTTCTATTTAAAAGGTTGCAGATCCGCACCCTACATATTAAAATCACACAACATAAATATAGCGGCTACTGTACTTCATCAACCACCGAATCTGCTGTATGATTTACTAAAAATTAAAAACAGTCGAGCGAGCAGACTTGACAATTTAACAATGATTCCCAGGGAGGGTTTTATGAAATCCATTGCTAAAAACAGCCTCCACTAGACTTACTCAGTGGCTAGTTTCTGTCTCCTTTTCGCAATACAGCAACAAAAAGCTACAGCAGCAACGCTATCTAACGGCTGGAATTACGCGATCGATTCCTTGAACGACGGCGTGACAGGGGCTCAAATCGGCGGCGGGGAATTTGAATTTTACGGCATCGCCATCAAAGAAACATCAGATACAGCTTTCATCGCCATCAATTCTAATCTAAGTTTAGCCGGATATGCCGACTCACTAGCTCAAAGGGGCAACATCAACTACGGCGATTTATTCTTCAATTTTTCCGGTCAAATTTTCAATACAGCTAACGCAAACGGCAGCTTGTTTGGTAAGCTGTTGTGCATTTAAATTGTATGTTGAGGGCGGGCTATAGCCATCCTAAATCATTTGTGAATTTCTTACTCCCTCCCCTTGGGTTCGGGGAGGGCTGGGGTGGGGTAAAAAATTTATGACTCCTGCAAGGATTGCTATATGGGGCGTGATGTTGTAGATGCCGAGACCGGATTCTATTAATAATTCGATTGTTTGATTAATAATTTTCATAAATTGTCTTTCATCGCCAGCCCTGTTCAATATACCTCTCCAATAATTATTGTGGAACAGGCATCCTGCCTGTTCAAGACAGGCTTTGCTGGAGATGTCTAATAATTATAATTACCTTGGTTGGGATGACTTCATTCCTCAAACTCTTCAAATGCCGATCGCGCACAGCAATTTTACTAATTTTACCATCAGCGTTCAACCCAACAGGCTCTCATGAATCAGCACTTTTTCTGTAAGTGCCACCCAAAGCGAGAATTGGATAGTCAAAAAAAATCATACGGCAAGAACGATCGCACGTTTTTAGAACACCCAATCAACTTCCGGCCCTACATCCGCTGCAGGCATCGTGGGTTCCTTCTAACTCCCTCGGTGGTTTCTGCACTCTTAGGCGCTGCATGAATCAATCAAATTTTTAAATCCTGTTAATATATCGCCGACAGTTCGTTGACTATCTTGACTCTTCCCTTGATCACAGAACGCAGCAGGCGGTTGATCGAATGTCTGTATTCATCGTCGAGAGAGTCGTCCAAAACAGCGGCCATCAAGCCGTAGCGATCGGCTAAAGTCAAACAACCCGTCTCCGTAACAGAGGCAAGCATTTCGGAAATAGCGCCGGGGATAAGTTGAACTAAAAGCATGAGACGTTCCTTAAATTCGATGCTTATATCATCTCTCGTTCTGGGAAAATTAATAGTGACGCTGGCATAGCACACAATGTGATGTTTTGAGGCAAACTGTGTGACAGCGACCGCTCTAATGTTGTGACGATCTCGTTTTAAGTCTGCGATCGCAATCACAAAATTAATTTTAGATATTCCAATTTCCCCCTTTCCCTCCTAAATCTAAAGATTTAGAGAGATTTTTCGGTTTTGGGGGTCTCTTTACCCATTTCCCATGTATAAAACGCATGGGCATTATGCGAAATATTCATAAAACTCAATATTTTGTAAAAATAGATACGAATATTTACAATCGTGGGCTTTACATTAGCTCATAACAAAGGTGCATCGAAACAGAGCGATCGACCGAATCATCGGTAGCAACTATAACCATAAATAGTTTGGCGACGTTCGAGCTAGCGCCCAGTCAAGCTCAAGTTTACAGAAGACCAACCATGCTTAAAAGAAATTCCATCTAGTAACTAAATATACAGTTTTAAATCCATACAGTCACTAAGGTTAGCAGGAAACACACACTTTATGCTCCAAGTCAATACCTCCCCACACAAGCCAGCAGCGAGGGTAAACCGATGACCCAAACAGTAGAACCCAAAGCCCAAGCGAGCCTGAACAAGTTTGAAAAACTCAAAGCCGAAAAAGATGGCTTAGCATTAAAAGGCGAACTCGACCACTTCGCCGCAATCGGCTGGGAAGCAATGGACGAAATCGATCGCGAGCACCGCCTCAAATGGCTCGGCATCTTCTTTCGGCCAGTAACTCCGGGCAAATTCATGATGCGGCTGCGCTTGCCCAACGGCATCATAACTAGCAATCAAACCAGAACCCTAGCAGAAATCGTCCAACGCTACGGCGACGACGGCAGCGCCGACATCACCACCAGACAAAACCTGCAATTGCGCGGAATTCGCATCGAAGACGTACCCGACATCTTCCGCCGCCTCAAAGAAGCGGGCATGACCAGCATCCAGTCTGGCATGGACAACGTGCGTAACATCACGGGTTCCCCAGTCGCGGGCTTGGACGCCGACGAACTGATAGATACGCGGGAACTGGCGAATCAAGTCCAAGACATGATTACGAACAACGGCGAAGGCAACCCCGCGTTTTCAAATTTGCCGAGAAAGTTTAATATTGCGATCGCAGGCTGCCGCGACAACTCAGTCCACGCAGAAATCAACGACATCGCCTTCGTACCCGCTTACAAAGACGGCAACATCGGCTTTAACGTATTAGTCGGCGGTTTCTTCTCCGCCAAACGCTGCGACGCTGCAATTCCTCTCAACGCATGGGCAAGTCCCAGCGACGTTGTAGATTTGTGCAAAGCAATTTTAACTGTGTTTCGCGATCGAGGCCCAAGAGCAAACCGCCAAAAATCGCGGCTGATGTGGCTGATTGACGAACTCGGAATCGAAAAATTCCGAGCCGAAGTCGAACAAGAATTAGGGCGCACTTTGCCCGCCGCCGCGCCCAAAGATGAAATCACCTGGGACAAACGCGACCACATCGGCATCTACGCCCAAAAACAATCAGGGCTCAACTATGTAGGGCTCCACGTTCCCGTCGGACGGCTGCAGGCATCGGATTTGTTCGATTTGGCCAGAATTGCCGAGGTTTACGGTAGCGGCGAACTCAGGCTCACTGTGGAAGAAAACGTGATTATTCCCAACGTTCCCGACTCGCGGATAGAATCGCTGGTCAAAGAACCCCTGTTGCAGCGTTTTTCCATCGAGCCCGCACCGCTGACACGAGCCTTGGTTTCCTGCACCGGCGCCAAGTTTTGCAACTTCGCCCTCATCGAAACCAAAAGCCGATCCGTGGCAATGATTGAGGAACTCGAAGCTGAACTGTCAGTACCCAAACCGGTCAGAATTCACTGGACGGGTTGCCCCAATTCCTGCGGTCAACCCCAGGTAGCAGACATTGGTTTGATGGGAACAAAAGTTCGCAAGAACGGCAAAACCCTCGAAGGTGTAGACATTTACATGGGAGGCACAGTTGGCAAAGACGCTCATTTGGGTGCTTGCGTCCAAAAAGGCATCCCTTGCGAAGACCTCAAACCGCTGCTGCATCAACTGTTAGTCGAGCAGTTTGGGGCAGTTCCTAAAGAGATTACAGGGGATGTAGCTGTGCTGAACCGGCAACTGCAATTGACGGTTGAGGAGGGCGAAACAGCAGTCTCGGCAGCCCAACCTCAGACATCTACTGTCATTTTCGCTCGATCGGGCAAAGAAGTTGCTTGCAGCGAAGATGAGTACATTCTCGATGTTGCCGAACGGGCCGGGGTCGAACTTGACAGCAATTGCCGGTCAGGAAGCTGTGGCACTTGCAAGCAAAAACTCCTAGAAGGCCAAACAGTCTACGACAGCAAACCAGACGCGGCTGCTGACTTAGAACCAGGGTTCATTTTAACTTGCAGCGCGCGGGCGATCGGCAAAGTGTCGATCGACGCCTAATCTAAATAATGTCAGATGCGATGCGAAGGTCGCGAATCAATCTGACATCTCACATTTCCACCATCTCCAAGTACAACAACAATTCAAGACAAATGAGCAACCTTTCTAGAAGAAAATTCATCATCACCGCTGGAGCAACAGCAGCCGGCACCCTCCTAGCCCACGGTTGCAGTTCCAGTCCCACCACATCTAACGCAACTCCCGGCGGCGCTTCGCCCACCGCCGCCCCAGCAGTCAACATCAATCCCGCCGACGCCCCAGAAGTTACCGCAGCCAAACTCGGATTCATCGCCCTCACCGACGCAGCACCCTTAATCATCGCCCAAGAAAAAGGGTTATTTGCCAAGTACGGCATGAAAGACGTACAAGTTACCAAACAAGCATCTTGGCCAGTTACTCGCGACAACTTAGAACTCGGTTCCGAAAAAGGCGGCATTGACGGGGCCCACATCTTATCCCCCATGCCTTACCAAATGACATTAGGCACTATTACCAAAGGCAATCAGCCAGTGCCGATGTACATTCTCGCCCGGTTAAATACTAACGGTCAGGCAATTTCGCTCAGCAAAAAATACCTAGATTTAAAAGTAGGTACAGACAGCGCACCGCTGAAAGCAGCTTTTGCCAATCAAAACGTTCCTATTGCTATGACGTTTCCCGGCGGCACCCACGATTTGTGGATACGCTACTGGCTAGCAGCAGGCGGTATTAATCCAGATACAGATGTTTCCGTGATTCCCATACCGCCGCCCCAAATGGTAGCGAACATGAAATCTGGCAGCATGGAAGCCTTTTGCGTAGGCGAACCTTGGAATGCTCAGCTAGTTACTCAAAAGGTAGGATACACCGCCTTAATAACTGGAGAAATGTGGAAAGATCATCCTGAAAAAGCTTTAGGTTTAAGAGGAGATTGGGTTGACAAAAATCCCAAAGCTGCAAAAGCACTTACCATGGCCGTACTGGAAGCCCAGCAGTGGTGCGACAAGCCAGAAAATCACGATGAAATGTGCCAAATCATTTCTCAAGATAGGTGGTTAAAAGTGCCAGTAGCAGATATTATCAGTCGCTCTAAGGGCCAAATTGACTACGGTACCGGTCGCGTTGAAGCCGCCAGCCCTGTGGCAATGAAATTTTGGGCAGATAATGCTTCTTATCCCTACAAGAGTCACGATGCTTGGTTCTTAGCTGAAAATATTCGCTGGGGTTATATCCCGGCAACTACCGATATCAAAGCAACGGTTGATAAAGTTAACCGCGAAGATATTTGGAAAGCAGCAGCGACAACACTTGGCGTCCCCGCAGCCCAAATTCCTACTAGCAGTTCTCGCGGTGTAGAAACATTCTTTGACGGCGTGAAGTTTGACGCCGAAAAACCAGAAGAATATCTGAAGAGTTTGGCAATCAAAAAAGCATAATTAGTGCACAGTTGACAGTTGACTGTTCACTTTTGATAGTTGACCGATTTTTTAATTGAGTGGAGTTGGGTTTCCTAACTCAACCCACCCCAGACACGGTGAACACTTCAAAGTATCTACAAATAATCGATTATTCACAATCTTGGAAAAAGAAAAATGGCAACAAACCTCGCTGTTACTAAAAGCAAAAATCCAGTAAATTTCGTTCTGGATCAGGTTCAGAAAAACCGCCGGAAAATCATCCGCCCGCTGGTAGCAATTGCAGTTCTGCTCATAATCTGGCAAATCCTCTGCAACAGTCCAGAGTCCAGCTTGCCGGGACCCATCAAAACAGTCCAAGAAAGCTGGAATCTAATTATCAATCCTTTCTTCGACAACGGCGGTACAGACAAAGGCTTGTTCTGGCAAATTTTGGCTAGCTTGCAGCGGGTGGCGATCGGCTTTACTTTAGCAACAGTTCTCGGCATCAGTTTAGGAATCCTGATCGGGACAAACTCCCTAATGTTCGATGCTTTAGATCCGCTGTTTCAAGTATTTAGAACTATCCCGCCCCTGGCTTGGCTGCCGATCGCCCTGGCCGTATTTCAACAGTTCAATCCCTTTGAAGGCATGGGGGTGAAAGCTAACGAAGTTTCTGCACTCTTCGTAATCTTAATTACAGCAATTTGGCCGATTCTAATTAACACCACAGTAGGCGTTCAACAAATACCCCAAGACTACAGAAACGTCGCCCGCGTCTTGCGCCTCCCCAACCAAAAATACTTCTGGAAAATCCTGCTTCCCTCTTCTGTTCCTTACATCTTCACTGGCTTGAGAATTGGCATCGGTTTGTCTTGGCTGGCGATCGTAGCTGCGGAAATGTTAGTCGGCGGCGTCGGCATCGGCTTCTTCATCTGGGACGCTTACAACAGTTCTCGACTCAGCGCAGTGATTATAGCAGTGCTTTATGTAGGAATCGTCGGTTTGATTTTAGACAGAATCGTTGGTTTCATTGCTTCCAAAGTTGTTCCTGAAGAACAAAAATAGGATTTGGGCATCGGGCATCGGCCAAACAGGGCATCGGGCATGGCGAATGGGGAATGGGGAATGGTTGCCAACTACAAACTGGTAGAAATGAGTTGTAAATTAATGCCCAATGCCCTGTTTGGCCAATTCCCAATTAATAATCAGCATCATACAAATTACAAACTAACCTAAAATTGCCATGTCAGTATTTGTTGAAGTAGACCACGTTGACCGCGTATTTAACTTGCCCAACGGAGAGCAATACATCGCTCTTAAAAATATCGAACTGAAAATTAAAAAGGGAGAATTCATCACCTTAATTGGGCACTCTGGCTGCGGCAAATCTACGCTGCTAAATATCATCGCCGGCCTCGACAAAGCAAGTCAGGGCGGGATTACTTTAGAAGGGCGGGAAGTCCGCGATCCAGGCCCGGACAGAATGGTGGTGTTTCAAAATTACTCGCTACTACCTTGGCTGACGGTGCGCGAAAATATCGCCCTAGCAGTAAATGAAATTTACAGCGGTAACTCTCAAGAAGATCGGGAGTTGGTGATCGAACACCACATTAAATTGGTCGGACTCGGACACGCGGCCGACAAACGCCCAGGCGAAATTTCTGGGGGGATGAAACAAAGAGTTGCGATCGCCCGCGCCCTGGCGATTCGCCCGAAATTGCTGCTGCTAGACGAACCCTTCGGCGCCCTCGATGCCTTAACTCGCGGCGGTTTGCAAGACCAGTTGATGAAAATTTGCGAGGAAAGCAAAGTCACCAGCGTGATGGTAACTCACGATGTGGATGAGGCTTTATTACTGAGCGATCGCATTGTGATGCTCACCAACGGCCCGGAAGCCCAAATCGGGCAAATCCTCGAAGTGAACATTCCCCGCCCCCGCAAGCGCATGGAAGTTGTCAACCATCCGAGTTACTACGCGCTGCGTAACGAAATGGTTTACTTCCTCAACCAGCAAAAGCGGGTCAAACAGCGCCGGGCCAAACAACAACCCGCTGTCATCGCCCGCAACGGCCTGGAAAAAATCAACCTCGACATCGGCTTTATTCCCCTCACCGACTGCGCCCCCTTAGTAGTAGCTAAAGAAAAAGGATTTTTCAAAGCCCACGGGTTGGAAGAAGTTACTCTCAGCCGCGAACCGGGCTGGAAAGCGATCGCCAAAGGAGTTGCCGAAGGACGGCTGGACGCGGCGCAAATGGTCGCAGGAATGCCGATCGGGATGCTGTTGGGCCTCGACGGTGAAGCCCCTGTACCCGTCTGTAGCGCCATGACGCTCTCTCGCAACGGCAATTCGATTGTTTTCAACAAAGACCTTTACAGACAAGGCATTCGGACATTAGAGGATTTCAAAGCTGCGATCGCCAAGACTCCCGATAAAGTTCACACCTTGGGCATGGTACACTCGGCCTCCATGCACAATCTGCTGTTCCGTTACTGGCTGGCCGCCGGCGGCATCGACCCCGACCTCGACGTGGGCTTGACCGTGATTCCGCCCCCGCAGATGGTATCAAATTTAAAAGCAGGCAACATTGACGGCTACTGTTCAGGCGACCCCTGGAACTCGCACGCAGTCAACAGTGGTACGGGTTTTGTTATGGCCCGTTCCCTGGATATTCTGCCCGGACACATCGAAAAAGTTCTCGGTGTTAGCGAAGATTGGGCTCAGAAATATCCTCAAACCCACCTCGCCCTCGTCAAAGCGCTTTTGGAAGCCTGCGAATACTGCGACGATCGCCGCAACCGCGAAGAAGTCCTAGGATTGATTAGCCAAGA
The DNA here is from genome assembly GCF_036700305.1 of Microcoleus sp. Z1_A1. Lineage (NCBI taxonomy): Bacteria > Bacillati > Cyanobacteriota > Cyanophyceae > Oscillatoriales > Microcoleaceae > Microcoleus > Microcoleus sp. Z1_A1. Next base: position 62,353 of record NZ_JAUBOR010000012.1, read on the forward strand.
ACAATACATCGGCGCCGATCCCAAAGACATCCGTCCAGGGTTCATCGATCCGTACAACTCCGGTACGGAGGCAGAACCAGAAATGCTCTACAATTTCAACCAGTTCTCTGTTGACAAAACCAATTTTCCAGACCGCCTAGAAATGGTGTGGGTGATGGCGCAGATGGCTCGGTGGGGACTGATCCCGTTCCCGAAAAACTGGGTGGAAGTGGTCGATCGAGTTTTGCGGCCCGATGTTTTCGGTCAAGCAGTACGGGAATTGGGTTTGCCGGATATTGCCAGAGATCGCCGGACGATCGAGCTATTTGACGGCACTGTGTTTAATCTCGACGACCCGATCGACTATCTTCACAATGTCAAAATCAAACGCGCCGTCCGCATTGAAGAAATCTTAATTGAACAAATAGGCAGTCAGTGTTCCATCAAACTGCCAGCATAACTAGCAAATAGGAAGAGGGAATGAGGAGCCAGAAATCAGGAAACAAGACTCCACATTTTCCGCTTCCTAACTCCCTAATTTCAAATTCTCAATCGAAATTTGTCATGTCTAATTCATCAACCCAAAATCCAAATCCTGAAAATATGCAAACTCTCAAAACTCCCCAAACAACCAAAATTCAAACGCCAAAGCAAGACTTTCTTACTATTAAAGACGTATCGAAAGTCTACGAAACTCCTAAAGGCCCTTACGTCGTTCTCGACGGTGTAAACCTGACTATTAATGAAGGCGAATTTATTTGTTTGATAGGTCACTCTGGCTGTGGCAAATCAACTTTGCTGAATATGATCGCGGGATTCAACGGGCCGACAAACGGAGAAGTAGCCCTGGAAGGTTCGCAGATTACTGAACCAGGCCCCGATCGCATGGTGGTGTTTCAAAACTACTCGCTGCTACCGTGGCTGACTGCTACAGAAAATATTCACCTCGGTGTTGAAAATGTTTACCCGGAAAAGTCCGCAGACGAACACAATACGATCGTCAAGGAACACTTGGAATTAGTGGGGCTGACCGAAGCTTGTAACAAAAGACCCGGCCAATTGTCCGGGGGAATGAAACAGCGGGTGGCGATCGCCAGAGCCCTGGCAACTCGTCCCAAACTGTTGATTTTGGACGAACCTTTCGGAGCTCTGGACCCGATTACCAGGGAAGAGTTGCAGGAAGAATTGCTGAAAATTTGGCGGCAGGAAAAAATTACCGTCATTATGATTACTCACGATATTGATGAGGCTTTGTTTTTGGCCGATCGCATCGTGATGATGACCAACGGGCCAGCAGCTTCCATCGGCGAAGATATGCACATTCCGTTCAGCCGTCCCCGCAACCGGGCGCGGATTATGGAAGACCCGAAATACTACGAACTGCGTAACTTTGCTTTGGAGTTCCTGTTTTCTCGCTACGCCCACCACGAAGAAGGTGAAGAAACGGACTCGGAGACAGAAGCCGTCGCGCTACCGATGCCATTACCTGCTAGCAAAAAGCCTGCGGTTGCTGACAGGCCTCTTGCACCTGCACCTTTTGTGTCTCACGCTGCCGAACCCCCAGAAGCCTCGTCGATCAAACGTGGCATCCTGGCAGCCTCGTGGTTCGTCGCAATGTTTACTTTAGCTGCGGTCAATATGTCGGTTGTTTCCAGCCAGCTAAAGCAAGCGAAACTAGCAGAAACTGCACCTCCGGCGCCGACTGCCGGGGCGATTGTGAGTTCTCCCCCCAGCCCGCCAATCGCAGCAAGTTCGATCGCACCGAATCCTAGTCCTGCACCCATCGCTGCTGCAAGTCCTGCACCCATCGCTGCTGCTGCCACATCACAGATTTCTGACCAAGCCGAACTCGATGCGATCGGACAGAAGTTGTATGCACAAATCGACCAACAATGGAGAACAACTCCGACATTTACCGAAAGCTTGACTTATCGGGTCAAAGTAAAACAAAACGGCGATATCCTACAGTTCGATCCCACAAATAAAGCAGCTAAAGATTTCGTCAAAGAAACTCCTCTGCCGGTTTTGCAAACTCCTGCCGGTGCCACAGCAGGCGCTGCTGAAAAAACTGCTGAATTCCAAGTAACTTTTAGCCCCAGCAACGGAGGCGTATTAGAAGTTAAAACACAGAAATAGGCGACATAATACTCGCCCACTAAATCTCAGATTGCTATCAACAACAAGGTCAAAAGTAGTATCGGCGCGCTGTTTGAGTCCTGCAACAATTCTTCCTCGCTCCCCTAGGTGGGGTGACAAGATTTAGGGCAGGAGTACCTCTGTTAGAGAGGTATTTAGGAGCGAATATCCACTGACTACAAACCCGATGGCTCGCGAGTTTTAGAAGATAGCGGTTTATTTTAAGTCAGGGTATTGTCCGTTGCTGTGAAGCATTTTTGCGGTAAGTTAGTAATGATTAAAACATTATTTGCAGGAGCTCTCAGTTCCGACTATAATGACGAATTACCAATTACCCATTAGCTTTCAAAAATTAGCATCTAAAATCACCAGATGGAAACTATAAAAACTCTTTGCCCATACTGCGGTGTAGGTTGCGGTCTAGAAGTTGTTGCCGACAAAAAACAAAGTTGGAAAGTGCGGGGCGATCGCAATCACCCATCGAGTCAGGGCATGGTTTGTATTAAGGGAGCAACCGTAGCAGAGTCTATTCGGAGCGATCGGCTAATGTATCCGATGATGCGAGATACTCTCGACCAACCCTTCCGCCGCGCTAGCTGGGACGAAGCTCTCGATGCAATTGTTAACCGCATCCAAACAATTCGCAGCACCAGTGGCCCCGATGCTTTGTGTGTTTACGGTTCGGGTCAATTCGCAACAGAAGATTATTATATTGCCCAGAAACTACTGAAAGGTTGTCTGGGTACTAATAATTTTGATGCTAATTCTCGCTTGTGTATGTCTTCAGCAGTCTCTGGATACGTTCAAAGCTTTGGCTCGGATGGGCCGCCTTGCTGTTACGACGATTTAGAATTAACAGATTGCGCTTTTATTATTGGTAGCAATACAGCGGAATGCCATCCCATCGTATTCAATCGATTAGCAAAATACCACAAAAAGCATCCCCATGTCAAAATGATTGTGGTAGATCCAAGGCGGACTCCGACTGCGGAAGCGGCGGATTTGCACTTAGCAATTAAACCGGGTACCGATATAGATTTGCTTAATGGAATTGCATATTTGCTGTTACGCAGGCAAGCAATAGATTCTGAGTTTATTGAAGAATGCACGGCGAATTTTTCAGCTTTTGCTGAGGTTATTAGCAGCTACACGCCGGATTTTGTAGCCTCGCGCTGCGGCATTACTGTGGGCGAGTTAGAAACGGCGGCAAACTACTGGGAACAGTCGCAGCGCGTTTTGTCTCTGTGGTCGATGGGAATAAATCAGTCGTCGGAAGGCACGGCAAAGGTGCGATCGCTGATTAATTTGCACTTGATGACCGGTCAAATTGGCAAACCGGGATGCGGCCCGTTTTCCCTCACCGGCCAGCCAAACGCGATGGGAGGGCGGGAAGCGGGAGGACTGTCTCACTTGCTCCCAGGCTACCGATTTGTGAAAAATGCTGAACACAGAACCCAAGTCGAGGAATTTTGGGGAATCGCACCGGGAAGTATTTCCCCGAATCCAGGCCGCACAGCTTGGGATATGATCACCGGTTTGGAAACTGGCGAAGTTGAGTTGCTGTGGATTGCAGCTACTAATCCGGTGGTGAGTATGCCGGATTTGGAACGCACGAAAGCCGCTTTGCTGCGATCGCCCTTTACTATTTATCAAGAAGCTTACTATCCCACTGAAACCTCCGCCTACGCTCACATCCTGCTGCCGGCAACGCAGTGGAGCGAAAAAACCGGAGTAATGACCAATTCCGAACGCCGCGTTACCTTTTGTCCCGGTTTCGACACTCCCTCCGGGGAAGCCCGCGACGACTGGAGCATTTTCGCCGAGGTGGGACGGCGGTTGGGTTTTGCCCAACACTTTGCTTTCGAGAACAGTGCGGAGGTTTTTAATGAGTACGTGCAGTTGACGCGGGGCCAGCCTTGCGATATGACCGGCCTGAGCCACGAATACATCCGCCAAGAAGGGCCGCAGCAGTGGCCTTGCCGGGAAAACGAGCCTGTGCATCCAGCGAACGAAGCGAAACGGCTGTATACAGACAGGCGTTTTCACACTCCTGACGCGCGGGCAAGATTTTCGGCCTATCACTCGCGGGGACTGGCAGAACCTCCCGATCCGAATTATCCGTTTGTGTTGACGACAGGGAGACTTTACGGACACTGGCACACGATGACGCGGACGGGGAGAACAGAGAAAATTAATCAATTGCACCCCGATCCGTTTTTGGAAATTCACCCCCGTGATGCTGCCAAATTGCAGATTAAGGAGGGGGATTTGCTGGAAGTTCGATCGCGCCGCGGCAAGGCGCAGTTTCCGGCAAAAGTCACAAAGGCGATCGCCCCAGGTACGCTATTTGTACCGATGCACTGGGGTTCTCTGTGGGCCGAAGGCGCTGAAGCCAATGCCATGACTCATGCTGCAAGCTGTCCAGATTCCAAACAGCCTGAGTTAAAAGCTTGTGCGGTGCAGTTGGTGCTGGTTGGGGCAGAAACTGTCGCAGAAGTTGAGGAATTTAATTGGCAAAAATCCACCCTCGCCGTCACTTCTTGAGCTGCCATCGAACGACGGGATGCTACACATCACCGCCGAACGAGCGGGAACCAGCGGGCGATCGACATGGGGAAGAACGTGGTTGACGTTCGGGGATCTCTGAGTCAATCGCCCTCAGTTGAAAGATTGGAGATTTACTCCACAGATGAATCTGGGATCTTGAACAAGAGTCTAAAATTTTGCACTCTTGGCGACAGGAGTCCGGGGCTTGTATCCGTTTTTAGGATAACAACCTCTCTCGATCGAGCAATTTTGAACCCGGACATACCCTACACATAAATCTTAAATCCCAAATCCCATATCTAAAACCTAAAATCGTTATGCCATTACGCAGCCTAAAAACAGCGTTTCCCCGGCAGAGCCCGGAAACAAGGAAAATTAAATTTATATTAAATTTATTTATTCTGAGTTGTTCCTTCTTGATTGGGAGTTTTTCCTTCCGCAGAATGCCTTCTGGCGAAGGCCTTCTACCTTATTTTTAATTAATTGAGTCAGACAATTGCAGTTTGCACCTATAGGTGCTATGATTTTTTTACAAGGCTTTATTTTCGGCAGTACAGTTCGTTCGATCGGCGTTCCTCCGGATTTAAATCTCTACACCCTCTGATTCTGGAGAATGTTCAATGTCAATCTATGTCGGCAATTTATCCTACGAAGTAACGCAGGAGCACCTCAACCAAACTTTTGGAGAGTACGGTACAGTAAAGCGCGTTCAGTTGCCTGCTGACCGGGAAACAGGTCGGATGCGGGGCTTCGCTTTTGTAGAAATGTCTACTGAAGCCGAAGAAGCCGCAGCCATTGAGGCTCTTGACGGTGCTGAGTGGATGGGTCGCGACCTCAAAGTCAACAAAGCAAAACCCCGTGAAGAACGTCCTAGTGGCGGCGGTAACTGGGGTAACAACGATCGCGGTGGCAATTCTCGTCGCTACTAAACCACCCGAGCTAAATTTTTAGCTATCTTCTATATTGCGTCGGAGCAAGCTGGGAGTCAACCATCATTCTCTGTTGAGAATAGATAGTTAGTTCAGTATTAGCACCGCGCCTTAAAAGCCTCAAAATATTGCTAGACAATAGTTTGAGGCTTTTTTATGGCAAAAATTTATTAAGCAGGAGTTCATCGCGTGCGATCGATTCCTAGCTGACACGAAAAACTATAAAATATAACAGGCAGAGAGAGTCGCCTTCCCCAGTGCCCGGGTTGCCACCGTGAAACCAGGCAATCAGAGAGTTTTGCGCTTGCAAAGCGTACCGAAAAATGACAAAATCATCAAAAATGATGACTAAATCACTGGTATGCTGAAAAAAATATTTAGGCAAATTGCGAAGTTAAGCAATGATGAAAATTTTCTGCATTTTACAGAAAGTGTAGAAGTAATAATATCGAAAGTTTTATCACTGGCGATGATTTTGGTAATTATCGTCAGCGTTGCCGATTTGGTGATTTTTTTAGCACAAGAATTGGCAAACCACACTGATAATTTTTTAAAAGACACGTTGTTTGTGATATTTGGGTTATTTTTAAATGTTTTAATTGCATTGGAAATATTGGAAAATATTACAGCTTATCTGAAAAAGCACGTAATTCAAGTTGAGCTGGTTATTGTAACTTCTTTGATAGCAGTATCTAGAAAAATCATTATTCTTGACTTGGAAAAAAAAACCGCAGCCGACTTGATTGGTTTGGCGACTGCAATTTTCGCGCTTTCCATCAGCTACTTGATAGTGCGGTATACAAATAAAGGAAATGATTAATATTGGAAATTGGGAATTGGGGATTGGGCATTGTTAATAACTAATATCATATCCGGTCGAGCGACCGGACATGATATTATTCCAACAAACCAGGAGGAGGCACAATTTCAATTCTGCCTTGTTCTAAGTCAACCACTGGCACAATCTCTTCCACAAAAGGAATCAATATTTTTGTGGATTTAGGCTCTTTAACACGAATTTTCCGTGGTTTGCGGGTATTTCTGGGGTCAGCGTTTGCTTGGGGAGTTTCAGGCTGTTTTGGCTTTTCTAATTCTGCGGCGACAGTTTCCGGCGCAGTTAGATTCGTTTCTACTTCTAAAAGGTCGTTACCTGCGGGAATAATATCACTTACCTTGCCTAGGATTTCCCCGGTTAACTGGTTAAAAACTTCCATACCGATCAAATCTTGGACGTAAAACTCATCAGATTCGAGGTAAGGTCGATCGGTCTTTTCAACAAACAACTTACAGCCCCGCAGCGCCTCAGCACTATCGCGGTCTTCCACACCCTCTACCTCTACAGCATACAGCCCTTTGCCCGGAATATAGCGACCGCCCAAAAACTCGATCGGTTCCGGTTCACTTTTGTTAGGGCGCAAAATCCACCGCTTCCCCGGTTCGATAAACCTTTCCGGGAAATCAGAATCGGGATAGACTCGCACTTCCCCGTCCAAACCTTGAGCTGCTACAATTTTACCGATTTCTATCCATTCAGACATAAACTTTTTGGGAATTGGGAATTGGGAATTGGCAATTGGGAATTGGGAATTGGGCATGGGGCATTGGTAGCAGAAAAGCCTTGGTAGCAAACAACAAATAACTAATGACTACTGACTAATGACTAATGACTACTTACTTCTTTACACCAATCCAGTTCTCAGCGCTACAACTGCGGCTTGCACGCGGTCATCCACTGCCAACTTATTCATAATACCGCGAACGTGAGTTTTAATAGTATTTGGACTCAAGTAAAGCGCCGCTGCTATCTCAGGATTGCTGTTACCTTCCACCATTAATTTTAACACCTCCAATTCCCGCTGCGACAACTGACCAAAAGTAGTTGTAGAGGCAGGTATGGGGGGTTTGAGGTGTTCGATGACAGTCCGGGCAATTTGAGGGTCAAGATATGTAGCCCCCTCTGCGGCGGCTGCAATCGCTGCTAACAGCCTGTCTACAGAAGCACCTTTAATGCAATAAGCATCAGCCCCGCTAGAAAGGGCAGCAATAATTTCAGTTTCTGCCGTGTGAGAAGTTAACATTACTACTCTAACTTCTGGCAATTGTGCTTTAATTTGCTGCGTCGCTGCTATGCCGTCGAGCCGTGGCAAACCTATATCCATCACAATGATATCAGGTTTGAGTTTCAGTGCTGCTGCTACGCCTAAATAGCCGTCTTCTGCTTGTCCTACTATTTCTATGTCTGGGGAATCGGCTAAAACTTGCTCTAATCCCAGTTGCATCATCGGGTCATCTTCAACAATTAAAATTTTCATAATACGAAGAAAGTTCGGCAACGGATTGTGTAACGGATGTAACGGATGTCAGGAAGAAGGAAGTTCGGCAACGGATTGTGTAACGGATGTAACGGATGTAACGGATGTAACGGATGTCAGTCCGATGGAAGTCGGAAGAAGGAAGATTACTTAGTTGTTAATATTTTACATGAACTTATACCGAACCAATAACCAATAACCAATAACCACTAACTACTGACTAACTTTTAAAACCTCCACGAATTCGCCCGGTACAATCCAGGTGTCCCCTGGTGGCAAAACTGCTAAACCACTCGTATTTGCGAGATTAATTAAATTAGCTGAATTTTGGGTGCCGCTAGCAGGTTCAAATTCCCAGACTCCGGCAACTAAATGTAGTTTACCCCAAACATAAGTTTCGCGTCGGCCGTGCGATCGCAATTCAGCATTACACCTAGCTTTGACAAACTCCGGCCCCCAAGCATCCGGGCCAAGCCCAGACATCTTTCTCAAAGCAGGCACAACAAACCGCCAACAGCAGACTAAAGCCGAAACCGGATTTCCCGGCAAACCAAAATAGAGACTATCCGAATTTTTTTCACCTCGTTTAAACTCAGCAACCGTTAAAGGTTTCCCCGGCTTAATAGCCACAGAACTAATGTGAACTTTTCCTCCCAAATCTGCCAAAATTTTCTCGACATAATCGTAGTCTCCTACCGAGACGCCGCCCGTAGAAAGCACCACATCCGCCGTCGCAACAGCCCCGGATATCGCCTTGTTTAATGCATCTTCATTATCAGGAACAATGCCCAATCGAATCGGTTCAAATCCCATTTGTGCCAACAAAACTGTCAAAGCATACTGATTCGAGTCTACCAGTTTCCCCGGTGCCAAAGGTTCGTCAGGCGATACCAATTCGTCACCAGTAGAAAAAATTGCCACCCGCAGCCGCCGATAAACTGGAACTTGAATGCACTGGGCAGTTGCTAACACTGCCATTTCTGGGGCATTGATAACTGTACCGGGAGTTAGCAAAGTTGTTCCTGCTTGATAAAAAGCGCCTTTGTGCCTAACAAATGCTTGCGGTTTTTCAGGAGAAACTAAGATAAAAATACGATCGCCCTCACGCCTTGTTTCTTCCTGCATTACCACCGTATCAGCACCCGCAGGCATCACCCCCCCCGTAAAAATTCGCGCCGCTTGCCCCGATTTTACGGTATTTTGAGGCTGATATCCGGCTGGAATCTCTTCAACTACTTCGAGTACCACTGGTTTTTCGGCGCTACAGTTTTCCACATCCGCAAACCGCACCGCGTACCCATCCATTGCTGAATTATCCCAATAAGGAAAATCAAGGGAACCAGTGACTGCCGCAGCCAAAATGCGCCCCGATGCTGCCAGCAAGTCTACAGTTTCTACATCCCGCTGACTGTCGAGGGGTTGCGCCAAATTTAGAACGATCGATTCTGCTTCTTTCACTGACAGCATGACTGTCTCCTTGTTTTGATAACACTCATGATTAAGTTTAGCAAAATATCCAGAGATATTGGTGATATAATTTTTTTTGATTTGGGCAGTAAACCTAATTTTGGGGATTAATTGCTTATGACTATTTCTCGTTTGGTTGTTAGACTCAATTGTTTATCCTTATTTGTGGTGGCGATACTGATATTTTTCACTCAACTTTCCGGGTTAAAAGTCAGCGATTTATTCTTGCCGCCTTATGCTTATCCCCATCCCAATGTCGCTTTGTTAACTCGGACTTTTCAAGTTTTATGTTCTGTACCCGTCATTATTTGTACTTTCACCTATAAATTAGCTCAAAGTATTCAACCGCGCACTTCAGAAAATCGATTTATTCTATTTTCGGCTTTGTTAACAGGTGGATTTTTACTAAATGAAATTTACAGAATTCATATATATATGGTAGCAGGGGGAATTCCTAAGCTCGGAGTAAGTCTTTTATACGCCGTGGTTTTGTCCTCCTACGGATGGTTTTTTCGGCGAGAACTACAGTTAACTCCCTACCAAATATTGTTAGCGGGTGTAGGCTTGTTGTTTTTTGCGATCGGCGTGGATTCCCTGCATATAAAAAACAAAATTTTCTCCAGTTTACTAGAGGGAGTACCTAAACTGCTCAGCGAAATCAACATTGCATTTTATTATTGGTATGTCTGTAAGTGTTGCATCCAAAAAGCGTTTGATAAAACTATTAATAGCTAGTTATAAGGATGTGATATAATGAGCAAAAGTGCATAAAAAGATATCCATTAAATCCTCTTAACCCTTAATAATATTTACAGCATCTGCATCGCTCGGCCTTGAGCCGCCTTCATATACATAATCTGGCTTAAAACTTCCAACGCATCCTGATAAAATACCATGATAGCAGTTACCATTAACTTCAACTCGATCGCCAAAATAACCGACGACCAATTTTATCAACTGTGTCGCGAAAACCCCGATGTCAAATTTGAACGCAACGCCGAAGGAGAAATAATCGTTATGCCACCCACAGGAGGAGAAACCGGAAATTACAATTCAGAAATTAATGCGGATTTTGTGATTTGGAACCGACAAACTAAACTGGGAATTTGTTTCGATTCTTCAACTTGCTTCAAACTGCCAAGCGGTGCCAACCGTTCTCCCGATGTCTCTTGGATTGAAAAATCAAGATGGGATGCACTCACTCCCGAACAAAAACAAAAATTCCCTCCCATTGCCCCGGATTTTGTCTTAGAGTTAATGTCGCCGACAGACAGCCTCAAAGATACTCAAGACAAAATGCAAGAATACATGAATAACCAAGTCAAATTAGGCTGGTTAATCAACCGCAAAACCCGGAGAGTCGAAATCTATCGCCAAGGACAAGAAATAGAAGTTTTGGAATGTCCAACAGAACTTTCAGGAGAAGATGTTTTGCCCGGTTTCGTGCTAAACTTGCGATCGCTGTGGACATAATAGCTAAATCCGAAGCCGAGAAACCGGGTTTTTTCCCGAATCTGCGGGTGGCATCGAAGTATGTATTAAAAAACCCGGTTTCTGAGTCCCTAATCTGCGTTAAAAAAATCTAATGGAAACTAAAGAAACAACTTCCCTAACAGCCGAACAGCACAAACAAAAAATGCAGCGCCGACAAGAAGTACAGGCGCAGCGAATTGCCGGGGCTTCCAAAGACAAAGGTTTAATAATTGTCAATACGGGTAACGGGAAAGGCAAAACCACGGCAGCTTTGGGAATGGTTGTGCGATCGCTCGGTCACGGATACCGCGTCGCCATAGTACAATTTATCAAAGGAGCTTGGGAACCCGCAGAAAAAGCGGTTTTTCAACTCTGGGAAAAACAGCTAGAATTCCACGCAATGGGAGAAGGCTTTACTTGGGACACGCAAGACCGCGATCGAGATATCGAAACAGCTCAAAAAGCCTGGGAAAAATCCCTAACTTTTATCTGCAATCCCGAATTTAAATTAGTTCTTCTAGATGAAGTTAATATAGCATTAAAACTAGGTTATTTGCAAGTAGAGCAAGTGCTTTCTGGGTTAGACCAAAAACCCGAAGAAACCCACATTATTTTAACAGGCAGAGGCGCCCCGCCCGCGCTAATCGAACGGGCCGACTTGGTGACAGAAATGACTTTAGTTAAGCATCCATTCCGAGAACAAGGGATTAAAGCTCAAGCAGGTATTGAGTATTAATGTTGTTGGTCTTCAAAAGTTTAGTCCTAATTAGCTAAAAGCTGATTGGGAGTGGACTGATATTATGTCCGGTCGATTACCCCCAATACGGTAGGGGATCCCCTCACGAAAAATATCTGCCAATAATTGACAATCTCAAAAACCCGCCCTTTTAATCGCGGTAACTCGATCGGACATGATATGAAGCCCTGACTACAAACCGTATTTATGTTGTTTCTAGTCAGGACTTTTTACCAAATCTAAAATCTAAAATCTAAAATCTAAAATCGAGCTATGCTGGCAACATCAGAGTAAAAGTTGACCCCTTGCCAAACTCGCTAGTCACAGTAATTTCTCCCCCCAGCATCTGAGAGTATTTCTGCGCTATTGCCAAACCCAAACCCGTTCCTCCGTACTTGCGGGTAGTCGAAGCATCCGCTTGCGTAAAAGGTTGAAATAACTTTTGTAGCTGTTCAGGAGTAATCCCAATCCCCGTATCAGTACAGTTAAAAATCAACTGTTCCGAATCCCAACTATTCTCGTCATTTTTAATTCTTTCAACGCTGAGTGTAACTGTTCCTTTATGAGTAAACTTAGCTGCATTACTGAGCAAATTAAACAAAATTTGAGTAAACTTAATTTGATCGGAATACAATTTGCCAATATTATTAGGACACTCCACATTCAGGCGATTAGTGTTTCGCAAAAATAGCGGTGCAACAGTTTTGGCTACATCTTGAACTGCCTCCGACACGTCAAAAGTTTCTAATTCAATTTCGGCGTGACCAGCTTCAATCTTCGACAAGTCCAGAATATCATTAATTAAGGAAAGTAAAAGCTGGCCTGAATTGTGAATTCTCTCCAAATCCGACACAAAATTTTCTTCGCCTAAATCAACAGCCTCTTCTTGCAGGATCTCGCTGTAACCGATAATCGCATTCAGAGGAGTTCGCAGTTCGTGGCTCATGTTAGCCAAAAACTGACTTTTAGCCAAATTAGCTGCTTCTGCTGCTTCCTTTGCCTTGTAGAGTTCTGCCTCGGCTTGCAAGCGGTCGGTCACATCGTGAGCCAGCACTAATTCAGCATTTCTGCTATCAAATACCAGAGCATAAGAAGTAATTTCTACATCAATAATTGTTCCGTCTTTTTTCTGGTGCTGCCACACACCTGCAAACTCAATACCGGCATCTACTTGGGATATATTTTCTAGCAATTTCGGCAGATATTGGGGGGGACGAATGTCCGCAACGGTCATGTTGAGAAATTCGTCGCGAGTGTAGCCGTAGTGTTGGATAGCAGCCTGATTGACGGCTATAAATTCCTGAGTTTCTAAATCGTAAACCCACATCGGATGGGGGTTATTTTTAAACAAAAGTCTGTAGCGTTCTTCCGAGGCTCGTAGTTCGGCTTCGGCTTGCTTACGCTCGGTAATGTCACGGACAACCGTGCAAATAATCTCGCGGCCACCGTAGGAAATCACGCTCCCGCTCACTTCTACATCCACGCAGGAACCGTCTCGGCGGCGGTAGAGAACTTCGCCAATTCTGAATTGTTTGTCCGTCAGCAGTAACTCGATATTGTTGTCAATTAGGTCTTTAGAGTAAGCGATGATATCGTAAATAGTTAGTTGCGAAATCGCATCAAGATTGTAATCTAGCAGGTCTCTAAACGCTGTATTGGCTTCCAAAAGGCGTTTGGTTTGAGCGTCCCACAGGAATATACAATCTGTAGCTTGCTCGACTACGGCTCGGTAGCGGGCTTTTTCCTCAAGTTGTTCGCTGTCGGCGATCGCGATCGCACTCAACATTCCGTTGATAGTATGGGCAAGGTCGGACAACTCGTCTTCCCCCGTCACCGGTAGTCGCACCGAGAGGTCTTGACTGCTGCTGACGCGGTTGACTGCTTTCGCTAAACCGCTCAACCGAGACAGCACCAGACGCTCTAGCAGTAGCAGAGTGCAGCCGATCAACCCAATTCCCACTAACGCTACAGACACCAGCAGGTACAGCAAACTAATTTGACCTTGCCGATATATTTCTCTGGGAATATCCACCCGCAATAGCAGCGCAGGTTGGTTGTAAATATCGCGGATCAGGGCGTAACCTGCGATCGAATCTTCGCTTAAAGGACGCACCAAAATCGGTTTTTTTTCCGACAGTTTCTCCCGCACTTGCTCAAAGTCTGCAGGCAACCTAGCCTCATTCACGCTGTGTACGATTAGCGGCAAGCGAGTAATTTTAGAAACCTTCGCAATGCCTGCAGCATCCAAATTGCGCCCGAAGATCAGCGTACCTCGGATCGGGCCGGTGCTTTTAGTCGTGAGAATAGGCCGAGAAGTAATCAGTATTGGCCCTGACGGTAGCAGCAAGATACCAGCGAGGCTGCTTTTGGCGTTGGGGTGCTGCAACAGCGGGTCGCTGAGAGAAATACGCTGTTTTAATGCTTCTGGAACAGGCGTTAATTTCAGCTTTTCGCTGTCTAAACCCGTACCGTAAACTATTTTGCCAGAAGTATTGACAAATAGGGCTATATTAACTCTTATATTAGCCAGCCCTTCTGGAATTAAATTGGAGTCAATGAATTCTGAGTTGCGGTTTTGGATAAAATTGTAGGTGTCGTCCCAGGACGACCAGTCGGCAAAGCGCGAGTTAAAGTCATCTGCGGTTTGCCCGAACACATTGAGCACTCCCTTGACAACCTGTGTGGCTTCTTGTTCCTCTGCTTTGATCAGGCTGCCCAAGAGGATGCTTGAGGAGGCGACATACAGAATGCCAGTCAATCCAGCGATGGTAATGCCAATTATCGATAGTGTTTTCCGACGCAGTTTCATTTTGCCATGTGTGTGGTGTCCGTCCGAAGAAATTCTCAACTCAGGAGCAATTTTACTACTGTTTCCTGAAGCCTGACCGAAAGCAATTTGGTCCGGGCGCCCCCGATGTATCAGTGGGGTTGCTTTCTTCAAATCTCAAATCTCAAATCTCAAATCTCAAATCAAGAGCAATTTTACTACTGTTTCCTGAACCCTGACCGAAAGCAACTTGGTTCGGGGGCGCCCGATTTATCAGTGAGGTTGCTTTCTTCAATTCTAAAATCTAAAATCTAAAATCTAAAATCTAAAATCTAAAATCTAAAATCGATTGACTGGTGGCGCAGCGCGTGTTTCCTACTTTTCCCACACCTGCTCTTTGTGAGCTTCCGTGCAAAGACCCAAGATGCGATGATCGTTCTCGCTGATGGTAGAAATTGGGTAATACTGTTCCAGATTTACCGAGTAGGGAGAGCGACTGCCGTCGTAAGTGTCCACTACTGTTAAATTTAACTGAGTTCGATCGCCCGTGCCGTAAAAACAGTAAAAAGCAGACCGAGGTAGGTAAAAAGCGCCGACCACCTTACTCTGTCGCATTTCAAATACAAAATATTCTTGTTTAAGTTCCTCTGGCTTGCTCGACTGACCGTAGAGGTAAATGCCATCTGCTAAACCTGTGCTAGCTGTATCTGGGGGAGGGTTTGGGGGAGATTGCGAGCTTAAAACGCCGGATTTGATCTCCGAGTTGTGCGATCGGCCTGCGGGTAATGCGATGCTCAAGTTACCGGGCAACAGAGCAAGCACGATCGCGATCGCTTCTAAACTTCCTGTCAATATCAAATAAGTCAAAACCACTCCAGACCCCAAAATTTAAAATAACTGGTTCCAAGCGCCTCTTGTACCAGTTTCACCAAGATTGTAGAGAAACCGGGTACTTGGCTTAATGTTGGCTATTAACTTGAATGAACGATCGCCCGCCCGGTTCCTGAACTTAAATCTAAGATTAGTTTGGACAAATTTTGCCTCCGCCCCGATCGGGCGATCGACCCGTCAATCGATTGCGCGATTTTAGATTTTAGATTTTAGATTTTAGAATTGAACCATTGACTTGCGCGAGATAAATACGTTCGGCAAGTTTCTCGGATACAGGTTTTTTATTTCTGGACGGATGAATCACGTGGCGGGTATCCTGGATGCGGGAATTGTCAAATGATACCATTTTAGATTTGAGATTTTATATTAAAGAATTGAATAATTTGGCGTGACCTATTCCATAAGGGTTTGGAGCACCGGCCTACAGTCCATTCTTTTTTAACTGGTATAAAATTATCCTTCCCAGCAGGGCCAACACGAAAAAAAAAGTTGAGATTTTGAGAAATCTCAACTTTTTTAGTGACTAACTAGCCAAGTATTCTCGGACTTGAGATTGGCGGCGGCGCAGGTGGGCAAGGGCTTGATGTTCTAGCTGCCTCACCCGTTCCCGGCTGAGATTTAACCGTTCTCCGACTTTCGCCAGTGACATTTCAGTGCCGTCTTCCAAACCGAAGCGCAGAATTATTACATCTCGCTGCTGGGGGGTAAGTTCTGATATCAAAGTATCGAGGTCTTGCCGCAGCAATTCCGAGGTAATGTAGTTGTCTGGAGATGCAGTTTCGTCTTCTAAGAGTTCTTGCAGTTCGGTATCTTGGTTGTCTCCTACCCGCAAGTCCAAAGAAACTGGATGTCTTGCCATCAGCAGATATTCCCGAATTTGGGAAGGGTGCAGTTCCAAGGCCGCGGCAATTTCCCCAGGGGAGGGAGACCGGCCCAACTGCTGGGTGAGTTCCCGCTGCACTTTTTTGATTTTGTTGAGTTTTTCGGTGATGTGAATTGGCAATCGAATTGTGCGGGCGTGTTGGGCGATCGCGCGAGTAATTGCTTGCCGAATCCACCAGTAGGCGTATGTGGAAAATTTGTATCCCCGCATCGGGTCAAATTTTTCGACTCCTCGTTCTAAACCAAGGGTGCCTTCTTGAATTAAATCCAAGAATTCCATATTGCGTTTCTGGTATTTTTTGGCGATCGCCACTACTAGCCGCAAATTCGCTTCAATCATCTTTTGCTTGGCCCGCCGCCCTATGTGTAAGATGCGGCTAAGTTCAGGTTCGGTCAACTCCATTTCGGCGGCCCACTCTTGATCTGTCAGATCCCGCTGCCATTCTTTAGCAAGTGCTTGTTTTGCTTCGATTAATTTCATCATTTGCTGCACCTGCTTCCCGAAAACAATTTCTTCTTCTCGGGTTAGCAGGGGTACGCGACCGATCTCGTGCAGATAGGTACGAACCGTATCCGTTGAGGAGTATGGCCGGCTGCCCATGCGATCGGCTTTCACTGTTTTGTTTTTGGGGGTTGTGGTGGACATGGGTGAGTATTGCACTCCTTGTAACAACAGATAAAAAGTTGGTGATACCCTGTCCCACTTTTGCAAGTGGGATAAAGACTGCGACAAAGGGGATGTTTCCCCTCTTGTTTATCGGTGACGATCGGTAGAAGCTTTTTGTTTGGGATTGCTTTTGTGCTTGATTTCCAGTAATCGCCGTCGATTTTCGGTAGTTCGCTAGCTTTAACGGCTAGTTCAAGGCGAAGTGGAGCAAGAGTTTAGTTTTCTCAATATTATTCCCAATTTTGAGGATCGTAAAGAGTAAAAACCTCTGTCTTAAGGTCAAGATTCTACATTTTTCCTTAAGGTTTTGAATTCCCTGTTAGTTTTAACTGCAACTCAACTTAACAATACTCATGCAAACAGACTCATGCTATTCGAGGGCTTTGTTTTGCTCTCTGTTCCATCATCGCTTGAAATTTTCTCGCTGCCTAGATGGTGGGATGCGAGATAACCGAACTCGATCGCCGTATTAGATGCCAGTAACTGTTTAAAATATTTATTGACATTTTGATTTAAATATGCTAAGCAAATTCTGCTACGAGTAACGACAAGGTGTATAAAGGCTGGCTGTTGCCCTGTTTGACTTTCATTGTGCCCCTAGGCTCCATCATCTCCATCATGTTTAAGCTTAAGCAAATTTTGGGCCGTTAGGGATGAGGGGTAAGGGGGTGAAAGGGGAAAAGCTTCTGACTCAAAGCTGGGGCCTAATTTTTTGGACGTTCGATCGCAATTTCTAGTTTATAACTGAGGCAAAAATCAGATATTTCTGTCATTGCCAGCGATCGCCAATTGTTCGCAAAGACTAATTTACAGTAACATTTGCCTAAGTTCTGTAAGGAATCTAGCAGTTGTCAATCTAAAATCCTAAATCCATTTTAGCAGATTCTGCCTCGGCAAATACTTGTTCATCGGGCATTTCTTGCCAGTCAATATCCCCAATTTCTCTGTAGAATTGCTCGTCGTAAGGACGAGTTTGCACGACTACGGGCATCGGTACGGCGTGGCCCAAAACTAATGCTTGCTGTTTGGAGTCGAGTTTTGCCAAAACCGATCGCAAACTCTGCCCTCCCGAAACGCCGGTAAAAATAGCATCGATGTCTTTATCATCGTTTAGCAAGGCTGTGATGCGTGTTCCGACTTGCGACATGACTTCCGCGTCGATTCCTGACGGGCGCTGGTCTACAATCAGCAGGGTGACGAAGTATTTTCGCATTTCTCTGGCAATTGTACCGAAAATAGTCGATCGCACGATCGCCGGATCGAGAAAGCGGTGAGCTTCCTCAATGGTAATCACCAAGGGCTGCGGGCGATCGCACGGATTTTTACTCTGCAAAAACTTCTCAGCTTTGCGTACATAAGCTTCGTGAATGCGGCGAGTAATCACATTTGCCGCTAACATATAGGACAGCAAATCCGAGTGCGAACCGAACTCAATTACTACATTCTTCCCACCATCTAAACACTGCAAAACTTCAGTTACATAATTTTTGGGACAGCGTTTCCGAATGTATTTCAAATCGTTTAAACGCTCTAATTTCCGCTGCAAAGCCATAATCGAAGACTTATTTCCCCGCTTTTCTTCGCAAAACCTTGAAATATCTTCATTGCTCATTTCCAGCAACTTGTTGATCCAACCGCTACCCAACTCGTTTCGCAAAATGATCGCATTTTCGATACTAGCTTCCGACAAATTCAACTCTCTCTGTACGAGGGAGATATCTTCCACTTCAATTTGATCGAAACTCAAAAACAACTCTTGAGCGTCGCGGACTCCCCGGCGTTTTGTCGATTCTGGATCGAGGGTATAAATCTGCATTTTATCGGGAAATAACTGCCGCAAACCTTTAACAGTGCTGAACTGTTTCCCTTCCGAAACAGCTTCCCACCCGTACTCCGAGTGCATATCAAAAATTAAATTAACAGCAGCTTGCTTGCGAATAATTCCCGACAATAGCAAGCGCGTCAGAAAAGATTTTCCCGTTCCCGACTTCCCAAAAACGCCGTTGCTGCGTTCCACAAATCGATCTAAATCCAAGCACACAGCAACGTCCATGTCAATCGGTTTGCCGATCGCAAAATTGCGGCGATACGGGTCATCTTCCCAGCCAAAAACTGCCCGAAAATCACTTTCTTTGGCATCAAACACCTGCGAAAAGTGGCTGGGAATAGTTTTGACCGGCAGCAACTCAATATCCGCGCCCGTTTGTGACTCAAAAGAAGCCAAATTTCCTAACGCCAGCTTATTCTCGCGAACTGGGCCGTTTTTCGTCGGGTCGAAAATTGCCTGCTGTTTTTCTCTCTCAGCAGTCAACATCAACATCGGCGACAGTTCGATCGTACCGTAGGTGCTGCTACCTGCTAGCACTGCGAGCAGAAAATCGTCGTCGGGATTGGGAGGATTCGATAAAATGCGGGCGCTAGAAGTTCCCAGAGATACGTCGGTGAGCATACAGAAAAAGTGCGATCGCACCCCCCGCACAACTAGAAATTTCCCCACCCTCATATCTTCCACCGAAACATCGGCGTGCAGTCGCACTTCTAATCCCTTGCTCAGGGAACCTTGAATAACAGAGCCTAACGGTCGATCCATTTTAGATTTTAGATTTTAGATTTTCGATTGTTAATAATCGAGCAATTTTCGCGGGGCGAGTTTTGATTGTAGATTTTTGATTGTTAACAGTCAACTAATTACCATTCCGATTCTAGTGGCAATTCAAAAAAACTCGGACTCAGATCTAGATCTGTCAAATCCGTTTCGCTCAAATAAGCGTCGGTCAAAAATACCCCTTTTAAACTTGCGCCTTTGAGGTTAGTACCTTTCAGGTTAGCACCTCTGAGATTAACTCGGAATAAATGAGCATCGCTCAAGTCGGCCTCAGTTAAATCTGCTCCCTCCAAATTTACTCTCATCAAATCTGCTTTTCGGAGATCGGCTTCGTTTAACTTAGCGCCACTGAGGTCAGCTTTTGTCAAATCTACACCTCTTAAGTCTGCCCCGCTCAAGTTCGCGAACAGCAAAGTAGCTCCGGTGAAATCTGTCTCCCTCAAATCGGCATCCCTTAAATTAGCGCCACTGAGGTCAGCCCTTGTTAAGTCTACACCCCGGAGGTCAGCAGAACTCAAGTTTACTTGGTGTAAAATTGCGCCGCTTAAATCGGCTCCTCTTAAATCAGTTCCCTCCAAGTTTGCACCTTTGAGGTAAGCTTTTTTTAAGCTAGCTCTGCTGAGGTCTACATTTTTGAGATTGACCGAAGTTAAGTTAGAAGCGCTCAAATTAGCTCCGCTTAAATCTGACCCGTTTAAGTCGGCTCCGGTTAAATTTACCCCTTGCAGCGATACATTGGGAGCAATTAAATAAGCTCCGCCCAGACTGGGGTCGATACCTTCTGAAAACAAAGTCTGGTTGCTGTAAACAGCTTTCTCCAAAATCGTGCCGCTCAAACTAGCTTCCCTCAAGTCCGCTCCGCTGAGGTTGGCTCCTGCTAAGTTTGCCCGATCGAGTTTTGCACCAAATAAAATAGCTTTGTATAAGTTTGTCCGCCGCAAATCGGCTCCTTTTAAATCCGCTTCGGTCAAATCTACCATAGCCAGATTTAAGCCAGGGAGCGAAGCATTGGGAGCTAGCAAAAATGCTCCCATTGCACCCGGATCAATATCATCGGGAAAGATAGTCCGGTTGTTGTATACGGCCTTGTCTAAAATGGCGCCGCTCAACTGAGAACCGCGTAAATCCGCCCCACTGAGGTTGGCTCTGGTTAAGTTGGCTTCGTGGAGATTTGCTCCTACTAAATTAGCCTTGATCAAACTTGCTTGTTTGAGGTTGGCGCCCGTGAATTCGGCTCCTACGAGATTAGCTTCTCGGAGGACAGCACCAGTCAAATCAGCTCTAGTGAGGTTAGCTAAATTAAGAAATGATTCAGATAAATCCGCCCCGCTGAGATTAGCGCCTGTGAGATCGGCTTCAATCAGGTCTGCATACCTGAGCATAGCGCCGCTGAGGTTAGTTTCTCGGAGATCCGTGCCTCGGAGGTTGGCTCCCCGGAGTTCCGCACCGCCAAGGTTGGTGCCTTTAAGTGCTTGTCCCCTGAGATCGAGTCGGTGCAAAAAGTCACCAACGTTCATTTCCATGTCAAATTCACCCTCTCTATTCCGATACTTTTTTCCTAACCTTTGAAATTAAGTTAGATATTCTGAAAGTACCTTTGCTGAGTTCTGGTCAAAACCATTGTAATCATCAATAGCCACAACTGGTGCATCTGGCGGATAGTGTTCTGGAATATTGTCAATGGCTACCCAAGGTGAGTTTTGTGCTTGGTTTTCTCGAAGATACTCAAGAACTTCCTGGTGTCGTAAATATTTGTGTTGGTGAATATTTTTGGGGTTGAGAAAAGGGGTGAATCCGATAATACGGATAGCGATATCTGGTGAAAATAATGGAGGTATTACCTCGAAGGGGAATATTTCACGCCCGGATGATGAAATTACTACTCGCGCATGATAGATAGGAACGAAGGACATTCTCAAAGTGATTAAGGCAATCTGAATTGAATTTCATTCTGTCTGTTGGCAAGCTCGATGTTTCATGTCTTCTGTCAGGAATAAGTACACCATTAATGTCTAAAAAATGTAACATTAACTAAAAGTTAAGTTGAATAATTTATTAATTATTAATACTGCTTAATAATATAAATTTCCATCGACGATGCTCTCTCAAGTGCTCGCTGCATCGACTTGTTATATCATGTCCGATCGCTTGACCATAATATCTCGGTCGGGCGGGTTTTTGAGATGGTCAATTATGGGCCGATATTGGCAGGTTTACCCGCCCCTACCTGATTTCTGGTAATCGACCGGACATAATATTAGACGGCAATCAACATTGACCATAATATCTCGGCCGGGCGGGTTTTTGAGATGGTCAATTATGGGCCGATATTGGCAGGTTTACCCGCCCCTACCTGATTTCTGGTAATCGACCGGACATAATATTAGACGGCAATCAACATTGTTATTCACTGTTTTTATTGGTGGCTGCTTTCTGACGAAAGGAAGATGCTGATATCAACAAGTATTGTTCTGAAATTGACAGTTTTTCTTGGCTTCAGCCTTCCCCCCTGCTGGGGTAGGGGCAAGGCTGTTTCGGGGCAACCACGGGGAGTAGGGGTCGGATTGCCCCTACGGAAAATCAGGCTTTTGTAGGGGCGGTGCCAAGAGTGCCCGCCCCACCATAGACGAGCGGGTCGGGGTTTCAGATATCGGGGCAACCACAGGGGGATTGCCCCTACAAGAGAATGAAACTGCCCTGGGTAGGGGGGGGTTGGCTTCTACCTTCTGCCTTCAGGGAAGAGGAGCAAAACTGTAGATTTTTTGAGGTTCGAGCCGATCGCAAATTCCGGTTAATTCCGGCAAAACGAATGTCTCGCGATCGAGCTGGACTTGCAGGGTTTTGAGCGGATCTGCACCGGAGGAAACCATGAATTCTAATGTTTGCAAATTCGGCTCATTGCTGATTTCACCCAGAATTTGGCCGATCGCCTTGACGTAAGGATGGTTTACCTCCGAGTACCAGTCGGGGGCTGCGAGTCCGGCTTGATCGAAGCCCAGGTGAACGATGAGAGAGCCTTCTCCGAACAGGGCTATGCCCACCGGCCGCGCTTCTTCTTGCAGCAGCAAGTGCTGGTTAGCCGCCAAATGCCGCAGTTTTTCGAGGTGTTCGTACCGATTTTGAATGGCAGAATCTTCCTCTTTTCCTTCTGCTTTTTCGTTCCACTGAATCGCCACTGTTACTAAATAAGTTTGCAGTAGCATATGACCGAGTTTTTCGGCTTTTGTTGCCAGATAGATCGAGTTGTAATCTGTGGCTTCAATTAGTAAGGGGACGCGATCGGCTACTTCAATCCCGTAACCTTTCAACCCTGCAATTTTGCGCGGGTTGTTGGTAATCAAGCGAATTTTTTGAACTCCCAAATCGTTGAGCATTTGTGCTCCGACGCCGTAGTTCCGCAAGTCGGCGGGAAATCCTAACCGTTCGTTGGCTTCGACTGTATCGAATCCCAAATCTTGCAGCGAGTAAGCTTTTAGTTTATTTACCAATCCAATGCCCCTACCTTCTTGGCGCAAGTAAACTATGACGCCAGAACCGACATTTTCGATCATTTTCAGTGCCGCTTGCAGTTGCATCCGGCAGTCGCAGCGCAGGGAACCCAAAGCATCGCCGGTCAGGCATTCGGAATGCACCCGCACCATCACGGGTTTGTCTTTAAATTCTGCCGGGTCGCCCTTGACAATAGCAACGTGTTCTGAGTTGTCTTGGGTGTCGCGGTAGGCGTAAATCATAAACTCGCCGAATTGAGTGGGCAATTTGGCGACGGTTTCGCGGCGGACGAATCGATCGTGCTTGAGTCGGTAGCTAATTAAGTCAGCAATACTGATTATTTTAAGGTTGTGGGTTTTGGCGTACTCGATTAATTCGGGCAATCTCGCCATCGAACCGTCGGGGTTTTGAATTTCGCAGATGACGCCGCTGGGATACAAGCCAGCGAGTCTGGCGAGGTCAACCGAGGCCTCGGTGTGACCGGCGCGTTTGAGGACGCCACCGTCGATCGCCCGCAGGGGGAAAATGTGACCGGGACGGCGCAAGTCTTGAGGTTTGGTGTCCGGGTGGATGGCGACTTGGATGGTGCGTGCCCGGTCTTCGGCGGAGATACCGGTACTGACGCCGTTGACTGCATCGATGCTGACGGTGAAGGCAGTTTGGTTGTTGTCAGTGTTTTTGCTGACCATGAGGGGCAGTTCCAGGCGATCGAGCCTTTCGCCGCTCAATGCCAGACAAATCAAACCCCGCGCGTTCACGGCCATAAAATTGATGTTGTCGGGGGTGGCGAATTGGGCGGCACATATCACATCGCCTTCGTTTTCGCGATTTTCGTCATCGACTACTACCAGGGGGCGACCTGCTTTGAGGTCTACGAGGGCGCTGTCAATTGAGTCAAATTGAAAGGATTGAGTTGAGGTGTTGTTATTTGTCACTGAGCAGTTCAATCTATAAACAGTAATGTTATGGAAATAGAATCTATTTGTGATTGTAACCTTTTGTATCCGGCAGGGCGATCGGCCAATCCAGATGAGTTTGACAATATTTCTCAAGTCACTTACTATAATTATTGCATCTTGTCAACAAAATCTCTCCCCAATATTTCATGAGCTTGACTGAGATCGCGAATATTTTAGGTAAACCGTACTTCCAAGCTCCTAATTGCCTAATTTATCTGATTCAAAAAGTTGTCTGGAACTAAGGCGCGGGAGTTGCGGGCTGCAAGTTCTTTTCACCCCGCAATGAAAAGTTTCTCTGGTATGTGAAAAATCAAGACAAGTATACATTTAATTTGGATGAAGTGCGCGACCCAAATGTGAAATATCCGAATCAGAAAAAGAACGGCAAGATTAAAGTAAACTTAAAAGGCAAAAATCCGACGGATGTTTGGCAGTTCCCAAAAGTTACGTCGGGGAAAAACCGAGCTTCAAAAGAACGTACGCCTCACCCCGCTAAATTTCCTGTTGCTGTTGTCGATCGCATCATCAAGTCGGCATCGAATTTAAACGACATTGTTTTAGATCCGTTTATGGGTTCCGAGACTACAGCAATTGTGGATCGGGGTTTGCAGCGACAAGTTATTGGATTTGAAATTAGGGCTGATTACTGTCAGATTGTCGCTAGTAGAATAGATGATTTTTTGATGGACAAGGAACTCAGAGAAGCACAGTTATCTTTATTCTAAAGTTGGTAAATTGCAGCAACTTAATTTAAATAGTCCCAGATCGGGCGATCGGTCTCAAGCGATCGGCGCTTAAGATCGCACAGCCCAGAACGATCGGCGCAATGGGACAATATTGATATCCCGTCAAATTATCCCAACCATGAATAATTGGCCGAAATTCCTCCCCGATCCTAGATCGTGCGCCAGAGGGTTTGCCTTAAGCATTAGCTTTTGGCTGATTGTTTCTTTACTGTGGCCCAATGCTTACTACTATTCCTACGGATTTAGCAGGACGTACTGGTACACCATCAGGAACTCTGACTGGGAATTCCCGATCGTACTTGCTTGGTTTTGCCAAATCTGGTTATTTGCTTTCTATCACTGGGGGTTAACCAAGCTTGCAGAGTGGGTGGAAATTCGCCGACACAATCAGCAACCGCCGACTGTATCAGCTTGGCACCACTGGAGGGAAGGTATTATCGCATTTCTGACGCTACCTGCTGCGATTTTGATGGGAATTCCGCCGACTGCCTTTTTTATGCTGCCGATCAGAAGCTTTTCGGGCGCCCTCGTTGCTGTAATTCTAGGAAGTGCGATCGCCTCTGCTTACCTGTATCACTTCCGCTTTGCAAAACTGCTTAAAATTATTCTTAAATTCTTAGGGATTTTCTATGCATACCTTCTAAAGATACTTGAACTTTTTTTAGTTCCAGTATTAACTGGTACTCCGTTTTTTCTGCTAACTGTTGCGACGGCAGAAATCGTGCCAATACAGCTACTGCCGCTGACAACCTTTCTGTTAGTTATTTGCGTACTGCTAAGCGGGATAGTGGGATATGCAGCTTTGCAGTATTGGTCAGCGCATCTAGTTAATTGGGCCGCGACTTGGTGGCCCGCTGACTCTCCTGGTTACAGTCGCCTTCAATCCCGAAAAGCCTGGAAACACAACAAAACAGCAACCAGCCAATCTTTTGTTCGGCACACAACCAGTTGGCACTTAGCAGCTAACGACACTACCAACCTAATTTACCTAAACCTCATAGCGATCGTACTCGGTGCGATCGGTTTTCTGCTGTTTGGAGAGTCGAAAGAATGGTCAGAAACACAAGAAGATATTTTAGGATCTGCCGTGGCGCTAGTGTGGGTGGCGGTGTGGCATTTCTGGGGGTGGCCGCGCGAAGTAGAAATTGCTAGAGGTAAGCCGGAAGCTAAGAAAAAGCGATCGCCCAATTCTAACTCAGCGCCTCCCAATCCGGTAGAACAAGAGCTAAATCAGCTCAAAACCACAACTGGAATGAATCGGATGAAGTCAGTAAGACGATCGACCCAGCCAACTCCTGAAGTTGCTCAATGGTACGTCTTTCGCAGCGGTGAAGCCAAAGGGCCCTATACCAAATTGCAATTATGGGAAGTTCAGGAAATCACAGCCCGAACCAAAGTGCGGCGCGGGGAAGCCGAGTGGCAGCGCGCCGGTGAAATTCCAGAATTAGCGTCGTACCTCACTCAAAAATAAGACAGTACAAGTCACCGCACGTCGATCGGCGCTTAAGACGATCGCACTGCCCAGAAAGTAGCGCTATATCCCTTGATAATCTGGAAATAATCTGATAGTATATTAGCAAGTGGGGGTGGAACTACCTCACTATAAAAAGCCTTTGAAACAAAGGAAAAAGAAGCCTGCGGTCTAAATGTACTCAATTGACCGTCAGGTTTTTTCACTAACCGAATATTCAAGTCAATGTCTAAAGTAGTCGATGAACTTTGTCAGTTATAACTGAATCTCAGGCGCTGTTCTCAATCAGACCCAATCAACCTGGTAACAGGGACTAAAAATCTCAGATATCAGGTCGATCGCGCAGCAAGAAACCAAGTGGATGAGGCCAAGAGTGTAAGATGTCAGTTATCACGAATACTTTCTGTTGGCGATTGCCCGACGGCACCCAAAATTGAAAATTATGCCAGCCAATTGCTGATTCTGCTGGCTTCATGTTATAGTGGTTTTCCAAGAATTAAATTCGGTTGCGTAGTTTGTTGGTGTTTATTTACAAGCGTCTCTCCGAATCTAAGTCTCTGCACCCTAATGATTCTGGAGATTTTATGTCGATTTACGTGGGTAATCTTTCATATGAGGTAACATCAGACGACCTCAACGAAGTATTTGCCGAGTACGGTACTGTAAGCCGCGTCCAAGTGCCAGTGGACCGGGAAACAGGCAGGATGCGGGGTTTTGCTTTTGTGGAAATGGCAAGCGAGGCAGAAGAAGCAGCAGCCATCGCAGCTTTAGACGGTGCTGAGTGGATGGGCCGCGACTTGAAAGTCAACAAAGCCAAACCTCGCGAGAACAACAACAACAGACGCCCTTCGGGCGGCGGCGGCTGGGGCGACAACGATCGCCCTGCACGCGGACGCTACTAAACTTTGACAAGGAAAATTTGAGTTTTGGTAGTTGACGGCAGGTGCGAATGCTGCTTTTTTTTCGGGTTGTTCGATCGACCCATCGAATAAAACTCCCAAACCTCTGGCATCAGTTTTGCCCCCTCCTTCGAGGGGGCTTTGTTTTTGGCGAAAAATCCCGCGAGGTACGTCGGCGGTGCGGTTCCCAGTCTAGTTCGTGATTCGTACCCTCTTAAGGAGCGCGAATTAAATAACTTACAATTTTAACTGTTATTGTGGGATGGGCGTCCCGCCCGTCCACTCATGACGGGCGGGACGCCCATCCCACAAACTTGTGGAAGTTATTTAATTCTCATTCCTAACTGCTTTTTTTAAGAGGCTGTCGGGATTTCGCGGATCGACTCCTGTAAACTATCAAACTACAATTAAGCAGCAAGAAAAGTTAGAATAACGGCAAAACTGAATATTGCCCAGAACAGCCAAACTATCTTTACCGAAGATTAGTCGAGAAAACCAGCCGAATATCAGCCAATATCTTGATTTTGCCTCAATAAAGATGTCCAAGGTCTACAGCACGGCGGAACTCATTAAAATCCTCGAAGAAGAGCGCCAAGCCTGCTTGTATGGGCGGCGTCTCAACTTGACTGAAACTCCTGCTACAGGCAACCCCGTGATTGACCGCTTTCTCAAGTCTGAGGGTGTTCAGAAGTTCACTGCTTATCAAAATTTTAAGGCGGCTGTGCACGAATACCAGCGGGAACATCAAGTTTCTGGGATTGTCTGGCGGGAAATGGCGGTTAAAGGCAATACTCTACGCTATCCGGCAGTGGATGACGAATTAATAGCTCTACCGGTTGATTTGATTACGTTGAAGGCAGCTAAGATTGCTATGTTGGAATTCTGGCAGCAGGTAACTGCGGGGATGGATTTGTATTTAAGCATTAACAGCGGGAAGGATTTTCGATCGATCGAGCCGGTTGATGTAGAAGCTATAGCCCAGCGCACAGAATGGGCCAATCTCTCCAAGTGGGAAAAGTTGGATTTTCTAGAAATTTTGTTGCAGTTGGGCTGGGGGAAGCCGGAGGAAGCTTATTATAAGCGGGGATGGCCAACCTCGGGCAGTGAGTACATTCACGCCGTCAAACCCGGACAGCGGCCGATTTGTTAATTGGTAATTAGTAATTGCTAAGGATCGCGAATTAAATAACTTACAATTTTAATTGTTATTGTGGAAGTTATTTAATTCTCATTCCTAAGAGGATATCCTGAATTCAGAACCATCGACAACACAGAAATTGAGGAGACGGCAGTGCCGTGTCCCTACCCCAAAACGTCGTAGCACGGGCGAGAACCCGACGCCATCGCCCGATTTGCAGGGACAGGGCAGTGCCGTGTCCTGACTGTGCGTAATATCTGAAGAACTCATTTATTAACATCAGAAATTTGACAAAGCATCAAGCCAAACCACTGATTTGGATCTGTCCAAACTTGCACCGGCATTAAACCACGCTGCGACAGTTCTTTTTTTACAGTAGTGAGATTGAACTTGCGCGATATTTCGCTGCGGATAGTTTCTCCCGCTGCAAATTCAACCGTTAAATTGAGAGAACGCAAGTGCACTGTTTGCGCTTTTTTACTTTTCAAGTGCATTTCAATTTGACATTCCTCTTGATTGTAAAAAGCCCAATGCTCGAACTGTGCTAAATCAAAATTTCCCTGATATTTTCGATTTAAATGTCGCAGCATATTCAAGTTAAATGCTGCCGTTACTCCTTGACTGTCATCGTAGGCAGGCTCTAAAATATCCTTAGATTTGTCCAAGTCAATTCCCAGCAAAAAATACTCTCCCGGCTGCAATGCACCGACAATTTGCGAGAAGAATAAATCGCATTCTTGAGCGTTGAGATTGCCGAGGGTACTGCCGAGAAAGCAAATCATTCGGGTTGGCAACGGCGACGGTGCAATTTTAGCTAAGGCTAATTCGTAAGTGCTGACAAGTCCGTGAATCTGGAGCGACGGATAATCTGCCAACAGTTGACAAGCGCTGCTTTCTAGGATAGTAGGACTGATGTCGATCGGCAAATAGTGCAGGGGATATTCCAGTTGACTGTAAGCATCAAGGAGAATCCGAGTTTTGGTGGAACTGCCACTGCCGAGTTCGACGATTTCGCAGGGGCCCGTTAAATTGGCGATCGCCCCCGCGCACCCCTGCAAAATAGCCGTCTCAGTGCGTGTCAAGTAGTATTCCGGCAACTGGCAAATCAACTCAAACAGGTTCGAGCCGCGATCGTCGTAGAAATACTTTGGAGGCAGGGATTTGGGGGTTTGAGTCAACCCGCTAACTGCATCGCTGCCAGCATTGATTTCTGCGGGTGTCGGTGCCGCAGCGCTCACCAGTCGCTCTAAGTGCAGCCGGTTTTCTTTTGTTGAGGCTGAGTTGGTTGTGTCGGACAGTCTTGGGGATTTCATAAAGTAATTTTTAGATGCACACATGGGTATAGCACGCAGTCGCGTTGCCAAATATCGCGATCAAGTCAGATTTTTCAGGTGACTCTCCGTTCTGTATTGTCTCACCCGATGGATCTCGCATCCACAATTAAAACTTAAAATTTATCCACAAAAATTATTGAATACTTAACCAAACTTGTTTTATTTGAGCTTGTCACATGGAAAAATGTTGGGAATTTTGCAAACAAATTTTGTCCCCAATTCCCTCTCCAGCCCTTTATCTGATGTTCGTCAAATAAGCTTTCTAAGGCAAGTATTAAGGAATTTGTTGATTTGAAAAATCCGCTGACTAAATTCCTTAATACGAACAAACTTGATGGTAATTATAATTACCTAGCAAACTACTTAGCGCAGCGAAAACCAGCAATAATTTGCCGCACGCCCGGATAATACCAATTCCGAAAGGTCGATCGCAGAGCCTGCGGAAAAGTCGCCCAACTCCCCCCTTTCAAAACCCGGTGTTCTCCATCAAAATAAACTTGAGAATATCCCCTATAAGGATAACTTTCAAATCCCGGATAGGCGTCAAAGGTTGAAGCAGTCCACTCCCAAACATTGCCCAACATATCATAGCAGCCTGCCGCACTTGCTCCTTTGGGAAAGGCATCAACTGGCGAAGTATTGGCAATATTATTGCCGTGATTGCACAGGCTGCCGTTTGGCGGTTCTTCTCCCCAAGGATAGATGCGATATGTTTGATTTGTGGCGTCCCAACTCGCAGCTTTTTCCCATTCGGCTTCCGATGGTAAACGCTTGCCGATAAAGTTGCAGTAAGCTTCGGCTTCGTACCAACTCACGCCGCAGACTGGATGGTTGTTGAAAGCTGGATTTTCTGACCAGTAAAGCGGTTGAGAGACGGCTTCGACTTGCAGCCATTTCCAGCCGTCCGCTGACCACCAATCAGGGTTTTGATAGCCGCCGGATTCCATGAAATCTCGGTATTCACGGCAAGTGACGGGATAGCGATCGATCGAGTATGCTTCTAAATAACATAGGTGGCGCGATCGCTCATTATCCAAAGCCTCAGCAGCATCGCTTCCCATGTAAAATTCCCCGCCCGGAATTTCAATCGCCGAATCGGTAATTGGGAATTGGGCATTGGGAATTGGGAATTTCGGCTGCTTTATTCCTCTCTGTTGTAGAGAATTAATCCGTGTATCCCTGTCCAAATCCGTGTCGTGCCTTTCTTCCTTCTTCCTGTGCATTTGCAACACGAAAGCAACTGTTTCGCAGTGCTGGCTTTCGTGCTGAATAATAAACCGCCACAGACGTTCTTGCTCGTCGATCGGCGCGACTTCCAAATAATCTAACACCTTTTTTCTCACCGCGTCCAGATATAATTCAACTTCAGGTAACGCGGGCAGAAAAACCCGTTGTTTTTTCGGCAAAATATCAGCAGCAAACAGTTGGTGATACTGAGGAAAGACCGGTTCCAAGCCAGCACACCGCTGCAACAGCCACAAATCCTCAGTATAAGCAATGTGACCTAAGTGCCAGCCAACTGGACTGAAATCAGGATGAGCTTGACGACAAAAAGTATCGTAGTCGATGTCGGCAAATAGCTTGAAAGTGCCGCGGCGACACTGCTGCAAATCGCGATAAATTGCCTCTCTACAAGATTGGATAGATTTCGAGATCACGCTCTACTCCGGTACTGATAATGCTCTGGACTGGGCACGAGTGCCAATTGCCAGCAAATAAAGGTTCAGAAGCAATGATGACAGAATTCGGGAAATTTAAATCGTCCCGCAGCCAATAGAGGGAAGGAGGGGTTTTTTGGGAAGCAAAGCGAGAGGCAACGAGCTGGTGTCCGTCGCTGATAATTATATTAGCTGAAAATTCTACTTGGTGAAAGTTTGCTAGCTCTGCCAAAGTTTTCAGCGACTTTTGCAAAGCTGCTTGTACGGTCAGATTTCCGGCTGTCAATTCATTGACAAACAAGCCGAAGATATGCTCAGAATCTGTAGTACCGTTAATTGATTGATACAGCGTATCGCTGAGCCGATCGCGAATTGGTCTGTAAAGAGTTTGCCGAAAATTCTTCACGAAGCCGTTGTGTACGAACAGCAGGCGATCGTTCTGAAACGGCTGACAGTTGCTCAAATCTACAGCTTGTCCTGAAGTTGCACTGCGAACATATCCGATCGCGCATCCAGATTCAACGAATCGACTGATACTCGGAAGGTTAATGTCGCTCCAAATTGGCTGTACATTTTTATAAGTAAACGGGTCAGTATCTAGGTGCGGGTGATACCAACCAATACCAAAACCGTCAGCATTGAGTAGGCCAGAAGTCATTTCGCGGGGATCGTAACTCTGCACAATTAGGGAATGTTCCGGCTTGTACAGAATAGCATCGAGTAAAATCGGCTCCCCGAGGTAGCCAAGCAAACGGCACATAAAATTTTTGCAGCAATTTGATTAGCATTGTAAGTCATTAGCCGAAAAATTGCCCGTTAGCGAAGCCCGCCCCTACGGGGGCTACGCCAACGAAGAGGATCGCCCATCTTCAGCGCTGACAACAAGGTTTTTGGTAGCCTGCTGCCAGCATCGCAGTACAAACGATACAGTTAAGGTAGAACCCCTGCAACACAAGGAGACTCTTGAATGTTCATCGACGAACTCATCCCAATGGCGAAAGAATTGATCGAACAGCCGATCGCCTTCGCGGGCGGATTTTTATCTGGCCTGCTTCGACTCAACCTTCACGAAGATCCCGTTAAAAGCTGGATCGACGAGCAAGCTGGTTCAACTTCCTACACTACTCCCCCAGCCGAACCCACCAACGGTAAAAGCAGCGGGCCTCAGTCAATCTCGATCGACTAAGGAAAAGCAGTAACATCATCCCAACGCCAAACTGATTACAGTTATGGCGTGGGCTTCCAAACTTCACAGTTTGGCTTTTGGCGTTTTTCCCTGACGGGATTTCCACATTTGGCTAGACTGAATTGCTCACTTCCCGCTAGTAAGTCTGCACAGACACAAGCGATTCCCGTATAACCTTTTTCAGATAGATGAAGTACAATAACACCAGTGTGTAAACCAGTTCCAAATATCTTGCTGAGAAAGTTGACGAAATGCAAACTCGATCGCATTTCCTAATTATTGATGTTTTTTTTTGAATAAAACTGAAAAATTTTTTAAATTTTGATCCTAATTTTTCAGGTTTATGATAAATCAGGCGAAGGGGGCGACAAGTATATTACTTTCGCCCTTTTTATTGATTACTTTATTTAATTATTTTGTGTGTTTCTATGATTATTCTCCATCACTCCCAAAGCATTTTTCCATAATCTCGGTAAGTTACCTGAGCATAAAATCCTCAAATATAATTGTATCATTTTCCTTATTAAATTAACTTATAAGCTGTCGCGCATTTAAATTCTATATTAGGGGCGGGCTAGAAGCCCAACCCTAATCCCCACAAAAGTTTGATTGTTTTTTGACATATAATTTAAAGGCCGCAACAGCTTATAGCGATTCTAAGTGAATTGTGTAATTGTTGTAGGGGCAAAACTCACGCCCGGTTGCCCCAATCCGTGGGGGGTAGGCACAGGGCACTAGCCCTACATATTTGTACAACTGATGCGAGGATTGCTATAAGCTGTGGAGCATTTAAAGCAGTAACGAGGCTTGTATGGTGCGTCAATCGATTTGAGATTTGAGATTTGAGATTAAAGAATTGACTCCCCGGATAAATGCTCTTTCTTGAGGATTTTCGATTTGAGATGCTTTCGATTGATTCCACAGATAAATCACGTGGCGGGTACCACCTTTGAAATTCGTGGTCAGGAGTTAACACTTACGCGCTTATGCGGGAAACATTTCTGTAATGACGCACCCTACTATCGTCTTTTAAATGCCGAACAGCTTACTCATCAATTCATTACTACTTTTTTTAACAGGTAAAACCTCAAATGTAAACTTTTAATAGGTAATTCATCTACCTGATAGAAGCTATAATATACAAGATATGTCCATAATTGCAGCGAGGATAACTGTAGTAGAAGTAAGCAGAAATAGTATGTTGAGAAAAATGAATTTACAAACCAGACTAATCAGTGCCTTTCTGACGATGGGACTTTTAGTATTTTTAGTAGCCTGGGTAGGATGGAGTTCAACATCCAATCTCAGTCAACACATAGAGACTCTCGGTAAAAATAAATTACCGAGTATTGAAGCATTATTGAAAATTAACGAGGGACAAACCCAAATTGAGTCATCCGAAAGAGCGCTAATTCATCCCGCACTCAGTCAAGCAGAAAGGCAAGATGCTTTAAACAGAATGGACAAGGCTTGGCAGCAGATTCAAAATGGCTTTAAAGCATACGAAGTGCTTCCTCGTACCTCAGATGAAGACGCACTATATCAACAAATGCTTAAGTATTGGGAGGAGTGGCAGCAGGAAGCTCAAGAACTCCTGCTAATTAATAAAGAATTTGAAACACTGGGAATTTTCAATCCTTTGGCTTTGCAGATTGAACTACTTAAGCAGGGTAAAAGTAATTCGCCGGAAATGGCAAGAGCAAACACAGCTACTAACCTTTTGAATAAACTTAGTCAGCAAGCTAAGGTGATTCGTGTTAGATTTATCAAATCTGAACAAGCCACTTTAGCAGTAGCTGAATCCAACCGAAAGGAAGCAGACGAAGCTTATAAAAGCGCAGAAAACGATCGTAAAAAAACTCAAATAGCTGTAGTATTGGGCATGACATTGGGGCCGCTAATAGCGATTATTTTAGGCATATCTTTAAGCATAGCGATCGCCAAACCTTTAGATCGAGCGCTCAAAGGTATTATTAATATGATTGTCAGTTCTTCTACCGAGATAGCGGCTACAATTGAGCAACAGGAACGTATTGCTGTACAACAAGCTGCTTCTGTTAATCAAACAACCACCACAATGGATGAATTGGGCGCATCATCGAGGCAATCAGCTATGCAAGCCCAATCAGCCCTTGAAAATGCCAGTAATGTCTTAAATATGGCCGCAGAAGGCAGTAAAGTGGTGCATAAAACCCAGCAGGGAATGTTAAGTTTGACGGAAAAAGTTGGAGCAATTGCCGCTCAAGTTTTAAATTTGAGCCAGCAAACCACTCAGATTGCTAATATTACCAATTTAGTCAGCGATTTGGCTAGTCAAACTAATATGCTGGCGATTAACGCTACAGTGGAAGCAGTACGCACGGGAGAACAAGGAAAGGGGTTTGGGGTGGTGGCGACGGAAATTCGCAGACTGGCAGATCAAAGCAAAAAATCGTCGGATCAGATTAGTGATTTGATAAACGGTATTAAGAATTCCATTAATAAAACAGTGATGGTAACAGATGAGGGCAAGAAAACTTTAGATAATAGCCTGAAATTGACTGAAGGTGCGGCGGATAATTTTAACAATGTTGCTAATGCTATTAACAGTGTTGTTGTCAGCAGTCAGCAAATTTATCTTAATACCAAACAGCAGGCGATCGCTATTGAGCAAGTGGTAGATGCGATGAATGTTCTGAATAAAGGAGCAGCGGAAACAGCCAGCGGTATTACCCAAAGTCGAATTGGCACTCAAACACTTAACAAAGCGGCTTTAAATCTCAAATCCTTAGTTTAATTGAGAAAAGAAAGTAATATCCTAAACTGGGGATGAAGGAGATGGAGAGAAAATGTTCCCAATTCCTCATTTCCACTTGGCAATTCCAAATTTTGCCCAAGGATTGAAGGTGACATCTCCCCGTTTAGGAAAGGGTTGGGGAGATGTGTATAGTAATTCTCAAGTGAATGAGGTATAGATTTGAATTTTAGATTAAAGAATGGCAGAAGTGGGGAATTGGTAATTAATTGGCAAGTACCTCACGAAAGTTGACAACCGCTATATCAACGCTCGTGGCCCAGAGCAACCTAATATATTATACCTTGTTAGTCGCTATGTTTCCGAAGATGCTTGGTGATTCGTCGCCCACCAATCAGCGATTAGATTAAAATCAAGTATTGTTCAGGGGTGGGATTCCTCGTCGCCCCAAAACTCATATCCTCACTCATTCGCAGGGCGAGTGAGGATATGAGTTTTGATTAAGCTAACTATTGCAGCCAGTACCAAGGGTTGGTCAATCGATTTTAGATTTTAGATTTTAGATTTTAGAATTGAAGCATTGACTTGCGCGAGATAAATACGTTCGGCAAGTTTCTCGGATACAGGTTTTTTATTTATCCACGCATAAATCAGGGGGCTTGTATCCTGGATGCTTTCGGTGAGTGCGGCAAACCCTTTTAGTTAGAGTCGATCGCCCAGTTGTATGCTAGATAGCACTTGACAGTTAAATTAACAGGTTATTATGTATAGCACAACAAGTTCAGTTCGATCGACATGACTATCTACATTGGAAATCTGTCTTACCGCGCCACCGAAGAAGACCTGAAAGCAGTATTTGCAGAATACGGCACAGTCAAGCGAGTTGTCTTGCCTACCGACAGGGAAACCGGTCGGATGCGCGGTTTTGCATTTGTTGAGATGATGGAGGATGCCCAAGAAGACGCTGCAATTGCCGAATTAGACGGTGCAGAGTGGATGGGCCGCCCCTTGCGAGTGAACAAAGCTAAACCGAAAGAAGAGGGAAATCGAGGCGCAGGTATCAATAGAAACGACGGATATTAGTCGGCGGTGCGGCGGTTGACATCCTCTCGGAACCCACCTGATGCACCAGTGCGCCAGTAGGGCGGAATTGCAAGCAGCAGTTGATTTTGGGGATGAAATGTCAAATCCGCTGCACAAAAATATCGATTCTTTGTGGGCTGCACTTGATTCATAACTTTTTGAGCAAGACAGAATTTAGGCACGCTAGTCTAGAAACCCGATTTCTTGGGCGATACCGGGCTGCTAAAAGCAAAATTTGTCAGGAGAAACCGGGTTGATGAGCGTTAATCTTAAAAAGAGTAAACTCGCCCTTTTTCATCAATATAAACTGACCGGTCTTGCCTAGTGCGGCCGTCTGCTCTGGTGATGCGAATCGTCAAAATGTTTGTCTGCGAGTCAACGTTATAGTCGTATTTCAAAGTTGTGGTTGCTGTTGTGGCATTAATCGGAATATTGGCAATGTCGCCGGTACGATTGCTGATGCGAACACTGATGTTTCTGCTGGCTCCGACGGGCAAGGATGACAAGCGGCCACCTGATTCACCGTATTCTAGGTTCAATCCCGTTTCATTTAACAGTCTGAGGGTAATGTTGCGAGTATTGTCAACCTGCGCTTGAGGTTGCCAGAATCCGGGTTTTGTCCCGCCGTCAGTTGCAGGTTGAGATAATGCTGGATGGGGATGCAGAAAGCCGAGAGCGGCAAGTATTGCTGCGGTTGCAATAATTTTTGATTTCACTGTTTGTACCTCCGGGTCATTCGATTTTAGATTTTAGATTTTAGATTTTGGATTGACTTGCGCGAGATAAATGCGGGGGCTTGAGGATTTTCGATTTTCGATTTGGGATTGATTCCACGGATAAATCACGTGGCGGGTACCACCTTTGAAATTCGTGGTCAAGAATTGGTTATATTTCTATCCTAGCTTTAAAATCCGATGTTAGTGGAAGGAAGAGGGAATAAGGAAGAGGGAAGAGGGAAGAGGGAAGAAGCAATAAAAGGAATAAAAGCCAGGGTTTGAGAAATTAAGAATTTCCTAACCGTCGGGCGCGGTTGCTATATCTACTCAGAAACCGGGCTTCTGTAGTTGTTAATAGTCCTGGACGCACGGGTTGTCTAGAAAGCCGATGGCTGAGCGGGTGGCTGCTTGCCAAAGCTATGATTTAGAGTAGAAACCGGATTTCTGAGGTAAAGTGGGTGCGGGAGTGGTTAATTGTTAATTATCGATCGAGCGGCTTCTAGCAGCAGGCGCTGTTCGGCGCGGACGATCGCCCTGCTAGTTTGTTCTACGGCATCGACATTGACCGAAATAGACGAAATTCCCCACCGCACGAAGGATTCAACTGTATCGGGATACAATGCGGGAGCGTCGCCACAGATCGAGCAAGGAATGCCGGCGGCCCTGGCTTGTTTGATTAATTGTTCGATCGCCCTCATCACTGCTCGATCGCTCCCGTTGAATGCACCTGCTACCTGTTGGGAGTTGCGGTGAATCCCTAACAGAAATTGGGTTAAATCGTTGGTGCCGATGGAAATTCCTTGAACCCCGGCTTTTACGTAATCTGGTAATAAAAATAACACCGAAGGAACTTCCGCCATAATCCACAGTTGAAATTCGGGCGAGCGGTTTTTCCAAACAGTTTCTAAGCGCTGGCGGCAGTAGATAAACTCCTCAACCGATCGCACGAAAGGCAAAATTAAATTAACATTTGTATGACCTGACTCGCAGACTTTTTGAAGTACGCAGAGTTCCCAATCAAATAATTCCGGTTCAAAGGTATAACTGAAACTGCCGTGGTCGCCTGACTCGCGTAAATCGAGAGAGCGATAAAATATTGGCTGCGGGGAAACGGCAGCAGCAAATAAGCTGAGGCAATCCGCCATGCGATCGACAAATTCCGATTGGCGGCCGTCTTGTAGCCAAACTTTGGGGTTTTGACAGTCCAAAGCTTCTAATGCCATTAATTCCGATCGCAGCAATCCGATGCCGTCTATTGGCAGATTTTTGAGGCGGTCAATCGAACTTGTTTGGCTGACATTAACTAGCAGTTGAGTTGCCGTTGGTGGGCCCCAAACATATTGAGTAGACTCAGATTGTCGAGATTTAGGATCGGAATTGGACGATCGATCGGAGGTAGAAGATTGGTGCTTGGCTATTGACATTTTGGCTGCTGTACTGTATATATCTGCCTTTTTTGCTGTGTCCAGAAGTCGGCGGCTGTCTGCTATCTCGATGGCATCGGGTTGGGCGAGGGCAAAAACTTCTCCGGTATCGCCGTCTACCAAAACCGAATCGCCCGAGGCGATCGCCCGCGTGGCCCCGGTCACTCCCACAACGGCGGGAATCCCCAATTCTCTTGCTAAAATGGCGCCGTGGCCTGTCATACCTCCTTGTTCGGCAACCACCCCAGCAGCAACCTTCAGCCAAGGTAGCCAATTCGGCTCGATTGTCCGGGCTACTAAAATGCCTCCGGCTAGGAATTCCGCGTTTTCTGGGTGGGAATTAGTCATAACTTGGGCAATTGCTTCGGCTTTTCCTGATGCTGCTGCCACACCTCTGAGTATGGCAGGAGTTCGGGCTCTTGCGATCGAGTTTGGCTGCCGGAGGTATCTCGGATTTTCCTCTACCGGCGCGACTTTTTCCGCTTTGACAAGACGAACTTGAGTGAAATAAAACTGCAGTTCGCCGCTGTTTTCTGTCTGGTTTAGCGTCCACTCCAAAATTAAATCTGAGTCAAATTCGGCGATCGCTTTTTTACTCAATTCAATGATTTCTTGCAGTTGCGATTCCTCTAAAACGTATTGTGTTTGTGCTTCTTCTCCCAGCGCTAAAACTTGCACGCAACAGTCAGCAAAATCAGAAAGTATAAAGGGAGAATCGGGAATTGGGAAAGCAGCAAACTTGCCCAGTAGCAGTTTTTTTTTCGGTTCACTATCGCCGACTTTGAGATTGTAGGCTAATGTTTTGTAACCGATCCGCTGGAATTTAACCGCGCTTGTTTCCGGCTGCACTTGATAGTAATCGGGGATGGTTTCTCCCCTAGCCAGGGACAATCCCAAACCGCTGGTGGCTTGGATTTCCCACTGTGCGCCCGCCTTTGTTTTCACCTCGCCCGCGGCGATGGCTTCTTGAAGTGGCTGCACCAAAACTGCGGGATTGATTTGCTGTACCCGCAGCCCGCACCGCTGCCAGTAAAATAGACTTCGGGCTCTGAACATTTCTGCCCAAGCTCGTTTGAGTCCGGCCCCAATGGCTTCGGGTTCTGCCCGTACTGCCTGAGATTCCAAAATGCCTACTGTTTTCGGGTTCCAGGAAGTCAGGGAAGGGCGAAAAATTAAGGCTGTGGAGTTTAAGTTTGACTGTGAGTTGAGTTGAGAAACAGCAGACTCTAGGGTGGAGAGCAGTGAATCGGGCAGTTTGCCGGTGAGGATTTGGTGGCGGATGCTGCGGGCGATCGATTGCAGTTGTCTGGGTTCATCGACATTCAAGTGCAGGGAAGAGTGTGGCCAGTCAGCAAACAGCGGTTCTAGGCAGTCGATCGACTCTAAAAACTGCCAGAATGTAGTAGCCGGCACGACAAAACCCGGTACAACGGGATGATTTTTCTGGAGCAAACAGCTCAAGTAAAATGCTTTTTCTCCCACTGCATCTCTGTCTGAAGGTTGAATTTTGTCTAACCAGTAGAGGTTTTTCACGCTGCGAGCCTGTCCGTGGAAACAGATTGAATTTGATAGTTTTTCCCATTAATCACTTACGACAATTTTAGGATGAACAAGCGACAATGGACGGGATTAGTCAAATCTTTTCTCAATCTATTTCTTAAGTCTAACTGTCCTCTTTGTCAGCGACCGGCCGCCGGAGAGTTTTGTCCCTACTGTGACAAGCAGCTTCAGCAATGTCAATTAAGCGATCCGGGTCGATTTTGGCATTCACAGCAGCGTGTTTTTGTGTGGGGTGAGTATGGCGGGGCTCTCAAACGGGCGATCGCAGCTTTGAAATATGACGGCAATCCGCAATTAGCCAAACCTCTCGGCGGCTGGCTGGCGGAAGCTTGGCTGAGTTTTCCCGAATTAGCTATAGACAATTTAACTGTTGTACCGATTCCCCTGCACAAAGAAAAGCTCAAGCAGCGCGGTTTTAACCAGGCGGAACTTTTGGCTGAAAGTTTTTGCGATCTGACTGGTTTGCCTTTGCAGCGGCACGGTTTGGAACGGGTGAAAAATACTCAGGCTTTATTCGCTCTGACGCCGCAGCAGCGCCAAGCGGAAATGAAAAATGCTTTAGGTTTGGGGAAAGATTTCCGTCGTCGCCTCCCGCGCGATCGAGTGCTGTTAGTTGATGATATTTACACTAGCGGTACTACGGTTAAGTCGGCAATTAAAATTTTGGAACAATCGGGAATTTCGGTTTATGGAACTGTGGCACTTGCAACTCCGAATAAGATTAATAGGTAAGCTGTGACGGCATTTAAATTTCAACAGATTTGTAGTGAGGACTAAAGTCATCAAATTTGTTGACTCACTTGTGACCTCAGAAACCCGATTTCTACGAATAGTTCTCGTTCATCGAGGTAAAAGTCGTATAAACCGGGTTTCTCGCCCCTCGCGAGTCAGCCATGAAACTGTCCGAAGTGTTGATTAATGATGATTTACTAACAAGATTTTTTGGGAAAAAGGAACCGCGAAGACGCTATTGACGCAAAGAAAGAGAAGGGAGAGAGTTTAGGCGGAAAGCGGGAATTGATTGCTGATGTTCCACCGGCTGCCGTCGTGAAGCAGTAAAGTTAACGCCGAAGCGGTAAACTCAAAGTGGAGCGATCGCCCTGCAAATTCCAACCAAGCTGTTTGAAAATTCTCCTTAGTTAAATCGCGAAATGCTACTGTCATGTGCGGTACAAATGGGCGACTTTGAGAAACTCGATCGACAATTCCCAAATTTGCCTCCAAATAACTCATCAAAGATGAGTGAATCTCCAGCAATTCGGGCGATTTGAAAACATCAGCGTAAATGACGCGGGGCGTGAAAGCAGCAAAACCGGATAGAGTAACGGGAATGGGCCGCCGATTTGCAGAAAACTGGTTCAAACTTTCCTCTAATTTGGCAACATCCTCCGCTAACGAGTGAAAAGGAGGTTGCAGCGTGATGTGCGGCGGGGAATTCAAAGCACCGCGGCTGTTGTAATGTTCCGCAAAATATAGTTTAATCTCAGTAATGTGTTGTTCAATATCGGGAGGCGGCACTAGGGCAATAAAAAATCGCTGTTTTGACGGGTTCATGGGATAACATCGCAGTGAGGAAGAAATGGCGGAGTATGGAAAATCGAGTATTTACTCAAGGCTTGTACCAAAAACTCCATTCCCAATCTACAATCCAAAATCCAAAATCTAAAATCTAAAATTTAAAATGCCTTGGTTTGTCAAAATTGAGCAAGGAATTGTCGAAAAGCCTGTCTTTGACCAATACGTGCCAGCTCACAGAGCTTATGTCCGAGAGTTGATTTCTAAAGGACACCGAGCGAAAACTGGCTACTGGGGGCGGCGGGGCGGCGGTATGTTGCTGTTTGAGGCGGGTTCGATGGATGAGGCGAGGGCGATCGTCGCTGAAGACCCGCTGGTGAAGAACGGTTGCGTTATTTATGAAATTTATCACTGGTGTGTGGTTGAAGAATAAATAACTGTGTTATACTCATAAATGAACTGGACCCACGCGATTCCAACGCCCAAATCTTGTCAGGACCGGAAGGTAGCAGCAACACGGGATGCTTGTAATAGGCGTGGTCTCCGGTTCACCCAGTTTTTTGAGGTGTAGCTCCTATGCCTGGTTTCGGAGATATTTTACAGAAAGCAGTTTACCTTGGTGTCGGGCTAGCTTCCTACGCTGGTGAAAAAGCTGGCAGCAAGTTAACTGAATTACGCACTGAAGCCCAAAAGCTGGCAGACGAATTGGTGAAGCGGGGCGAGATGTCCACGGAAGAAGCTCGCCGCTTTGTTGACGATATGGTACAACAGGCTCAGCAGCAGCCTCCCGTAGCCTCGGCTGGGAACGAAAAACCCGCTGAACCTCGGCGGATTGAAATTGTTTCTGAGGAAGAAGATGTCTCGGCAAAAGATGCTAAAGAGACAGGCGGCGTAGACAAGCTCCGCGAACAAGTGCAGAATTTACAAGAGGAATTGCGGCGGCTGAAGCGGGATTAAGCAGGAAAAAGCTCGCTCAGCAAAGCAGGAAGGGAACTCAGGATAATAATCTTGAGTTCCCTTTTTGAATATTTCCCCTGTCAGATGTGGACGGATATCAGGCAATAGGTAATAGAATTGAAAGTAGGTGCGATCGCTTCGCATGAGGCTGGCTCCACCTGTCTGTAAAATATTTTGTAATAGCCAACTGTCAAATTCATGGAAGATTGGTCTAAAGATTTTTTTGGAGTAATGGAAAATGCTGTTTCTGAAGTAGAGCATTTTTTCAGCGAAATGGGCGAAGAGTTTGTCGAAATGCTGGACGTTTTGGCAAAAATGTCGGAAGAGTTTACAGAAGAAGTACAAAATAATCTGATTAACGACATTGACGGTTATTTCAATGAATTTGACGGTTTATTTAATGAATTTATCGAACCGATAATTGAAATTTGCCGCGACTTCGACCCGGAGTTTGATGAGATAGATTTGTCGATGGTGACTTATGTAGACCCTTCACCGACGCAGCAGCCGGCTTGTCGCGGTTGTCGCAACTATCACGGTCAAGTTTACGGTGGCAATTTGTTGGTTTGTGCGATGCACCCTACTGGTGTGGAATCGGAGAGTTGTGCTGATTGGGAAACTGACAGCGATATGAATCCTTTTTAAGACGGCAGTTGAGTTGTTGAGGGGTTAATTGTTTATGGTAACGTCAATTCAGTCTCCGTCCAAGATTTCTCTCGAAGAGTTTCTGCTGCTTCCAGAAACTAAGCCTGCTAGCGAGTATGTTGACGGTCAAATTTATCAAAAAGCTATGCCGCAAGGAAAACACAGCACGTTGCAAACACGTTTTGGGAATAGAATTAATCAGGTGGGAGAACCGCAAAAGTTAGCTTTTGCTTTTTCTGAATTGCGCTGCACTTTTGGAGGACGTTCTATTGTTCCAGATATAGCAGTGTTTGAGTGGTCGCGCATTCTTCTCAATGCTGATGGAGAAATAGAAAACAGGTTTAAAATTGTCCCGGATTGGACAATTGAGATTTTATCGCCGGATCAAAATCCAACTCGGGTCATTAATAATATTTTGTTTTGCTTAAATCACAATGCTAAACTGGGTTGGTTGATTGACCCGGAAGAAAAATTAGTTCTGGTTTTTAAACCGCAGCAGCAACCAGAGGCGAAAGAGAATCAGGATATTTTACCTGTGCTCGATGTGCTGTCGGATTTGCAACTGTCGGCCGATGATTTGTTTGCGCTGTTAAGTTTCGATCGCCCGTGAGTTAAAGTTGAGTATAGGGAATTTTGCATCTAACGGCATTTAAAGGTGAATCGCTCAACGGCTAATAATTCGCAATTTGGATTTCCGAAGATGCCGCCATCGCTGCAATTGCGACAGTATCAGCGAGTGGCGGTGGCTAATTGGTTTGCGAATCAGGGACGCGGTACGCTGAAGATGGCGACGGGTAGTGGCAAGACGATTACTGCGCTGGCGATCGCCACTGAATTATACAATAAAATTAACCTGCAAGTTCTGCTCGTAATTTGCCCTTACTGCCACCTGGTGAATCAGTGGGCGCGGGAATCCGAGAAATTTTGTTTAAAACCTATTTTGGCTTTTGATAGCGCCCGCAGTTGGCAGAATAAGCTGGCTGCGGGTTTGTATGAAGTGCGCTCTGGCGAGCGGGCATTTCTCACAATCATCACTACCAATGCTACCTTAATGGGAGATAGTTTGCGATCGCAACTGCGCTATTTCCCAGAAAAAACCCTGATTATTGGAGACGAAGTTCACAACTTAGGCGCGCCCCGTTTAGGAGAAAGTTTGCCGCGCAATATTGGACTGCGACTCGCCCTTTCCGCCACCCCAGAAAGGCATTTCGACGAACAAGGAACTGAAGCTATTTTAGATTATTTCGGCCCGGTTTTGCAGCCGGAACTTACCTTAGCCGACGCCATCCGCCAAAAAGCCTTAGTACATTATTTATACTATCCAATTTTAGTAGAATTGACCGAAGCCGAAACCCGCAAATATTCCCGCTTAACTCAAAAGATTGGCTGGGCGCTTTGGGGCGATGAAAAAGTAGAAGAAAACGATGCTTTAACAACTTTATTAATGCAGCGAGCTCGGTTAATTGGGGCTGCGGCTAATAAATTAGTAGCGTTGCGAGAATTAATGATTCACCGTCTCGACACAGCCCATACTTTATTTTACTGCGGCGACGGTGCGATCGAAGGAAGTGCGCGCCGAAATAACAACCGCCAACTAACAGAAACCGCC
The DNA here is from genome assembly GCF_036700305.1 of Microcoleus sp. Z1_A1. NCBI lineage: Bacteria > Bacillati > Cyanobacteriota > Cyanophyceae > Oscillatoriales > Microcoleaceae > Microcoleus > Microcoleus sp. Z1_A1. The sequence goes on from NZ_JAUBOR010000012.1 coordinate 106,867, forward strand.
AAGTTATTGGGTTCCGAATTAGGCTACCGAGTTAATACTTATACTGCGGCAACTCCTTTAGCAGAAAGAGAACGATTGCGCCAGCAATTTGAGAGTGGAGAATTGCAAGGTTTGGTAGCGATTCGGTGTTTGGATGAAGGCGTGGATATTCCTGCAATTCGCAATGCTGTAATTTTAGCAAGCAGCAGCAATCCGCGCCAGTTTATTCAGCGCCGGGGACGGATTTTGCGGCCGCATCCGGGGAAGGAAAGGGCAACTTTATTTGACATGATAGTTTTGCCTCCAGATTTAGGTCGGGAAACCTTAGAAGTCGAGCGCAATTTGCTACGAAAAGAGTTGAAACGGTTCTTGGAATTTGCCGATTTAGCTGACAATGCTGGGGAAGCTAGAGTGAAATTGCTTCAAATTCAGAGGCGTTACGGGCTATTAGACATTTGACATTTATTAAGGTTCGGTTTATGTTTTAGAATAGAGAATTATTCGATCGTAGTTTGAGTTGCTAGTTTAGTTCGCGATCGCACGCATAGTTCAGAAACCCGGTTTCTTTGTAGATTTCTCGTGAGTGTTCGCAAAACTCGTAGAAACCGGGTTTCTCGCCCATGAGCCTAGGCCCTGTATATTTTAATATTTGCAAAAAAAATATGACGGAAAATCTGAATGAAAATCTGATTATGGCATTTAGATATGAAGATAGTGCGATCGCAGCCGTACCGACAAGCATTTTAGCAGAAAAGCGTTCTTCTTATCAAACTCATCAGGAATTCAGCGACGTACAGCAACCAATTACTAGCGCGCCACCGGAAGTTAGACAAATTATTGAGCGGGTATTGGAAATTGAAAAAGATAAACTGTACATGAGAGCTCCTCGCCACATTAACGATGACATTTTAAAAATCATTAAGGAAGCAATTGTATGAAGTTAATCTCAATTACTCTATGCAACTTTCGTCAATTTTACGGCAAAACTCCCGAAATTAAACTAGCTTGGGGCGGGCAAAATATTACAGTAATTCACGGGAATAATGGCGCGGGAAAAACTGCCTTAATGAATGCCTTTACGTGGGTACTTTACGGAAGATTTAGCGCGGCTTTTGCGGCAGAAGAACAATTAGTAAACAAGCGCGCTTTGGCTGAGGCGGAAATGGGAAAAGCCGTAGGTTGTTGGGCGGAAATTGTGTTTGAACATGACAGCACGCGCTACCAAGCAAGACGCATTTGTCGTGCTTATAAAAGTGAAAATACTGTAGAACATGGTAAGGCTGAATTGTTTCTGAATGTAGCAAAAGATAACGGTCTGTGGCTGAAGCCGGATCAGCATCCCGATGATATTATCGGGCGGATTTTGCCGGAAAGTTTACATAAATATTTCTTTTTTGATGGGGAGCGAATCGAGCAAATTGTCCGCTATGACAAGAAGGCAGAAATTGCGGAAGCTACTAAGGAGTTGCTGGGAGTTGAAGTGTTGAATAGATCGCTCCGGCATTTACTAGAAGCAAAAAAATCTCTAGAGACAGATTTAAATATAATTGGGAATGCTGAAACGAAGAAACTTTTAAAAGACAAGCAAAAAATTGAGCAAGAAGCTGAGCAACTTTCGAGCAGACAAGTAGAAATCGAGCAGGAATTGGTCAACCAAGGGGAGTTAAAAAAAGCAGTTAATGGTAACTTATTGGAACTTAGCGGTGCTGCGGATTTACAAAAGTTGCGAGACGAATTGGAAATGCAGAAAAGTTTATTGAAGCAACAAATTGTACAGGCTACAGATGCTCTCAAACGCTCAATCTCTATGCGGGGTTATGGGGTATTTCTGTCAGAGGCTGCGGCTGAATTTAAAGTAATTGTTGAAGGTTTGCGGGAAGGCGGCTCGTTGCTTTCGGGGATTCAGCGGCCGTTTTTGGAAGAGTTATTAGCGCAGCAGCGGTGTATCTGCGGTGCGGAATTAGTGGAGGGTTCTGAGTCTCGCCAACAGGTTAGCGGTTGGATGGATAAGGCGGGTGTTGGCGATGTGGAAGAAACAACTATTCGGATTAGCGATCGGGTAAATGAAATTGATAAACAAGTGGCTGATTTTTGGGAGGAAATTGACCGACACCAAGGCAATATCAGCCGCGACAGAACCGAACTTTCTCGGGTGGAAAATCAGTTAGACGATATTCACAACAAGCTGCGAAATTTTCCTGACGAGGATGTCAGCCGCTTGCAAAAGCGCTTGGATGAAATTGAGGCAAAAATTGGCGATTTGCACCGGGAAACAGGCTCTAATCAGCAGCAGATTGAGAGTTTGAATGTGCAGGTGTCGGCTTTGGACAAGCAAATCGATAAGCAGCAACTGAATGAGCAAAGGCAAGTATTAGCCCAGCGCCGGATTGCTGCGACTCAGGATGCGATCGATCGCCTAACTGAAGTGCGAGATCGCTTAGAAAAACAGTTTTGTTCTCAGTTGGAAAAGCGGGTGCAAGATATTTTTAGTCAAATTTCTTTTACTCCTTATATCCCAAAACTGAGCGATAAATACGAACTGACTCTAGTAGAAAATACCTCTGGTAAAGAATCATTGGTGGCCGCTTCTACGGGAGAAAATCAAATTCTCAGTTTATCGTTTATCGGGGGAATTATTGAGGGCGTGCGGGAGTGGAGTCAAAAGAATACTTTGATGGGCCCGGATAGCAGTACGTTTCCAATTGTGATGGATTCTCCCTTTGGCAGTTTGGACGAGATTTATCGCAAGCAAATCGCGAATAAGCTGCCGAAGTTGGCGAATCAATTGGTAGTTTTGGTAACAAAAACTCAGTGGCGCGGAGAAGTTGCTCAAGAAATGGAAAGTTGCACCGGCAGGGAATACGTGCTGGTGTACAATTCTCCGAAAGCTGATTGTGAAGAAGATGCGATCGAACTTGGCGGGACGCGCTATCCTTTAGTTAAGCGCAGTCCAAATGAATTTGAATATACGGAAATTGTAGAGGTGGATTATGGCTTCTAATTCGGCAATTACGCAGGTTTTGGAAACGGATATTTGGGTGAAGGCGACGTGGGAAGAGTTTCTAAATTTTGCTGAGGATTCAGCATGGGAAAAGGGCAAGTTTTATTACTATCAAGAACACATGAGGGTAGAAATGTCACCAGTAGGGCCATTGCACGGGCGTCAAAATTCAATTATGGCCTGTGTAGTTATTCTGTTTGCAACATTGAGAAATATCCGAGTAGTTCAGTTTACTAACACCAGTTTTCGCAAAGCAGGTATCGGCGAGTTTCAACCTGATTTAGCTTACTACATTGGTTCAGATTTAAGAGTGCCTCCTGATGATAGCAATTCTGCTGTTGATTTAAATCTATACGATCCGCCTAATTTGATAATAGAAATTGGTGCATCTTCTTTTAACGATGATTTAGGCAGTAAGCGGTTGCTTTACGAAAATGCAGGAATTAGTGAATATTGGGTTGAACGTGCAAACACGCGGGAGGTTTTTGCGTTTGCGATTAATGGCGGAGGTAGCGGGAGAATTCAAGAGTCGCGGGTTTTACCGGGGCTGGAAATCCGGTTAGTTGAGGAAGCTTTGAATCGCAGTCAAACGCAAGATGATGGGGAAATTAATCGCTGGTTGATTCAAACTTTTAGTCAAGGTTGAAGGGAGTTTGACGTGAAAAAGCAGTATCATAAGTTGGTGCGCGATCGCATTCCTGAAATTATTCGTAAAAGCGGGAATGAATGCGAGTTTGTAATTTTGTCGGAGGCAGAATACCGTCAAGCTTTGCTGCAGAAATTGATTGAAGAAGCGGGGGAAGCCGCAGAAGCCCACGAGGAAGATTTGGTGGCGGAATTGGCGGATTTGTATGAGGTGATAGATGCGGTGATGGCGAGTTTTGGCATTTCGGGCGATCGACTTTTGGCGGAACAAATGAAGCGGCGGGAAGCAAGAGGAGGTTTTGCACAAAAAATTATGTTGTTGCGGACATTGTGAATTGGCCCTGCGCCCAGTGTTGGATATTGGCGAGATTTATAATAGTTAGAAACTAGATATTATGGCAATGGCTGCTAACAAAATTAGAATTGCTAAAGATAAAGCCGAGTTAGTCAAATCATTAACTTTATCGGATAACCACACTGGCCCTTTCCAGACTTACGCCGATGTCATCGCCTTCGCCGCATCCTTGGGAAAGCAGCGGAAAAAACGATCGCCTTTGGGGGAAATTTCTAAACGAGAACCAGGGGCGATAGATGTTGATATTTTTGTATCCAGGGGTTACGATATGGCGATTAAGTTAATTGCGATCGCCGAAACCAAAAATCCTCAAATTCTCTCCCATCTCGACGAAAAATTGGAAGCAGAACGCTTGCAAATTTTTGAAGAATATGCTAATGGTGGACTGGAAATATTGCGAGAAGAGTTGCGGGGTGCGGCGGATTATACCGATCGCCTGTTGTTGGTTTTGATTTCTGAAAGAGACAACCAACATCGGTCAAATGAAGAATTCGATTTAAGCAAGTTCTTATTTTAATAGGTGCCCAATGAAGTATGTACTAGCAGAGATCGTAAAGAAAGGGCTTAAGGAATCTGCCAAATTTTTCGCTTACGGCTACTCAGTATTCATGATCTGCTATTTCATTCTCAAACTAATCCTTTGGGATAGAATAGGAGTTATTGCCTTAATTACCACTTTTATTCCCTTAATTTTATTCCCAACTTTCCTGCTTCCCATCATCGGATTGTCAATTATCAAAAAAAGATGGTTCACTATTATTTCGGCGATCGCCTGCATTATCCTAATAAGTTGGCTGCACATTAAATACTTTTCTCCCACACCAATAAACATCACAGATTCGCACCCCAGCATCAAAATTTTATCCCATAACGTCCATTGGTATAAAACTCAGTCGCCAAGTTTAGCTAAACTGATTCAGAATCAAAAACCCGATATTATATTTTTACAAGAAATCGTTAGTAAACATACCGAAAGAGCTTTCACCTGGTTAAAAGCAGACTACCCCTATCAAATTGGCAATCCCCCTGTAGGAATTCTCAGTAAATATCCGATTGTCTCCAGCGAAATACTGCACTTAGCCGGCCATCCAGAAACGCAGCAGCGGGCAATTATTAAATTTAACGAACAAGAAGTAGTGATTTATAATATGCAAGCTACCGGGCCGTGGTTGACCAGAGCTAGAAAATTGCGTTTTTTCAAACTTCCTGTTTACATATATGGCAAACGATCGCCTGAAATTCAAGAATTAGTGCAGCGAGTTGAGCGAGAAACTCTGCCAGTCATCGTCGCGGGCGATTTTAATATGACAGACGAAACTCAAGACTATTACAGGGTAAAGAAAGTCTTGCAAGATTCTTTCCGAAAATCTGGATTTGGGTTTGGTTTTACCTGGCCTCACGGTTGGGAACTTAACTTATTGGTAAAAAGGTTAAATTGGAGATTGAATTATCCCGTTTGCCGGATTGATTATATTTGGTATTCAAAGCATTGGGGCGCTAAATCTAGTTCGGTTTTGGAGGCAACGGAGTCAGATCATTTGCCTGTAGGAGCCGAACTTATTTTGTTAAAGGAAGCCAGATTGTGAGAAGTTTTTTAGTCAATACCAGTCTGCGATTGCGAGTTCCGAAACTCTAGAAAATTCCTTGACATTGTGGGTTACGAGAGTCGCTTGCAGGGCTACGGCTGTCCCTGCAATCAAAACATCGATCGGGCCGATGGGAGTACCTTGTTGCTCCAACTGGGCGCGAATTGTAGCAGCCGCAAGAGCTGCATCGCGATCGAAAGGAATAACGTTAACTCTGCTCAAAAATTGCTGAAGTTGTTGGGTGCGTTTTGCGGGCGAATTGGATTTAGCAATGCCGACTTGCAACTCAAAAAGGACGCTCGTAGAAACGACTATTTCCAGGGGAGAAACATTCGCAAGATTTTGAGCAACTTGTCCTTGACCTTTGAAATAGTAGATCAAGGTGTTGGTATCCAAAACGTACATTTACAGACTCTCCCGCAGGATGTCTTGTCCGGATTCAGCACGAATATCTTCTAGGGATGGAAAATCTTTTGCCCAAGTTCCAGCAAGGGAAAAAACAAGTTCATTCCAAGGAATCAGAGAGTCTACGGTGTCTGTTGGTTGGTTTGCGCTCAGGTGCTTGGCACAAACGAATTCAGCGAAAGTGAGAATTTCGCTGGCTTGGTCTTTGGGAAGGGTTTTGACGATTGCGTAAATCTGTTCAGCGATGGTCATAATGTGGTTCTAGGTAACGTGCAGATTCAATTATACAAAACCAATTTGTTTCCTACTTTATCAGTCTTCGTCGCTGTGGGCTTTGCCCAATAAAAACTTAGCTAAGCACTGGTGGCAATCCTACCTCTTGCGGCTGCACAAATCGGCCGTTAAAACTAACAGCTTTATCCTCAAAAGTCCTCGCTTCCGCTACCGCTTGCCGCAAATGAGCTCGCTCCATATCGTCCTGAATTCCCCCCACCAAATATACAATTAACTTCGTCGCTAAATCCTTTCCAGAAACTAGCATTCGCTTTTTGTTCGGATCGTACAAAATCCCGTACCACGCAGACTCTGGATTGTCCATGTGGCTAAATCCTTCATCGACATCGTACCTGCGGAGTTTGTCGAAAATAGATTTCAGGGAAAGTTTCTTTCTAAATACTAGAATTCCCAAAGCATTAGCTAAAGCAACTTGACCGACGGGACGGAACAAAATATTTCCCTCGCCCCCTGGCTTTTCAAAACTAAATCGGCGCAATTCTGTCGTTTCTTCGCCGCTTTCAATTCTTTGATAGCTGGGTAAAGTTGCTAAATGATCGAACAATTTTTTAAACTCTTCAATTCCCTCTTTTAGTTCTTCATCTTCGGGACGCATGGGAATTAAACCTTTTCGTTCCGGCTTCCAATGGGGGAATTTGTATTCTAAATACCGTTCGGACATATCTTGCAGCGCTTGCAATGTGGTTAACACAGTTGATTTTGCTGCGACTGTGGCGCTGTCCCAATTGACGCGGGGGTTTCTGTCATCTTGTTCTTTTAATAAGGGATGGGTGACGGCAATTTTGCGGGCGCAAATCGCAAATCCGTTGTCCTCGTTTAATAATGCTAGCTGGCCCTGACTCAGCGTTACGGCCATTAGGTTAACGTGCACAAAGATCGATCGCACGCGCCGTTGTGCTTGCTGTCGCGTTTCCCCCGCTACCGCCGCCGGGATAAACTCAATTCCGATTTTTTCGTGAGCTAATTTATACACTGTTTCGGGGTCGATTTGATACTCTTCTGCTAAATCTTCCAGAGTAATTGCAGCGCCGACAGGTTTTTTATTTTTGTTGTATCTTTGCAGGATTCCGGTTTTAATTAAACTCATTAAACCTTGAACTCCCATCAGCCGATGCTGGCCGTCTAAGGCAAAAATAGAGACTTTTTGAGAGACATTCAAAAGCCCTAAGTTCTCGTTTTTATCAAAGGATGTAAATTCAGTCGCGGATTTGGTTGCTACGCCATTTTTATCCCATTCCTCGGCTAGAGGATTATCTACCCACGGGGGACTGACGACTACTAAAACTGCGGGGAATTTGTGCGATTTTCGGGCTGCTAAATATTGAGTGAGGGTGGCTTGCCGCGACCAATCTAAGGGACGCTGGATAATTTCGTCAATGGTTTCGTCGTCGCGGACGATGTTGTTCGTTTGGAGGTCGAATTTTTGGCGGAAAAGCGGCATTTGCGAGGCGAAACGGACGCGAGAGTCTAACCATTCTAGGGTGACTGAACCGATGTATGCTTCGCTGTTTCCCATCTGGGTTTTTTGGACGAAAATGCGATCGTCCTTTCCTAAATAATTATCTAATAAAAGTGCGATTTCCTGTCTGTCGCTATTTTCTTTTTCTAAAATCTTTATAGCGAGGTCATCCGCTGGGTTGGTTGTCATGGGCGGTTTTTATATAATTAGGTTATTTTTTCAAAAATATCATGGGTTAAATTGTATGTCAACTCTTGTTTTTTAAAAATTTTTGTGAAATACTTAAAACACTAAGTAAATTCAACCTTATATATCATTTAATGTTTTATTTGTCAATAGCTTAGGGGCGATCGGGCTTGATGCAGATGCGTCTGGGTCTCACGCGCCACCGTCTGAGTCCGCCAGGGGTTGAAAACCCGCCACCATCGGGGCCCGCCAGGGGTTGAAACCCCGCCACCATCGGGGCCCGCCAGGGGTTGAAAACCCGCCACCATCGGGGCCCGCCAGGGGTTGAAACCCCGCCACCATCGGGGCCCGCCAGGG
>NZ_JAUBOR010000012.1:115233-160805 GCF_036700305.1 Microcoleus sp. Z1_A1
GTTGAAACCCCTGTCTCATAGCGAAAGTCCTCTGAAGAGGACTGAATATGAATCAATTTCGAGGTTTATGTTTAGTCGGTTTTAACCGACTTTCGCTATGAGACGGGGGTTTCAACCCCCGGCGGAATATCGGGGAAGCGAGTGAATTGACGATGGCACTTGCCCCTGATTTCTTCATACTTCGCACCTGCAACAACAAAAACATATGTCTACTCCTTCCTTTGAATACATTTTGCCGGTAATTCGGGGAATTCAAGCGGGCCGCGAATATTACGTGTCGATGTGTCCGGTGCGTTTTTTGCCGAAATTGTTTCCCTTTGAATCTGAAGATTTGCCGCCGTCTCTGCGGGCGAAACGCGCGCTTAACAAAGCTAGGATTCCCGAAATAGCTGAGTATTTTGTTAAGAATCCTACAAATTATACTTGTGGGGCTATTGCTGCTTCGATTGATGCGGATATTACTTTTGAAGCAGTGGGAAATGAGGCAGAAGAACGGAAAATCGGTCGCTTGCGAGTGCCGATGGATGCTAAGTTTACTATTAATGACGGACAGCATCGGCGGGCGGCTTTTGAGATGGCTTTGAGGGAAAATCCGCAGTTGGGATATGAGACGGTGGCGCTGATTTTGTTTCTCGATATTGGGTTGGAAAAATCGCAGCAGATGTTTGCTGATTTGAACAATTTTCAAGTTCCTTTGGAGTCGTCGCTAAGTCTACTTTACAACCACCGGGACGATCGCGCTTTTGTGGTGAAGGCGGTTGTTAAGCAGGTTGAGGTTTTCCGGTGTTTGACTGAGATGGAGAGGGGGAGTTTGAACGGGCGATCGCACAAATTGTTTACGCTGAGTGCGATCGATCGTGCTATCATGGCTTTGCTGTCTAATATTCACGGCAGCGAACAGGCAAAACCCTCTGGTTCTCGCACCAAAAAAGAACAGAAAGAGGAAGAACTTGCTCAAAAAATACAACGGGCGGTTAGTTATTGGAATGCGGTTTGCAGTTTTATTCCAGATTGGCAATTAGTTCTGCACAAGCAAGTTGCGGCGGGGGAAATGCGCCGGGATTGCGTGCACTGTCACAGTGTTGTGCTTGAGAGTTTGGGGGAAGTTGGGGCGGCTTTGCTGTCGGTTTTTCCTGAGAGTTGGGAGGAACGTTTGAGCCTTTTGCAGCAGGTTGATTGGTCGATTTCTAATCCTGATTGGGAGGGTGGGATTTTGTTGAAAGGGGGGATTTCTAAGTCGAGGGCGAGTGTTAGTTGGATGACTGATTATTTGAAAAATCGGTTGGGTTTGGAAACCGCAGATGCAGCACAGGCGGGACGCCCGTGCCACAATGAAGGTGGATAATATGAGTTAAATCCATTCTAGGTGGGCTTTTACTTGATTTACTGCCATTTTTACAGCATTAACACTAGCTGTTATTCTATAGTTACGAACTAGATTATTTGGACTATTGTCCGACAAAACCACATTTCCTTCCCAAAGGTGGCTTTTTCTTGACCAATCAAGTTGAGCAAGTTCTGATACTTGTTCTTGATCGAAGCAATAGCTATCAGCATCATAAGTGCAGTAGAGTAACTTTCCTAATATTTCTATTCCCACACTCCTCCCCAATAAACAACTTTCTTTAAAGTTATCAATTTCATTGACTGTCAAATCATCCGCATCTGTCTCATAAATGTATTGAGTTAGACTGCATTCTGTAAAAAATTGATTGAGGCAACTAATTATAGCTGCCGAACATTCTGATAAATCATAATCTTTGAGTTCGTTATTCGGATCGTTAGCAAAAGCGCAACTAACAGCCTTTGCTACATAATTCATTGTATATATTCGCTTTTCTTTAGATGATGGAGAACCTTTAACTTTCTCTGTCTTGCCCTTGAAAATTGGCACTTGTTCAATTAACTGTTTGCAAATACCTATTCGACCTTCCATTTCGCCAAAGGACAAGAGTAAAGATTTATCCAGCGCTTTTGTTTGCGCCATATCTCTAAAGTCTCTTTGACACTGATTAAAGTTGCCTTCTAAAACTAGCGTAATTGGGAAATCATTATTTCCAATTAACTCGCCGTTAGCACTCTCAATCAATTCGTGAATCGCTCGCTTGCGGTGCTGTCCGTCGGTAATATCTAACTTAACGCCACGAGGGATAACTACTAAACAAATTCCCCGACTTAGTTCGATAATTTGAATCTTCTCTGGATCGACATTGGCAGTGAGTGTACCCACAATCCAGGGTTGGTCTTTTCTAACGCGCTTGAGAATGTACTCCTTGACTTCCTCAGCATGGCCCTTAATCTCTGGACGGTTTTTACCAGACTCAGGCTCGTTATTGGTAGAAGGTCTTGCTTGGAGAAGAGTAGGCAAGTCATCAGCAGGCACGTTGAATTGTACCATTTTTCGCTTTCCATGCTCAAAAATTAAGCCCGGATAGCACTTCTGACGGTGGTATCTGGCGAAGTACGGCTCAAGAAATTCATCTAGTCGCTGGTTGAGTTCTGGCTGAGTCGAGCTGTCATTAGCCATAGCTTGTAAATTAATTTAAAGGTTAATATTTAATTGTAAATCATCACGGGTTATAGTAGTTAGGCAGACTATTACGTTGAAAGCTCAACGATCAAGGGCAAACAATTATGTTGCGTCACAGCGGGGAATTCACAGCACAAGTGTTGCTGCTTGGCAAGGGGAGATTGGTAAAATGACACAAGCTCAGCAGATGCCACTATTCCCACCGCGCAGCGTTAAGCAATTAGTGGATGATGTAGAAAAGTTAACTCAAGAAATTCAGGATTTGTATTGTAGCGATGAAATTCCCTGGATTTTAGGTGTATCTTTTGGAAAAGATTCGAGCGCAGTATTGCAGTTAATATGGTATGCGATCGCAGCACTTCCACTGGAAAAGCGCACAAAAACAATTCATTTAATTACAACAGATACGCTGGTTGAAAATCCGATAATTTCTACCTGGGTTCGCAATTGCATTAAACAGGTTAAGCTAGCAGCTAACCAGCAAAAAATGCCAGTTGAACCTCATCTGCTTCATCCTTCCGTTCAAGAAACATTCTGGGTATGCTTAATGGGAAAAGGCTATCCAGCACCTCGAAATGGATTTCGCTGGTGTACCGATCGCATGAAAATTCAACCTGTCAATCATTTTATTCGTGAAATGGTTAGATCTCACGGTGAAACTATTGTTGTTTTAGGTACTCGAAAGGCTGAAAGCAGCAAACGCGCTGCAACAATGAAAAGGCATGAAGCAGGTAGAGTGCGCGAGCGCTTAAGTCCTAATTCTCGTTTAATTAACTCTCTAATTTACACTCCTGTGGAAGACTGGCGGGATGATGAAGTTTGGCTTTATTTAATGCAGTATCCTAACCCTTGGGGAGGTGACAATAAAGACTTGTTTACCATGTATCGCGGTGCGACAGCAGATAACGAATGCCCTCTAGTCGTTGATACTTCTACGCCTAGCTGTGGAGATTCTCGCTTTGGCTGCTGGGTTTGTACAATGGTAGACCAAGATAAATCTATGCAGGCAATGATTTTAAACGATGAGGAAAAAGAATGGATGCAGCCTCTCCTCGATATTCGCAACGAATTAGACATAAAAGACGATCGCCCAAAAAGAGACTTCCGCCGCATCTACGGTAGAGTAGAACTGTTTGAACGCAACATGGGCGACGACACAACCTCCGTCGAACCCATCCCAGGGCCCTACACCAAATTCTGGCGAGAACACTGGCTGAGACGAGTCTTGGAAGCACAAACCCAAATCCGCAAAACCGCACCCCTAGAAATGCGCGACATCACCTTAATTACCCCAGAAGAACTTAGCGAAATCCGCCGCATTTGGCTGGAAGAAAAGCATGAATTTGACGACTCTTTGCCCCGGATTTACGAAGAAGTCACGGGCGAACCTTTTGAAGATTCCCGTCCCGCCGCTGAAAGAAAACTCCTCGGTAGCGATGAATGGACTGCGATCGAGGAGATTTGCAGCGAGGACAAAATGCACCTCGAATTGATGGCAAAACTCCTTGATACAGAACGCCAATACTACACCAAGCCCCGCCGTACAGGCATTTACGCCGATTTGGACAAGTGCTTTGAAACCAGTTCGCGATCGAAGGAAGAAGCGATTGGCAACGCCCACTATCAACGCAATTTAAAAAAAGCGGTGGAAGATATTAAAGCAAATCCGACGGAAAACATTCGGCAATTCAAAGATGCGATCGCCCAAACCAACAGTTCCGCCAAAAACGAGACGGTTGATATTGCCAAACTTAAAGAAGAACTCGAAAGCAACAGCAATCAAAGCAGACAGCTATCTTGGGCGGATATTAAATTTTCACCGCCCAATTCAGGAGAGGAAAATAGCAAAGATTAGGTCAATAATGTCGATCGGGCGATCGGGCTTTGGGGCGATCGGGCTTTGGGGCGATCGGGCTTTGGGGCGATCGGGCTTTGGGGCGATCGGGCTTACCCACAAGTCCGCCGGGGATTGAAATCCCCGTCTAATAGCGAAAGTCGGTTAAAACCGACTGAAGAACCAAATCAAACGATCGCCGATTTCAGTCCTTTTGATCGCACTTTGGGGCGATCGGGCTTACCCACAAGCCCGCCGGGGATTGAAATCCCCGTCTAATAGCAAAAGTCGGTTAAAACCGACTGAAGAACCAAATCAAACGATCGCCGATTTCAGTCCTCTTTAAGAGGACTTTCGCTATGAGACAGGGATTTCAATCCCTGTCGGACTGTCGGATCGTGGGAATGGCCGATCGACCGCGATCGCACTCTCGACCCCGATTGTCCTCTGCAAGTCGATCGGGCTTACCCACAAGCCCGCCGGGGATTGAAATCCCCGTCTAATAGCAAAAGTCGGTTAAAACCGACTGAAGAACCAAATCAAACGATCGCCGATTTCAGTCCTCTTTAAGAGGACTTCAGCTATGAGACAGGGATTTCAATCCCTGTCGGACTGTCGGATCGTGGGAATGGCTGATCGACCGCGATCGCACTCTCGACCCCGATTGTCCTCTGCAAGTCGATCGGGCTTACCCACAAGCCCGCCGGGGATTGAAATCCCCGTCTAATAGCAAAAGTCGGTTAAAACCGACTGAAGAACCAAATCAAACGATCGCCGATTTCAGTCCTCTTTAAGAGGACTTCAGCTATGAGACAGGGATTTCAATCCCTGTCGTACTGGGGGACTCGCACTCTCGACCCCGATCGCACTCTCGACCCCGATTGTCCTCTGCAAGATTGGGCTTACCCACAAGCCCGCCGGGGATTGAAATCCCCGTCTCATAGCAAAAGTCGGTTAAAACCGACTGAAGAACCAAATCAAACGATCGCCCATTTCAGTCCTCTTCAAGAGGACTTCAGCTATGAGACAGGGATTTCAATCCCTGTCGTACTGGGGGACTCTCGGATCGTCGGACTCGCCGATCGACCCCGATCGCACTCTCGGATTTGGTCACAAAATGATAAATTAACCTAAACAATTAGGAGGAAAAATCTTTATGGCAATGTGGCGGCTGTACTATCATTTAGTTTGGGCAACAAAAGAGCGACAGCCTCTCATATCTCCCGCAAAAGAAACCGAACTTTACTCTTATATCATCGGCAAAGCAGACACCCTCAATTGCATCCTTCATGCGATCGGCGGCACAGAAAATCACATCCACTTAATAGTTTCCATTCCTCCGACACAATCGATCGCTGAATTCGTTAAAAATATTAAAGGTAGCAGCAGCCGTTATCTCAATCAAACTTTGCAAAATCCCAATAAATTTTCATGGCAAGAAGGATACGGAGTATTTTCTTTAGGACAAAAACAACTAGACTCAGCAGTCGCTTATGTGATAAATCAAAAGGAACATCACTTGCAAAAAACCACCAATTCCCATTTAGAACAAATCACGGATCAAGACCATCCACCCACTCGGTGGCACCCGAATTCGGCAGAGAATTAATTGAAAAACATTGGCCGACTCTCAGACTCGCGGACTATGCAGCTATTCGGACTTTGGGGGCGATCGGGCTTACCCAAAGATCCGCCGGGGATTGAAATCCCCGTCGAGAGAGCGAAAGTCGGTTAAAACCGACTAAAAACCCAGATTCAACAGTCACAAACTTCAGTCCTCTTCAGAGGACTTCAGCTATGAGACAGGGATTTCAATCCCTGTCGGACTCTCGGACTCACAGATCGACCCCGATCGACCAATCGAGTCGATCGCGCTTACCCAAAGATCCTAGGAGTGATTGAAATCCCCGTCGAGAGAGCGAAAGTCGGTTAAAACCGACTAAAAACCCAGATTCAACAGTCACAAACTTCAGTCCTCTTCAGAGGACTTCAGCTATGAGACAGGGATTTCAATCCCTGTCGGACTGGGGGACTCACAGATCGACCCCGATCGACCAATCGAGTCGATCGGGCTTACCCACAAGCCCGCCGGGGATTGAAATCCCCGTCGAGAGAGCGAAAGTCGGTTAAAACCGACTGTGGATGCCAAATCAAACGAGCCCGGACTTCAGTCCTCTTCAGAGGACTTCAGCTATGAGACAGGGATTTCAATCCCTGTCGTACTGGGGGACTCACAGATCGACCCCGAACTCTCGGACACGCCGATCGCACCCACCAACTTTCATCCCATCTCAACAACATCTACAATGCAATTCCTCGAACTCGTCCTCAAAAACTTCGGCCCCTATGCAGGCACCCAAACCATCAATCTCCGCCCCGAAAAAGACGGAAATCCCTGCCCAGTCATTTTATTTGGCGGCATGAATGGCGGCGGCAAAACCACCCTCATGGACGGCATTCGCCTCGCCCTCTACGGTGGCCGCGCCCAATGTTCCACCAGAGGCAATTTAAGCTACAGCGACTTTCTCAATCAATGCGTCAACCGCCACACTCCCCCATTAGAAGATACCCGCGTCGAACTAACATTTGAACAAGTCCAAGATGACAAATTAGCTCAATTTAAAATAGTTAGATACTGGAAAAAATTAGATATCAAAGACAACCTAAGCATTCTCATTTACAGCGAGATTGTCAGCGATTGGTGGTCGGACAAAGCAATTACTAACACCTGGGACGAATACATCGAAACCCTTTTGCCCGTCGGAATATCCAACCTATTTCTGTTTGACGGCGAACAAGTAAAAGAACTCGCCGAACTCGAAACACCGCCAGATTTTGTCGTCGGGGCGATTAAATCTCTTTTAGGTTTAGAATTAGCAGAACGCCTCGCCGTCGATTTAGAAATATTAGCCGGCCGCAAGCGGAAAGAAATTGCTGGCAAAAAAGACTTGGCTGCTTTAGAGAAAATCGAACAAACTTTTAAGGAAATTACCGATGAAATAGACTTAGCTAAGCAAGAACAAGCTAGCTTTAAAAACGAATTAGATAAAGCTCAAAAAAATCAGAAACAAGCATCAGACAAATTTATTTATCAAGGCGGGAAAATTGCCGCCGATCGCAGTCAGCTAGACAGCAAGCTAAATGACTACCGAAATAAGGCCGAAAAAACCCGTCAAACCATGATGGAATTGGCATCAAATACGCTACCACTAGCCCTAATTTCGCCCTTGCTAAGCGAAGCAAAAACTCAAGCCGAAACAGAAGCCAGCCAGCAGCAAGCAAAGATTGCCCAAAATCTTATCAAACAAAGAAGCGATCGCCTTCTAAACTATATCGCGGAAATCTCGTTAAATCCCCAACAGTTAGATAAAATTCAAGACTTCATCCGCCAAGAAAACCAAGAACTCGAACAGCAAGCCGGAACAGATGCCCCGCCCTGGATGAATGCCGACAACAACAGCATCCAGCAACTAGAAAACCTTCTTAGCTACCAAATCAAAGCCCAGCAAATTCTAGCCCGCGACCAAATAGAAGAAATCAAAAACATCGAATCAGAAATTGACTTCACAGACAGAGAACTCGCAGCCGCAGCTTCCCCCGAAGCCTACGAAAAACTAGAAGAAGAAGTCAGGAAAGCCCAAAAAGCAGTCGCTATCGCATCCGCCGCCTTGGAATCAGCCAACCGCCGCGTCGATGAATTAGAGAGAGAATTAGCCAAAAACCAAAAAGAACTAGAAAACTACAGCAGCGAATTCATCACCATCAGAAACAGCCAACACGTCATCGCTTCGATCGCCAAAGCCCAAGCCACCCTGAAACTCTTTAAAGAAAAACTTACCCTCAAAAAACTCAACAAACTCGAAATAGAAATTACCGACTGTTTCCGCTACCTGTTGCACAAAACTGACCTCGTGCACAGAGTTGCGATCGACACTCAAACATTTAGCCTCTCCATTTACGATCCAGAAGGCAAACCGGTACCCAAACACCGACTTTCTGCCGGGGAAAAACAATTGCTGGCGATCGCCTTTTTGTGGGGATTGGCTAGAGTATCCGGGAGACAATTGCCAGTGGCGATCGACACACCCTTGGGCCGCCTCGACTCCTCCCACAGAAACAACCTAGTGGAACGCTATTTTCCCTCAGCCAGCCACCAAGTCATCCTGCTTTCTACCGACACGGAAATTAGAAAAGTAGAATACGAAAAACTCCAAGAATTAGAGGCGATCGCCCACAGCTACCTCCTCAAATACGACTCCGCCAAACACCAAACCACCGTCGAAACTGGTTACTTCTGGGACTAAAAATTCGCGCAAAAAAATAGCCGCAACCCCCTTGACTTTGCTGGGGAGTTGCGGTAGTATATATATCATAATGGGATGGTTGCGAAAATTTTATTTTTGCCACCATCCCATTATTAAGGATAAATCCTACTAAAATAAGAATACCAAAAAAAACCGATTTAATCAAGTCGCGCCGTGTAAAAAAATGTTAATTATTTCGGGTTATCTAGAGGCTTTGCTTCCCCAACATTAACACTGTTTACAATATACCAAAAAATCTCAAACTCATGGAACCACCAGTCGATCGCATCCGCCTCTCCCAAACAGGCAAAGACCAACTATCAAAACTGAAACGATCGACAAAAATCGATCAGTGGAATATTCTATGCAGGTGGGGATTTTGCCGATCGCTCGCCGAGCCCAGCATCCCATCGCCAGTACCAATTCCCAGCGACAGCAACGTCGAATTAAGCTGGGATGTCTTCGGCGGCGATATGGCTGATATCCTGATAATGGCCCTCAAGCAGCGGTGTCACCAAGACAATTTAGGCACAGAAAAAGAAACTCTAGCGAAACAGTTTCGCCTGCACTTGCACCGAGGGATTGGTTATTTGGCGGGCGATCCAAATATTAAGAAAATTGAAGACTTGGTGGCGATCGCTCTTTCGCCTGAAAAATTAAGAAATTAACTGATTTTTGACTGTTGGCGGTTCACTCATGTGATTGGTTATATCAATTCCGGTTGGATCGGAATGATTTAACCGCAGAGTACGCAGAGAACACAGAGGAAGAGAAGAGAGAGAGGAATAATTTCGATGAATCGTGGATTTGATATTATTAGCAGACTCCAACAAGTAACAAATAACTTATTACTTCTGTAACAGGGGGAAAAAATGACCTACTGGGCCTTGGCCTTCCCCAATATCCAAAGCATATTTGAGAGCAGTAGTAACATAATTCTTAGCTAATGTCACCGCTGTAAACAAATCTTTCCCCAAAGCCAAATTAGCAGCGATCGCAGCACTCAAAGTACAACCAGTCCCGTGAGTATTCCCAGTATCAACATTCTCAGTCTTCAACACATCCAAGCGCGTACCATCAAACCAAACATCAATCCCCCGCAAATCTCCCGCCATCCCGCCGCCTTTCACCAAAACAGCTTTCGCACCCAAACGATAAATCTGCTGCGCCGCCGATCGCATATCGTCTAGAGAAACAATCTGCAAACCGCTCAAAATCTGAGCCTCAAACCGGTTGGGAGTCACGACAGCAGCCATTGGGATCAAAACATCGCGCAAAAATGCGATCGCCCCGTCATCAATCAATCGATCGCCCGATCGTGAAACCATCACCGGATCGACAACCAAATTCCCTATTCGCAAAGCTTCCACCTGTGAAGCCACCGCCACCATAATTTCCCGATTCAGCAGCATCCCAGTTTTCACAGCCTGCACCCCAATATCCCCAACCACCGCCTCAATTTGAGCGGCCACAGCCTCCGCAGACAAAGCATCAACTCGCATCACCCCCAAAGTATTTTGAGCCGTCACGCAAGTCAAAGCACTTGTACCGTGCACACAGTGAAACGCAAAAGTCCGCAAATCCGCCTGAATCCCCGCCCCGCCGCCACTATCAGAACCCGCCACAGTCAAAGCCACAGGAATCTTCGATTTAATCATCTTTTTTCAACCGCCGATAAACACAGACACATCCCAATAATATCTGGGTTCCCCGTGGCACGGGCGTCCCGCCTGTGCTTCCGAAGGGCTTAAAATTCCCAAACAAAATTAGCTATGATTAAACCAATTGTAAAGAATTATTGCAAACAACCGTGAAAATCACCCGAATCGACCTCAACTCTTGGATATTCCACATCGCCGGTCAAACCATCCTCGTAGATCCCTGGCTGGTCGATCCCCTCGTATTTTACGGTCAACCCTGGCTGTTCACCGCCTACCACAACACCCCCGTCGCCTTCACTCCCAGCAGCTTACCGCCGATCGACCTCATCCTAATTTCCCAAGGATTAGACGACCACTGTCACAAACAAACACTCCAACAACTCGATCGCACAATTCCCGCGATCGCCTCACCCACCGCCGCCAAAGTCCTCAGCAGTTTAGGCTACACTAATATCACATCTTTAGCAAATTGGCAAGAGTTAAATTTTAAAGAAAAGTTACAAATTACTGCCGTACCCGGAGCCGAAATCGGGCCCGGACAAGAAGAAAACGGCTATTTGCTCAAAGATTTAAGCAGCGGCGAGACACTTTATTACGAACCGCACCTGCCGCCATTAGACAAAGTTAAACAGAAAATAGACACAGTAGACGTAGCGATCGCCCCAGTCATCGGTCAAATCTTCCCATTCCTCGGACAAGTCATCATCGGGCCTTCGGAAGCCCTCAAGCTCGCCCAAACTCTCAAACCTCGGTTTTTTCTGCCTACAGCGACGGGAGACATCCGAGCCACAGGCATTTTACCAATGTTAGTGCGATCGATCGGCAGCATCCCCGAATTTCGCGATTTACTAGCAAAATCCGGCCTCTCCACCCAACTCCTCGAACCCGAACCAGGCCAAACCCTGGAAATTTTAGATTTTAGATTTTAGATTTTAGATTTTTTAGATTTTAGATTTTAGATGCTCGATATTTTCGATTTTTTAGATGGGAGATTGGAGATTCAATATTGCCAAATCCCCAATCGCCAAATCCCCAATCGCCAAATCCCCAATCGCCAAATCCCCAATCTAAAATCTAAAATCTAAAATCTAAAATCATCTTGGCGGACGACGGTTACGCAAAAACTCAGGAATATCCAATCCCAAATCCTGCGGCGGTTTCGCTTTCGGATCGGGCGTCTGTTGAGCAGGAGTCACCGGAACAGTTGCAGCCCGCCAAGGAGCATTAACATTTTGCGTGCGCCCCGGAGGCGGAGGCGACGCAACTTCCCCCGAAAAACCAGTAGCGATCACAGTAATCTTAATTTCGCCCTGAAGCCGCTCGTCAATCACCGCTCCAAAAATAATATTGGCATTCGGATCGACAACCTCGTAAATCGTCTCAGCCGCCGCATTCACCTCGTGCAGCGTCATGTCAGTACCGCCAGTGATGTTAAACACCACACCTCTAGCGCCCTCAATAGACGAAGCTTCCAGCAGAGGCGAAGAAATAGCCTGCATCGCCGCCTCCCTAGCCCGCGACTTGCCAGAACCCACGCCAATGCCCATCAAAGCCGAACCCGCATCCGCCATTACTGCCCGCACGTCAGCAAAGTCAACATTCACCAAACCGGGAATAGTAATAATGTCAGAAATACCCTGAACCCCTTGGCGCAGGATATCGTCAGCAACTCGAAAAGCCTCTTGTACCGGCATTTGTTCCGAAATCACAGACAGCAGCTTGTCGTTAGGAATTACGATCAGCGTATCCACCCGAGTTTGCAAAGCCGCGATTCCTTCCTCAGCTTGGCTGGTGCGCCGCCGTCCCTCAAACGTAAAAGGCCGCGTTACTATGCCCACAGTTAAGGCGCCCATTTCCTTAGCGACCTCAGCCACGATCGGAGCCGCGCCCGTGCCCGTACCACCGCCCATACCGGCCGTGATAAATACCAAATCCGCATGATTCAGAGCATTAGCAACTTCATCGCGGGATTCCTCCGCAGCCTTTTGACCGATCGCCGGATTGCCCCCCGCGCCCAAACCGCGCGTCAACTTCTGTCCGACTTGCAAGCGTTTCGGAGCATTTGAGAGAACCAGAGCTTGGGAATCTGTATTCACGCACCAAAACTCGACACCAGAAACCTCGCTAGCAATCATCCGGTTAACGGCGTTGCCCCCACCACCGCCGACGCCAATTACTTTGATTTTGGCGGCACTGCTGGGCATTATGTCTTTGGGATTGACCATAGGATCGATATCAATACTATCTACATTTACATAACCAGACTTGCGTCTAAAGGGATTGGCGGAATCTGCTGCCACCGGAAAATTTTTTACTTCTTCCGAAGGGGGACTGTCTTGGTCAGACCCCTGTCTATTATTAAGCTTCATTAGAGTCGGGGATGGTAGATTAGAGCTTGTTAACTAAACGCCAATTCACAATCAACTATAGGCTAAGTTGCGCGAAAAACTAACACAGATCGATGCTTAATGTTAGCAATCTCGGATTTGGCCGACCTCGCTAGCCTAGACCTCGCTTGACGCCATCAAGGTACTTGACCGGATTAAGGCAATTGTAAGCTGCGTCAGAAGGAAAAAAAATGGATACTAGGCCCAGACGCGGGGCGCTATCCAAAAACTGTGCTGATTTCAAGCCCTATCGATCCTGATGGGCAAAAATTCTGCCTATCGATCGATACCTTCTACCTTCTGTTGACAGAGGATCAATTCTGGGCGCGAGTGGGTGCGGGAGTGGAACTCTGCTTTGTCAAACTTACCCAAACTTTGCTAAAGCCACCTTTAGCCGCAATTCGGAGTTGACTTCCTGCGCTGTTGGGTGGTCGGCCATCCCAAGATAAGCAGGCTATCCCCCAATAGCCTTGGGTTCCCAATTTAAAATATTTAAACTGGCATTGAGATCGCGATCTATTGAGGAGCCACAAGCAGGACAATCATAAGTCCGAACGCTTAGTGGCATATCTTTTTTATGCCCGCAATTCGCACAAGTCTTAGAACTGGGGAACCATCGATCTACCAGCACTAAATTCGCTCCATACATTTTGCACTTATAATTTAGCTGCCCCCTGAATTCGTAAAACCCTAAGTCGGATATTGCCCCAGCCAACTTGTGATTTGCCATTATTCCGCTTACGTTCAAGTCTTCTATATTGATTGACTTGAAAGTTTTAGCTAAATAAGTCGTTAACTTTTGAAGGAAATCTTTGCGAATGCAAGCTATTCGTGCGTGAAGTCTGCCGAGCTTGTTGTAAGTTTTGCGCTGATTGTTTGAGGCTTTTATTTGTCTTGATGCCTTGCGCTGCAACCGTGCAAGCTTGGTTTTCGCTTGCTTTAATGGCTTTGGTGCATCAAACACTTGACTGTTTGACAGGGTAGCAAAATATTTAATACCCACGTCAATCCCTACAGAGCTTTCGGGTTGTTGAATTGGTAAAAGTTCCGCATCAACACAGAAAGAGACGAACCAGCGATTTCCTTCTTGTGAAATGGTAAAAGTTTGAGAGACAAAACCGCATTCCAGTGGCTCGTGAAGTCGAAAAGTTCCCTGCGTGGGAATCTTAATGGTGTTGCCAGCAGTTAGTAAAACTTTTCCATTAGACGAATCAACCGTGAATGATTGCCCATCCCGGCGGCTGGCAAATTTCGGATGATCGGCTTTTCCCAAGCGATACCGACTGAACGCATCTTTCAAGTCAATCAAAGCGTTTTGGTAAACACGAGAAGACAACTGGTTCATCCAAGCGCATTCAGGTTGTTTCTTGACGTGGTTGGTGAGAACTTTCTTGACTTCGTTGATGACCTTTGAGTCTGAAAAATTGCCCTCACCGTACATTTGGACTCGCAAGCTCAATCCCATGTTAAATACTACACGCCGGAATCCTGCGTGTTTTGCCATCAAGGTTGCTTCCCTATTATTCAATTTGAGCGCTCGCTTGACGGCAAACATGGAAATTCCTCTCAACAATCAACTTTAGATAAGTTTAGCAAACTATTTAGCAATTAAGTCCGACTCCAAACTGCCGGGGAGTTGTGGCAAATGGACGATCGGCTCCGCAGGATTTTTTAAGTCAATGTAGGCTATGAGGCTTGAATCTATCTGTTTTGGCAATTGTCGCATTCGGTCTAAGACCTTAAGTTGCTCCGCAGTCTTGGAACTGTACGGCCCTAAGTGTACGGTACCGATCTCTGTTTTCAAGATCAAGTTGTTCGGGTTTTGCCAATTAATCTCAAACACTTTCACCGTCAAGGCGCTGAGTCCTTGGTAAAACTTCGGCCAAGACGCGCGATACTGTTCCAAAGGCCCGATGACTTTTAAAGTTGGCAAAGAACGCTGAGGCGGAGGTCCCGCAATGCTGCCGGGCCCGATCGAACTATTGTGCGATCGTACAGCAGTATAACTATCCGACGGCATCCAACCTCCGCGAGCGTCCAGCCACCCCACTTTTTCCTTGTCACTGTTCGATCTCAACACCGCCGTCGGCTGCGCCACCGCCACGGGCAAGCGTTCTGCCACTTCTATAGTCAAACTCGGTGGAAACAAGTTACGAGTCACCTTCGCTTTGGCGATCGGCCCGGTGGACTCCAGCTTTTGGGCCAGGGCCTGCGGTTGAATCCCCCACAGCGACTGCGGGTAAGACAGCGGCACTAAAGACCGCACCGCCTTATCCGATAGCCACTGATTGCCCTCCACCTTCACTTGTTCCGATCGGGCAATCAACCAAGCCGGCTGAGCAATCCACCACAACAAACCTCCAGCCATTGCGCTTGCTGCCAGCATTTGCCACACCACAGCCGCCAATCGAGCGCGACGGATCTGCCGCAACTTTTGGCGCCTGCGCCCTAACTCTGTTTGAGAAACCGCTCCAAAACTAGCCATCTACCTCTTGACAATATAGTAATTAACGATTAGCACAAATTCAAAACTGTTTAATCTTTCTCTCTCGAACCCTGTTTTCCCCTACCATTTAACCAGATATCCGCAAATTTACCCATCCTCCGGGCAATATCAGTAATATCACTGATCCCGCTAAGTAATAAAAAATTATTAATTAAAAATTCCCAATTCCAGCGCCGGGAAAACCCCTTACCAGCTCAAGGTTCTTTGGGTATTTAGGGCATTACCCCACAGGGCAAAAGGTTACAAATCAAACTAAACTCAAGTAAAGAAAGTTTAGACTTTCGATTAACTTTTTAACTTTTATTCGGCTTCAATTGTGATCGCACTCGAATTAGACAGATTCTATAAAGCCTGCAACCCCAGCAAGACCCTTGTTGCGGGAGACCCAGGGGATTATCAATACTACATTGATTTTGGTTCCGTGCGTGGCGGCAAAATCATTGAATCTTTACAGCGAACCATTACCCGCATCTCCCCCAATGAGCCAACCTGTCAGCTATTTACAGGGCATATCGGGTGTGGCAAATCTACGGAATTGTTTCGACTAAAAGCTGAGTTAGAGCAAGAGGGTTTTTGCGTCGTCTACTTCGAGTCTTCCCAAGACTTAGACATGGGGGATGTAGATATCAGCGATATTTTGCTGAGCATTGCCCGCCAAGTTAGCGAAACTATGGAATCGGCTAAAATTAAACTCAGACCGAGCTATTTTACCAATCTGTTTGCAGAAGTGGCAGAATTTTTGCAGACTCCCATAGATTTGTCAGCGGAAGCCGAGTTATCTGTAGGCATTGCTAGAGTGACTGCTAAAACTAAAGACTCTCCCAAACTGCGATCGCAACTCAGGCAATATCTCGAACCCCGCACCAACAGCATCTTGCAGTCGATCAACGAAGAACTCCTCAACAAAGCTAACGCCGAACTCAAGCAGCAAGGTAAAAAAGGGCTCGCAGTCATCGTTGACAACCTCGATCGCCTCGACGCCTCCCTCAAACCCAGCGGACGCACACAGCCAGAATACCTGTTTTTAGACCGGGGCGAACAGTTGAAAAAACTTAATTGCCATGTTGTCTACACGATTCCCTTGACTTTGATTTTTTCCAACGACTTCGGCCGCCTCGCCAGTCGATTTGGAGTCAAGCCCAAGGTGATGCCCATGGTACCAGTGCAAGTGCGATCGGGCGAAGACCACCTCGAAGGAATGGCACTGCTGCGCCAGCTAGTATTAGCCAGAGCTTTCCCCGCAGTTGCTCCCCATCAACGCATTGATTTGATTTCCCAGGTGTTTGACTCTCCCGAAACTTTAGACAGGCTTTGTCGGATTAGTGGCGGTCATGTTCGCAATCTACTGATGCTTTTGTATAGCTGTTTGCAGCACGAAGACCCTCCCTTCTCTCGCGAATGCCTCGAAAGCGTCATTCAAGAATATCGCGATGACCTTTTGGGAGCCATCAATGACATGGAATGGGAATTACTGTTTCAAGTTGTCAACCGACAAAGTGTAACAGGCGAAGAAGAGTCTCAAATTTTGTTGCGAAGTATGTTTGTCTTTGAATACCGCGATCAAGAAGGTCGTTGGTTTGGGATTAATCCAGCCCTAGCAGAAACCCGAAAATATAAGGAGTGGCTGCAGCGCAGTGAGCCAAAATAGTTGGGATTTTTGAGATAGCTTCGTGACTCTAAAAACCCTTAAATACGAGGGATTTAGAAAGAATTTAACTAAAAATTCATCGCTCAAAACTCCGAAATCTTACCATCCAATACAGAAATCAGTCAGCGGTTTTTTCCACTGGCTAATTTCTGTTGAATGCTGGCTATAGGCGGTGTATTTTATTGTCCTGTAAAACTTTGCCACCACTAAGGACTTTGCCCACTCTCAACTCTCATATCTGCAATGTCAGACCCCCTATGTCTGTTTTTAGCTGTTGCTCTTAATTTCACATAATCCCATACCGGAGTACATTTTTTTTGCTGTTATGCTAAATGCCTGCTACAGATATATCGAAGTTGTTTACTAATAGCTAGCCGTCGGTATGATCGTGAACTAAGCACTTGGCTATTTATGATCTGTAGTCCTTTATATATCGCTTAATCAAAAAATCTAAGATAACCTTAAATTTTTATTCGCAAGTCTAGCATTCTCTGAGATTGAGAGGTATGATATCTTTACATTGGATCTAATAAATATGTAAGTATTGATAGGACAAGTACGGAAAACTACGTATTTATACAGAGATAAAGCGTCAGACAGAGACGGGGATGTCTAAGTAGAGACGCTTTCAGTCACGATTGGCGAGCGTTAGGTAATTGATTAATGCAAAAGAGGTGCACGCATGACCGATCTAATTAAGGTACAAGAAACTGCAAACTACAACGAGCGCTCGCTCAAAACTCTGGTCAGGTCAATCACAATGTCTCAACACCAATTCTCGCTAATTTTGGTGCGCTGCAACTACGAGCAGTTGCGGCAGCAAATAGCGCAGCGGCTGCGAGAAGTGTCCCCAGTTCCAATTCAAGATATCGTCCTGCCAGCTTCAGTCAAAACCCTCTACACTACCCTGCTCTCAAGCTCTTTCCAGGAGGGGTACTCGCCTGTGGATGCCACCTCGGCTTTGATGGTATTCGGTTTAGAAACAGTAGTAGCGATCGACGAACTGATGGCTTCTACCAATCAAGTGCGAGACGAATTTCGCAAAAATTTTTCCTGCCCAGTGATCTTGTGGGTAACAGATGATATCGTCACCAAAATGATTCGTCTGGCCCCGGATTTCAAAAGTTGGGCCGCCGCCACAATTAAATTTGAAATGGGCGTTGACGAATTAATTAATTTCCTCGCTAGGCGGGCTGATACTATATTTAAAATAGGCGAACTCCATCAAGAACTCGCCAGCAGCAACCTCAGCACCATCACTAATTGT
The DNA here is from genome assembly GCF_036700305.1 of Microcoleus sp. Z1_A1. NCBI lineage: Bacteria > Bacillati > Cyanobacteriota > Cyanophyceae > Oscillatoriales > Microcoleaceae > Microcoleus > Microcoleus sp. Z1_A1. The sequence goes on from NZ_JAUBOR010000012.1 coordinate 133,371, forward strand.
GAGACCTGCGAAACCCCGTCCGAAAAACGCGGCCTGGAGCGCGAAATCAGCCCCGGAGAACGCTTTCTAACTTTTAACTCACGGCCCCAAAACCGACGACAATCAGATATCCACTCCTATTCGCCATTGAGTCCCGGCAATACCTTCGATTTGGCGATCGGCTCTTTGCCACGCCGAGAACTAGAATTAGCTTTAAGAGATTTACAAAATCGCGGTGAAGAATTAGAACCCGCCCTCAAAGCCAGCCTGGAATTCGTTCTCGGTAGAGATTACTATGTCAGCGACCAAACCGAAACTGCCTTAATTCATTACCAAGAAAGTTTAGTATTTTGGCAGCAGCAAACCGGCAACTTGGAACATTCCGAAAACCCAGAAACCTTCTCCTCCTTGTCGAATCCTGTCCCCAAAATTTTATTTTTAGAGAGAGAAGGCATAGTGCTGTTTCACATAGCCCTGTGTCACCGCTTGCAAGCAGCCAGAAACCCGGTAGCCAACCGCCAGCACTGGGAACAAGCTTGGATTAGCCTGGAAAAATCTAGAAACGCTTTCTCCCTTGCCTCACGCCCGGAATTGGTAGCTGAGGTGACAGCACACCTCGGAGAAGTGCTGCAGCGCTTGAAAGCTTGGGGAGAGTTGCAAGCATTAGCTGAAAATTCTTTGCAGTTGCACTTCACTTACGGTACTCCCAGCCAACTAGCTCAAGATTACGGCTTTTTGGCTGAAGTTGCCCTGCAAGAGTCGAGGTGGAGTCAAGCCCGCCAGCTAGCCGAGTTGGCTTTGGCGATTTTGGATCAAACGCCTAATGATTTGAGATTGCTGATTGAAGATTTGAGATTGGGGTTTGAGGGAAATTATCCAGAATTTGTGGGCCCTAACGAGTTAAGTAACGAACCCAAATCTAAAATCCAACATCCTAAATCCGACAGGAGTTCGTATCTTTTACTTTTAGCCCGAAGTTTGCGACAGCTAGGGCAGTGGGAAGCGGCGGTTCATTCTTTGGAGTTGGCTCAATCTCAAAGCGAGCCGAAGTACGACCCCCGACTTTACATCGATATTTTGACGGAATTGCAAGCGGTTTATTTCGAGCAGGGAGAGTATCTTAAAGCGTTTCGGATTAAAAAAACCCAGCGTTCGATCGAATATCAATACGGATTTAGAGCTTTTATTGGAGCCAGCCAATTGCAGCAGCAGCGCCAAGCGGTCAATCCTTCAGGCCCCTCAGCTCAAAACCAAGCTGCCATTGCAGCCTCCATGACGGCTTATTCGCGCCAAACAGATATCAATAGCTTGCTAGAAAGAATTAGCAGGGACGACCATAAATTAACTATTATTCACGGGCCCAGCGGAGTCGGGAAAAGTTCTCTAGTCAATGCAGGCTTAGTACCAGCTTTGAAAAATATTACTCCGGGTGCGCGGGATACATTGCCCGTAGTAGTCAAAGTTTACACCGACTGGCTGGTGGAGTTAGAAAATGCTTTGAACAGCGCACTGTACGACAAACAAGCCGAAGAGGAAAGTAAATTAATCTCGAAAGGAGTACAGGAAATCCACAAAAGAAGTTGCTCGGTTATTCCTGCTCGCAGCTCGGAAGTCTCTTCTTTTATTATAGAACAGTTGCGCGAAAATGCCACAAATAATTTGTTAACTGTGCTGATTTTCGATCAATTTGAAGAGTTTTTCTTTGTTTCAACTTCTGTGGCACAAAGACAACTTTTTTATAATTTTTTGCGTTTGTTTTTGAACTTGCCTTATGTCAAGATAATTCTGTGCTTGCGCGAAGATTATTTGCACTACTTACTAGATTGCGATCGCTTCCCAAATCTTGATGCTATTAACAATAATATTCTCGACAAAAGCATCCGCTACCAACTGCGGAGTTTTTCTATCAAAGACGCGCGGGCTGTCATTGGACACTTAACAGAACGGGCGGAATTTTATTTAGAGCCGGCACTGATCGATGCCTTCGTAGAAGATTTAGCAGACGAACTGCAAGAAGTGCGACCAATTGAATTGCAGGTAGTAGGAGCGCAACTGCAAGAAGAAGATATTACCAGTCTAGCACAATACCAGCAATTGGGGGACAATCCCAAAGCGGAATTAGTGAAACGATCGCTCGAAAGAGTCATCTCTGACTGCGGGCCCGTTAACGAAGACGCAGCTTGGAAAATCTTGTTTTCCCTGACAGATGAAAGAGGCGTAAGACTGATAAAAACCAAACACGAACTCTCGTTAGTTACAGGCCCGCAGCCAGCCGATGCCCGCGAAACCGAATTATCGGCGATCGGCAGAAACCGAATTTCCCTACCGCGACAGTTCGCTGCATACCCTGAAAGCCGACCCAAGAAAACCGACAACCTGGACTTAATTTTAGACATTTTAGTTGGTCACGGTTTGCTATTTTTGCTACGGGAAGCGCCCGAAGACCGCTATCAATTGGTACACGACTATTTAGTGCGACCGATTCGCCAAAGATTCGGCTTAGAAGCGAGACTCCACAAAGCAGAAGCGGACAAAAAAATGAGTCAAGCACAGCTCTACCGAGCCAATACTTTTCTCAAACAACTGCTGGGAGTAGCAGTGATCGGCGTCATGCTGCTCACCAGTTCCACGATCGCAGCCGTAAATTTTTGGTGGCGGGCTGTGGGTCAAAAACAGCTAGCTGTCGCTCAAACTCAGCGAGCCGAAATCAGTACCCTGACAGCAGCTTCGGAAGCACTTTATTTCTCAAATAACAAATTTGACGCCATGATGGAAAGTTTGAGAGCTGGTAAAAAGTGGAAACAGATCGAACACTCCCAACAAATGTATACTCTCAAAGACACCGAAATCCTGATTTCTGCAGCCCTCCAGCAGGCAGTTTATGGAGTCAAAGAACGCAACCGCTTGGAAGGACACGGCGATGTAGTTTGGGGTCTTAGCTTCAGTCCAGACGGCGAGACAATAGCTTCTTCCAGTGTAGATAAAACCGTCAAACTTTGGCGGCGCGACGGCAGTTTGCTGGCAACTTTCAAAGACCACACTAACAGTGTCTCCTGTGTCGCGTTCAGTCCCGACAACAAAACCATAGCGTCGGCAAGTTTAGATAAAACTGTCAAAATTTGGCAAACTGACGGCCGTTTGTTAGCTACTTTCAAAGGGCATACTAATAGCGTTACCAGCGTTGCTTTTAGTTCTGACGGTCAAACGATCGCCACTGGCTCTACTGATAAAACTATCAAACTTTGGAAAACCGACGGCACGCTGCTGCGGACGATCGAACAATTTGCTCCCGTAAATTGGCTAAGCTTCAGCCGCGACGGCAAAATAATCGCTGTGGCGAGCGATGACGGTAGTGTGAAACTGTGGAGTTCTGACGGTAAGTTAATCGCTAATTTATGGCACAGCGAAAACAGACAACCCTCGAAAATTTACACCGTCAGTTTCTCCCCCGATGGTGAAACGATCGCCAGTGCGGGTGAAGATAAAACGGTGAAAATCTGGAGCATCGCTGCACTCAAACACCCACCAACAGAAAATTCCACACAAGCCAAAAAAGGTGAACTGCTAACAACTTTGCGGGGACACAGCAAGTGGGTATTTGGTGTCAGTTTCTCCCCCGATGGTCAAACACTTGCTTCGGGAAGTGCAGACGGGACTGTCAAACTCTGGAATCTTGCTGGTGTTGGCGACAAACGCCCAACCGATGCTAGCAACATTAAACCAGAGAGTCGCTTACTGAGAACTTTTGAGGGACACGCCGATCGAGTTACTCAGGTGAGTTTTAGCCCGGAAGGCAAAACCTTGGCTTCGGCAAGTTTTGACAAAACTATCAGGCTGTGGCGACTCGATGACGTGCCGCTCAAAACCCTCGACGGACACCAAAACCGGGTGCAAGGCGTTACTTTTAGCCCCGACGGCCAAAGGCTGGCTTCTGCTTCTACGGACAACACTATCAAACTCTGGAGCCGCACGGGAGTTTTGCTGGAAACCTTGGAAGGACACACTCAGAGAGTCGCCAGCGTCAGTTTCAGCCCCGACGGCCAGCTACTTGCTTCTGGGAGTTACGACAAAACGGTGAAAGTCTGGAGTTTGACAGAAGATGGCATGAATAATATTCTCCCTTGTCCTTCGGCTCCGCTATTCCCGTGTTCGCCTTCTGTGCTGTTGACTCTCGACGGCCACGCCGACAGCGTGATGAGCGTGAGCTTTAGCCCCGACAGCGAGGTTCTGGCAACGGCTAGCAAGGATAAGACTGTGAAACTCTGGACTAGAAACGGCAGGCTGATTAAGACTTTGACGGGACACACAGGCTGGGTGACTGGGGTGACTTTCAGTCCCGACGGCTCGATGCTGGCTTCTGCAAGCGATGATGGTACTCTCAAACTCTGGAATCGGGACGGTCGTTTGCTAAGAACGTTTGAAGGAGCTCACAACAGTTTTGTGTTGGGGGTTGCTTTTAGCCCTGATGGCAAAATGCTGGCTTCGGCTGGTTACGACAATTCGGTGAAATTGTGGAAGGTAGATGGGACTTTGGTGGCGACGCTGCTGAAGGGTTCTAGCGACAGCGTGACTAGCGTTGCTTTTAGCCCGGATGGTTTGTTGGTTGCTTCGGGTAGTTACGATCATAAGGTGAAACTGTGGAGTCGCAGCGGGACTTTGCTGAAAACTTTGACGGGTCACAAGGATAGTGTGATGAGTGTGAGTTTTAGCCCGGATGGGAAGGTTCTGGCTTCTGCGGGCCGGGATAATCGGGTGATTTTGTGGAATTTGGATCTTGACGATTTGCTGGTGAGGGGCTGTGACTGGGTGGGAGATTATCTGAGAACTAATCCTAATGTGAGCGATCGCGATCGGCGTCTCTGCGACGGGGTGGTGGCAAAACCTCAGTTTTAGCTATTTGATTGTTGGCGGTTGACGGTTACAAATTAAGGATTAAAGTTATGGATGCAGAAGAATTGATCGGACGGTATGCTGCTGGAGAAAGAGACTTTGCAGGTCTTGACCTAAGTGGAATTCTTTTGGGTAGACGTTACGCTGATGAGTTAATCAAACGATATCAAACTGAAGAAAACACCAGAATTGGAGGAGTCAACCTGCGCGGTATAAACCTGAGCGGCACTAATCTGGAAGGGGCTAACCTAGAAGCCGTTGATTTTATGGGGGCCAATTTGAGTGGAGCCAACTTGACTGGAGCTATATTGCAGGTGGGGAGGCTCAATGAAGCTAACCTGAGCGGAGCTAACCTCAGAGAAGTTATCCTTAGCTCGGCTCGACTGCATCAAACTAACTTGAGTGGGGCTATTTTGGAAAGAGCTGTCTCGTATGATGCGGAATTCATAGGGACGATTCTGAAACAAGCAAAGCTCAAGGGGGCTGGTTTAGAGACTTCTAGCTTTATTGACGTTGATTTTACCAGTGCTGATTTAAGAGAGGTAGGTATAGGACCAGCTACCATCAAGCAATGCAACTTTACCAAAGCCAATTGGAATCGAGGGTGTATTCAACGGTGTACGTTTATCGATTGCGATTTTACCAAGGCTAGCTTTAGGAAAGCCGGTGCAATAGAATCGAATTTTATTCGGTGTAATTTTACAGATGCTGAATTGGTGAAAATGTAAGTTTTTGATGCCTGCACGAAAGTTTCTATTTTCTAAATAGCTAGAGAAATAGAAGGTCAGTGAATGTTGAATTTGAACCACTCACTGACCAGAGGAATAAATCCCTAAGTCATTCTTTTATAGCAAGCGCTCAAAAGGAACCTTCTTAATCCGTTCCAGGTGCTAATCCGGCGGGTGCTGGTACTGCCAACTGGGCGGGTATATTCAGGGAGTTATCGCCAAAGTTTAAGTTGAAGGCTCCTGCAAATTCAAATCCCGCCGGCAGCGGTAGGGAGAAGTTTTGTTGGTTGACTGGGGCAATGCTGACGGTTGTGTCTTGCTTTAAGGCACCGGGGGCTATCATTACTGTTGATGTGCCGTCTGTTGAGCTGATGACATTCAATAAGGAAGGCTATCCCAAGTATTTCCAATAGATTCTTGACTGGGAAAGCGGTATTATTAACACTATCAACCGATTACAAATTAAGGGTTAAAGTTATGGATGCTGAAGAATTACTTAGAAGATATGCCAATGGCGAGAGAGACTTTGCTGAGGTTGACTTGAGCAATGCCAATTTGAAGAAAAGCAAGCTTATTGATATCAATCTCACCAAGACCAATTTAACAGATGCTGACTTGAGTGGTGCTGAGTTGATGAATGCTAACTTGAGTGGTGCTAACTTGATTTCTGCTGAGTTGATGAATGCTAACTTGAGTGGTGCTAACTTAAGCGATGCTAACATGGATTGTATTGACTTGAGCGACGCTAATTTGACCGAGGCTAACTTGACCGAGGCTAACTTGGATGGCGCTGAGTTGATTAAGGCTAATTTTAGTGGTGCTAACTTGAAAGGAGCTTGGTTACAAGGGGCTGACTTGACGGGAGCTAATCTAAGTAATGCCTGCTTAGAAAACGCAACTTTGCACTATGCTGACGTGACTGATGCCAACCGAGCGTGGAGCTAATTTGAAAAATGGTTTTTTATCTAGGCTCAACTGCCAAAATACTAACCTCACTGGAGCCGACCTCAGCGATGTAGACCTCGGTGAAGCTGGTTTTCATAAAGCAACTCTAATTGGCGCGAATCTAAGTAATACCAAACTACATCAAACTGGGTTTTGGAATTCCGATCTTACTGGAGCTAACTTTAGTGGTGCAATTATGGATGAAACATCATTTGATGGTTCAAATCTGTGCAATGCTAATCTGATGGGAGCTAGACCCGATCCTGAATATGACGACTCAAATACAATCAATCTGTGCGGAAAATGGGAAGACGCTACTTTGTGCAATACTATAATGCCAGATGGAACGATCCGAAATGATAATTGTACGGATCGATGAATGGAAAACATTACTATAAAACGATTACAAATTAAGGGTAAAAGTTATGAATGCGGAAGAATTAATCGGACGATATGCTGCTGGTGAGAGAGACTTTATTGGCGCTGACTTAAGGAACATCTGTCTGATGGATACTTTTCTAACGGACATCAACTTACGTAGTGCCAATTTAGAAGATTCTTTATTAATGAGAAATTTTCTGATTAATGCCAACTTAACTGGTGCTAACCTGAAAAAAGTTAATCTTTCAGATTCATATTTAATGAATGCTAACTTAATTAATGCCAATCTCAGTGATGCTAATCTCCATCAAGCTGATCTAACAGGTGCTGATTTAACAGGCGCTGATTTAACAGGCGCTGATTTAACCACAGCTCAATTGATTGGTGCTAACTTAATTGATGCTAAGTTAAATAATATTCAAACTAATAAATCGACAATTTTTCATCATACTATTATGCCTTCTGGAAATCGAAAAATGGATTCGGAGCGAGGCTTAAGTGGTGAAGAATTCAAAAGACGCTATGCAGATGGACAGAGAGAATTTACCGGAATAGTCTTACATCGAGTTAACTTAGAAGGTGCTAACCTACCTAATCTGGATCTGTCCTATGCTCATTTCAGTCAAGTTAACTTGCGTAATGCTATTCTGGAACCTTTTAGTTGGGACTCGGCACGAATTATTTATTGCGACCTTAGAGGTTCTAATTTAAAGGGTGGCAATTTTACTAATACCAGGTTTATTCACTCTGATTTAAGAGAGGCGCAACTTTTCGGCGAGGCAACCTGTACCAGTTTTATAGAAGTTAGCTTCCAAGGCGGTGTATTCCTATATCATGGACAGTCACCTCCTTTCTGCTATAACGTTACTTTACCAGATGGGGAATATATGGCTGGATGTAGCGATTGCTATCAAAAAACTACTCATATCAAAAAAGATGGCGAGTTTTAATGTTATGAGGATGGGATTTAAGCAAGGTCGCTAAATATAGTAAGGGTGAAGACCTGTCGCCCTTACCACATCTTAAAATGTTATAAATTGCGTAAATTTTATCCTCATTATTTTTACCCAAAGCCAACTCAGTAAAACTGCTTCAATCAAAAACTAAAACAGAAAATCTAGACTTTTTCTAAAAGATTTTTTTGTACACTTTTGTCAGTAACATTTGAGAGAAAACTAAAATCAAAAGGTGTATTCGAGCCGGGAATAGGCCTGTTGTTAAGAAGAGTTTGAAGTTGTAGCAAGGTAATTCGCCAAGTTGCCACGTTTCTCCATTGTTCAGGGCTTTCGATGGGTTGACGATTTCCCCCTAAGAGTTGATTTAGAGGATGTTCTTGAGGCCAAGATTCTGGTTCTGAGCGGTTAGGAGTTATAAATGTAAACATAAGTGTTTCAGAGGTAATTTCACCATTTGGTTTAGGCAAAGCCATAATTGTTTTCCAGGTCCATTCAGGAATCTGAATATTGTTCTCAAAGTTTTGGGGGTTTGTATTCCCTCTGTTAATAAAAATACCATTGTTTGTTAGTTGATTTAAGAGTGCTGGAACATTAGTTTTTTTCTGAGTAGTCCAATTATTTCCTAAAGCACCGGCAATAATATAAAGTTCTTGCCCTTGCTGAACACGATCCTGTACTTTTTGTTCAATATTAAACCAAGCAGAGGCAGTCAATGGATTTGTAGAAAACAATCTATTATTGTCCATAGATTGTGCAATTAAATTAGTCCCCATATAGGTTTCTATGGCATCTTTAGAGTTTCTGTTTCTGTCTCGATCAGGAATTAAATGACCTTTATCCATTCCTACCCAAGGCTGCCGAAATATAGTACCATCAATTTGAGGCAGGTTAGAATTTGCTGAAGTGGGCGACAAAAAAGGATCTGCTATGAACTGGATGTCTGTTCTTGTACTAGATGGTACAGTCCACGATTTATTAACTTGCCAACTCACCCAGTTAGAAAGTTTTGTTTGAGTATTGTAGGATACTACATATCCTGGTTTTTCAATCAGTAAATTTGTTGGTTGTTCTTGAGTTAAATCCCATCTAGCGTTAGTAGGGTTGCCAAGCTTGAGGTGTGGACTCTTGAAAAATACATTATCTATGATAACATTTGCATTGTCATCACCTTCTAGGCTAAACGTCAGCTTAGCTGGTTTTCCTACAGATTTTGCGAAATCTTCGTAAGCCAGTAATTGCAAGGGTAACTGAAAAGTTTCAAATCCTGTTCTTCCAAATCCAATACTATTGATATTCTGGCTATATATTTTTCTGATTTCATCGACATCTTCTTTGTTGGCCTCAGCTACAGTAACGGAATCCTGAGCTAGATTTATTCTCTTTATTGGTATGTTTACTCCTTCTACTTCAAGTTTTACATTGAGTATTCCACTTCTGCTGGGAGCGTGAATATCAAACCGCAAATTTCCCCAATCATTTAGCATAAAGCGATTATGGGAGATGCTTTCACCACCTTTTAACTTCAGAGCATAATTGGGTTGATAATCTTGAGCTTGAGAGTTAATACCTAATAAGCTCAAGTAATTGGAAAAATTGGGAGATTGTTGAGCTATCTCATTCCACTCTACAAGGTTGTTGATAGGTGACACCAAAGTTGATGTGGCACTATTATGAAAAGACCACCCAGGAATTTCCTTAGAGATAGTATTCCGACCAAATTCTTCAGCCCCACTCTTATTAGGAATAAACTGGTCAAAATTCCCATTAAACAGAGTAGGAACCGCATAATCCCCCCGCATACCAGCAGAAAGAGTATTATCAAAACTCACCGGAACGCGCCCAGTAGGGCTATACTGACGCTGCTCTTTACCTCCACCCAAAACAGAATAAAACCAACCCTCACCAACCCCTTCACCATTGCCATTATCATACCAAGGTTTAGCTGCCGGGAAATTCGGATCGAACATTTCGGGTAAACCCATTTTACCCAACATATCGTTAACTGCTTGAGGATTCTCAGAGGCCTCCACATGAGGATACTGAAGTAAAACTTCCTCCAGGTCTAAATCAACCGTCCCAGCATACCATCCAAATGCTCGCTTGTGCGTCCCTCCAATACTATCATCCTTAGTAAACCCAATCCGACTATTTATCCGATCTGGTTCCCCATTACGAGTACCGAGTAAAATCTCTCGGTCTGCCTTCCCTAAAGTATCGCCCGACGCTTTAGGAAAATTCAGTCCAGCAGGTTTGGGATTCTTATCCAACTCCTCTTGTGGAAGTTGACTCAAAGAACGACCGTTAGGAGTAGCAGTACCACCATTCGGGTCAGCCACAGTCTGATAATAGTTATCAGCAAACGTAACATTATTCCAAACCTGAATTTTGGGTTCGTAGAAATCGCTGAAATTTGTGCTGATAAAGCCAGGTAATTGTAAATTCAAACTAGGTTGGTAGAAATCGTGCGGGTCAATTGTTGTCATTTGGAGGTCTCGGTCAGCCATAGATTTGCCGCCCGCTTGGGGGAAGAAAGTCCCTAAACGCTGTACAATTTCGCTATTGACAACCGTCCCTCGACTGAAGCCCATGAAATGTAGTGGCGAATTGAACAAATCCCCCTGCTGGCGAATCAGCTTCCCTTCGCTGTTGTACAACCGGTTTAATTGATTGCCTTGATACTCTCCAACCTTACCCCCTAATGCCAGATCCAACTGCACCAGAGAAGCAAATAAAGCATCAGCCGCACCCTCAGAAAAGCCAACGTCAGGAATGACTGATTCTCTGTCCAACGACCATTCTGTTAGCAACACTAACGGTTTGTTCTGGTTGAGGTATTTAATCTCCTTTCCATCTATAACTACCCCGGCTTTTAAGTTATTTGCCAAAGTTGATAAATAAGCTGTTTCGCTGGTCTTAAGCCCCTCGGTCAAATCAGTTATCACCCGTCCCTGTAAATCTATAGGAATCCAGTTGCCTGTAGGCTTGTCGTAGCGCATAATTAACCCGCTGTTTTCCGGTGTATTGCCGCTAACAGTGGCAATTTTGTTGGCCATTTGGAAAAAGGAATCAGGAATCCCAGACTGGTTAGGCAAAAGTGTAAAACCATGAGTCAACACACTCACGCTGCTGAAAGGACTGTTGCTAACAGGAGGTATGGTTTGAAACTGCCCCAAATCTTTGGTCACAGCGCCGCTATTACTCACAGCTTCAACAGCAAAATTGTAGTTCTGCCCCGCAGTAAGACTCCTCGGTAGCGTGAAGTTAGTGCTAGTATTTGCGGGGTCATTTAAAGGTTGGTCAAGAGGCGTAATCCCGTCATGGCCGTACCACTTGCCAGTATCTTTCTTCCAAGTCGCAGTCAGAATCCGGTTTGGATTGAAATCGTCATAACCGTTCCAAGGCTTAGAAAGAAGTTGACGCTTTTGTGTTTCCGAGAATCCGGGAAGGAGTGCCGAATCTGATAAATCGACAACCTTATCCCAGGGCAATAAACCCTTCCCTTGCTCGAACGTACTGACAAAAAGATTGACCTCTTTTACATCCTCCCAACCCGGAGCAAACTGCCATTGAAAAGTCGGAGTCAGGTCACTTGTCGTTGCACCAGGCCCCTTCAAATCCAGCCAGTCAGTCGGTGCAGAACTCAAATCCCGTAAATTGCCTCCAGTACCGACTGGTGCGCGTGTTGTACCCAACGGCACCCCATAAGTAAACTGATTAGCAGGTCGATTCTCCTGAAGAATCCCATAGTCAGCAGCAATACTAATAGCCGGATTTATATCATCAATAGGAACCCTTGTGAAATCAACCGCAGTCACAGACCTCGCCGTAGTAGCATTGAAGAAAGGAGACTTAACACCCCTGTCAAGACTATCAATTTTGAATTGACCGGGATTGTCCAGAGTTTTAATCATTTCCTCAACATCGAAAGCATAAACGCTCCCGCTACCAGTCAGAGAAGGATAAGAGCCATAAAGGTATTTGTTGTCATTAGAAAGCACTAAATCGTTAGTAAGAGCCTCTGGAATCGGTCTGGTAGCACCGATTAATTGAGGATTCGGGCCCAAGGGGTCTTTAATAATCCCAATATTTCCCCCAGAACGCACATCTGCATTAGGGCCAAGACTTCCAGAATTGCGACCAGCCACAAACCCATACCGCCCATCCCGCGTTACAGTGACAGATACCCCCTCATTCACATCAAAATAATCAGTAGGAAAACCCAAACTTAAAGGGGCATAACTCACAGAAGCAGTAAAGTTAAGAGGGTCGTCCGAAGTAATTTCCAACACCCCAAAACCAGGCCCGTCATTCTGGTCAGTATTAATCAGATTCAATCCGTTCGTGAACACCATTTTCGTCGGCTCATTCGTAGCTGCTATTCCCTCGGTCTCCGAAATAGTAGGAATAACTCCAATTTGTTGATGCCACTTACGAGGATTAGAATCTTCATCCTTCGGTCGGTCCTTAGAGTCAATATTGATTGCATAAATCCGACGATTAGGCACTTGCTCATTATTATCAGAACCCGTGCCGAACAGCCGCCGCCCGTCACTACTAATTGCCAACTGACTCAACCCTAATGGTGAAGTGACGTTAATAGTCTCAACTACTTTGTGATAAGTTGCCGAGTTAGGGTTGATGTCAAGGACGTAAATTTTCGCTTGATTCAAGTCGCCAATGTAAGCATAATCGTCTCTAGGACTGATGACTATTGACTTGGGTCTAGCGCCCGCCGGCAGGACAATGGGATTGACGCCTGAAGTATTTGGCTGAGTATCTACCTGTCGCAGTACCATTGGATCGACCAATGCCACTTGACCTGAATTCCTCAAGGTTGCGTAAACGCGATTTCCGTCGCTAGTCACGGCTGTTGATTCTGCCCAATCTGTGACACTGCTAGTCCCCACAGGAATTTGAGCCAACAGCAAGTCCTTGCTGTTTGTAGTATCAACCACTGATTCGGGGTTTTTACCGTTGAGAACCGCTACTCGGTCAGAACCGCCCAAGGCTGCAAAGACGTACTCTGCCCCCTGTGGCAGCCGAATTGGATTGCTGTTGTACTGGATTTCTTTGTATACTGGTGTAACGCCTTTTTGCTCGACGATCTGGTTCTGCTTCCTCTCGAGCACGACGCCTGAAGCGCCCAGCACTACTGTATCAGGCACTTTAACTGCTACTTCATACTGATTGCCCCCAAGAGAGCGGCTGCGTGTCGGTACTACAGTGCCCTCATACATAGAGTTGCCTGCATAGAATTTAACTGTCAAATCTTCAAAGTTACTGCCTTTGGAGTCGCTGGCGTTGTTGACCAGAATGTTGCCCCCGGTCAGAAATAAGAGGGGCTCATTGTTCTCAAATGCTTGACCGGAATCATCCTTGAATTTCAGCTCAGCCTTTTGGAGGACAGGAGGGGCTGTGGGGTCAGAGGTGGTTGGGGCTGGCATATTCAAAGCTGCCTTAAATGTTGCAGTGCCGTCGTCGTTTCGCTGCACGCCTACCTCTGTTATGACGGGAAGTCCCACCTTGGGAATTGCTACTACCTGTACTGAAGATATGTCGCGAGTTACGGTAAAGGCTGGGGTGGTAACGAATTTGTCCGGGTCGATTAACTGACCGATGTTTCCCTGGGGGTCAATGATGCCAAAAAATGCTAGGGGGTCAACTTTTCCTGAATCATTCTGTTTGTCTGTTAAAGATTGAGTCGCGGTTTGTACTGGGTTTTGTAAATCGGTTGATTAGACTTCTGCGCTGATATTAGTGTCAGGTGAAACTGGGTTAGATGTGGCTGGAATTAATGGGGCTGTTGGGGGCTGTGTAGTCGGCGGTTGTTGAGAATCTGAAATATTTTATGGCAGATTTGACAGAAAGTCAAAATTAAAATTATAATCGCGCTCTCGGTTGCGTTTGTTAAGAATACCTGTGAGTTCTAGGAGAGTAACTCTCTAAGTATCAGGATTTCTCCAAGCCGTTGCATGAGTTATGCGGTCGGGATATAGAGCATTAAAAAAAGTGCTATTGTTGATTGTGTAAATAGATACAGGAGTTGAGTTATGGAAAAAGAAAGAATAACTGTAGAAGAATTACTCAGACGCTATGCTACTGGCGATCGAGATTTTAGAAACATCATTTTGGAGTATGCAGACTTGAGCGGGGTTGAACTGCAAAATATTGACCTGACTGGTGCTCAATTTAACTACGTTAATTTGAGCCGACTCAATTTGCATAGGTGCGAGTTAGGGTCGGCTCAATTTTGGTACTGTAACTTCAGGGAAGCTAAAATCACCTCAAGTCATTTGGAATACAGTAGGTTTTTTGACTGTGACTTGAGAGGATTTAACAGCAGTAGATGCGACATAAGCTCGGTTAATTTTACTAGAGTCAATTTACAAGGTGCGAAGCTTGGGGGCTTTGGCGAAGACCCTTGTAACTACTGGGACGTTATTCGCCATGACGGAGTTTTTATTTCTGGTTTCACTTCCAATCTGTATCGCTCTTCCTGCAGCAATACTAACAGGGAAGTATGAGATTATAATAATATCCTAAAAAGTTATGAGAGTATGATTACTTCTGGGCTAAACGGAACTTCTTCCTGTAAGGCTAAGTTCCGTTTAGCCCAGAAGTAAAATATCAAGAAGGAGGAGAATATCTCCCTTGATTCTTCAGAGCTTACTGAATATCTTCTGGCAGATTTGACAGGAAATCAAACTTAAAGTCATAGTTGCGAACTTTGTTACGTTCGTTAAGAATATTTGTGAGTTGTGGAAGAGTAAGTCGCCAAGTATCTGGGTTCCTCCAAGTCGCTGCATTAGTTATGTTACTGCGAGCGCTGTCCAAAAAGGGAGAAAACACATCATTATTAAGCGGATTTGGAACCCCATCTGAGGATACATTATTCCAATCTGGTTCTGCTATGTTGGGCGTCATATATGCGAAAGCTTCTATGTTTGACGAAGTAACAATCGAGTTGTACTATTGAGACAAATAAACTATCTGCGGCTGCCGAGCGCCAAGCTAGAGTTGTGTGGTATTTGGGGATGAGTTTGCTATTATTGAAAATGCGAATAGATGCAGGAGTCGAGTTATGGAAAAAGAAAGAATAACTGTAGAAGAATTGCTCAGGCGCTATGCTGCTGGCGATCGAGATTTTAGAAACATCATTTTGGAGTATGCTGACTTGAGCGGAGTTGAACTGGAAAAGAGCGACTTGAGTGGTGCTCAATTTAACTACGTTAATTTGAGCCGACTCAATTTGCATAGGTGCGAGTTGGGATCGGCTCAATTTTGGTACTGTAACTTCCGGGAAGCTAAAATTACCTCAAGTCATTTGGAATATGCTAGGTTTTTTGATTGCGATTTCAGTGGAATTAACACCAGTGGCTGCAATCTAACTTGTGTTCATTTCACCCGAGTTAATCTTCAAGGTGCTAAGCTCTATGGCTTTGGAGAAGATCCTTGCGAGTTTCGGGACATTATTCGGCAAGACGGAGTTTTCATACCGGGTTTTACCTTCAATCCCTATCTCTATTCTCACAACACTAACAGAGAAGTATGAAATTATAACAAGGTTATCAAAAGTTGTTAGAGGATGATTTTCTGCCACTAAAAGAAGCAAAATGTCAAGAAGGAGGAGATTATCTACCTCGCTCCTTCAAGGCATTTTGAACATTTTATGGCAGATTTGAAAACAAATCAAAATCAAACGCATAGTTGCGAACTTTGTTACGTTCGTTAAGAATCTTTGTGAGTTCTGGAAGAGTAACTCGCCAAGTATCTGGGTTCCTCCAAGTCGCTGCATTAGTTATGTTACTGCGAGCGCTGTCCAAAAAGGGAGAAAACACATTATTGTTAAGCGGATTTGGAACCCCATCTGAGGATACATTATTCCAATCTGGTTCGGCTACGTTAGGCGTCATATATGCGAAAGCTTCTATGTTCGACGAAGTAACTTCGGCTCCTGGTTGTTCCACAGCCATGATTGTTTTCCACGTCCATCTAGGGATGTGAATTTGTCGGTTTGACAAATTGCTAGGGCTTGTATTTCCCTGATTGATATACTCTCCATTTAGAATGTCATCAAGCAATTCAGGAACATTCGTTTTCTTTTGAGGATTTGGATCGTTACCAATAGCTCCAGCGAAAATGTAAAGCTCTTGCCCCTGAGTAACCCTGGGAGCTACCACTTTATTTTCTATATTGAACCAAGCTGAAGCATCTGCTGCATTGTTGCTTCCTTGAACAAAAAATCGATTATTATCCATTGACTGGCAATCAAATTAGTTGTGAGGTAAGTTGCTAACTGGTCTTTAGGATGTCTCAATCTATCTCTGTCAGGAGACAAATGACCTCGATTCATTCCTAACCCCGTAAAGATATTTCCATCATAGGTAGACAAGCCACTAGCTAATAGATCGGGGTCAGTTATAAATTCCGGTCTTTCTCTTAATCCTTTTAGTAACTCTCCTGGTTGTGTTTCTGGTCTTGTAACCCATGTTTTGTCTACTTTCCAACCAACCCAGTTGGCAATTTTGGTGTCAGCATTGTAAGACACTGCGTACTGGGGTTTTTCAAGCAGCAAGTTGTTTTGATATGTACTGTTGCTAGGATTCCATCTAGCTTCAGTGGGATTGCCAAATTTGAGATGGTCGCTCTTGAAGAAAACATTATCTATGTAAACGGAATCGCCACCGTCTAAAGAAAAAGTTATTTTCGCTGGCTTACCTCGAAACTCTGCGATTTCTGAATCAGTGAGGTTTAACTTAAGTTGGAAGGTTTCAAATCCTTTTCTGCCAAACCCAATCTTGTTTTCGATATCCGAGTAGATATCCTTAATATTCTAAATTTGATTGTAGTTACTTGCGTCGATCAAAAAATTTGCATCTTCTGCAAGATTGACGGTTACATCTTTACTTTGACCGTCGATCGTTTCAAGTTTTACATTGATTGTCTTAAAGTGCCGACACTGGTCAAAAGATACCAACCTTCATCCTCCTGTTTTCCTCTATATTTTCCTCGCCAATAACAAGAGTCAAAATCCGCCACCGATGGGGCTTTTGACTCTTGTTGTCAGTCCGTCAGCCAAAAAGGTTTTTCGGCTGGTTCATAAACAATTGTATTGTCCTGATCGGGTAAAGGTTTTGTATGTTGTATAGTTCCGGTGATAATAATTGGTGGAATTCCTTCAGGAAAGGCGCGACAAGTTGGCATCTCGTTTACATACACGCGATAAAGATAGTGACGGCAGCCAAGGCATCCTCCATATTCAGCCATTTGATTAATCCTCAACAACAACAACTTGTTTGGGGTCGAAAACTAAATGATGTTGCATCATTTGGTGGGGCTTTTGACTCTTGTTGTTACTCCGTCAGCCAAAAAGGTTTTTCGGCTGGTTCATAAACAATTGTATTGTCCTGATCGGGTAAAGGTTTTGTATGTTCTTTTCCGACGATAATAATTGGTGGAATTCCTTCAGGAAAGGCGCGACAAGTTGGAATACCGTTTACATACACGCGAAGATAGTGACGGCAGCCACGGCATCCTGCATATTCAGCCATTTGATTAATCCTCAACAACAACAACTTGTTTGGGGTCAAAAACTAAATGATATTGCATCATTTCTGGGCTTCTAGTCGCGATCGCATCATACCCCTGAGATTTGAGATCCTCTACATATCTAACCGTCCGCTCTGGTTCTTGTAGACCAGTTTCCTGACCGTAATTAGCTACCCGCTCATCAAATTCAGTTAAATCCTGATAAACTTTGGGGTTTTTTACGTTCAGCATAATCTTTAATATCGGACCCTGCGTTGGATTGCCATTCTCATCACTGCTAAAATCCTTAGCCCTCTCCTCCAGATTTGTCAAATAAAAACCTTCTCCGAAGAAACCTCTTGTGAACCTACCAGGATTTACACCAATATTCGTAATACTACTAGCACCCGCTGGGCTAGTTCCATGATAGAGCGTGCGTCCGCTGTAGTAGCTATTTTTTGTATATTCTTCAGCCTCAGCCAGAGTCATAGAAGGTTCCCACTTCTTGCCAAAAGAAATATCGTCAAGGTAAACAGTGCCGTCATTGATTTCAAACTTGAGTAAAGCTGCCTTACCGCGCAGTTCTTCCGGGAGATTTAGGTAGAAAGTTTCCAAGCCTTCAGTACCATAACCGATCTTGCGAATATTGCTGTCGAGCTCTGTAGGAGAGCTATTTATTCCAGATCCTCGCTCTAAATTGATAGTTCCTATTGAACTAAACTGTTCGTAACCAGCTACGTCTGCTCGCATAGAAACCGTAATGTTTCTTCCCGCAGCGAGTTGGTCTTCAGGTACGTGCAGGTTGAACTTCAAACTATCGTGTAAGCTGTTTTGATCGGGGACAAGAAAGAGATTATGAATTATTTCTTTAACTCCATCATTCCCTCCCATCTTCAAGGTATAGTTTTGTCCAGCCAAACCGTAGTTTAATATTCTTTGCTCTTCGGTTAAGAAGGTATCAATCTCATCCCGTTCGTGCAGATGTCTTTGCGACACATTAGGATTGTCGGATACACTTAAAGAGTTGTAAAAAGACCAGCCTGGAACACTCTGATATGTAAAACGTTTGCTGGCGTCAAAATTACCATTGAAAAGGGTGGGAACTGCATAGTCACCTCGCATCTTGTTACCTATAATTTCGTCTGTGTAGGTATTGTCCTCAGTTACGGGGACACGGTTACTTACGTTAGCATCATAGGGGCGTAATTGAGAGCCACCACCCAGTACCGAGTAAAACCAGCCAGTACCGATACCTTCCCAAGGAGCTTGCTGTTCGCCGTGAGTAAAATTAGCATCAGTATGGTCGGGTGTGTACCACGTAGGTGTAGTTGGATTGCCTGAACTATCTAGTTCCAGATCTCCAAGCCGACGGTAAATCCTCTCTCCATTCCTTGAGGGAAGTTGACTTCCGCTAAGGTTAGCTGTTCCTGCATACCAAGTTAGAGCTTGGTGAGGCCTTCCATCCGTGCTATTTTCAGTAAATCCAATCCGGCTCAAGCCATCAGAACCACCAAGGTGTACGTTCCAATCCGCCTCCGCAATTCGCCGACCAGCAGGGGTATTAATTGCCTGTGTATCTACAGCGGGAACGTCTTGATAATAGTTATCGGCATAGGTAACATTTTCCCAGATTCGCACTTCTGGATCGCGGAAGCTGTTTAAGGAGGTTACCGACTCATTTGGGTCGAAAGCATGAGGATCGATCGTTGTCATCTGAAGGTCGCGGTTTACAAGGCTAATACCACCAGCGAGGGGAAAATAACTTCCCAAACGCTGGACAATTTCATTGTTGATCGCTGCACCCTGACCAAACCCAATAAAGTGCATAGGTGAATTGAAAAGGGTGTTTTCCAAACCTTGATTTAAAGCTACCAGTGAAGCAAAAAAGGCATCTGCGGCTGCCTCAGTAAAGCCAGAGTTAAATGCGGTTGCTTCTGGTGGCTGTTCCCATCCAGGGATTAGTGTCAGTGGTGCGCCAAATTTATGAGTTGGAGGGGAGAAGGTTGTGGAGCCATCAAAATTCAGCCACCCCCATTTGTTAGTAGCCCGATCGTAACGCATGACCAAACCATTTTCTTTAGTCAGGTGAGAAGCCATCTGCTCGAATTGGCGGTCTATCAAATTAGGTTGAGGTTCTAAGCCTCGCGTTAACACCGTAACGCTGCTGAAAGTATTGCTACCAGAAATGGGAGTCGGCAGTAAAGTTTTAAACTTGTCGGTGATGACTTTTCTTTCCCCTTTCTTCGTCACAGCTTCCACAGCCCAATGATATTGCTGACCCGCTGTCAACATTCGATCGCTAGAAAGAGTAAACTCCTCTGAAGAACCAGTCTTAGTCCCGCCATCCCAAGTCCACGTACCGTTTTTCCATTGAGCAGTCAGAACCCGATTCGGATTGTAATCTTTGTCGCCAGCCGAATTTAACCCATCCCACCGATCGCCCGGCAACAAGCCCTTCCCTTGCGGAAAAACGCTTACATAAAGATTGACCTTCTCGACATCAGTATCGGGCTTAAAACCAGGAAGACCGCAGGGTTCATTCTCACCCTTCAAATCCCACTTAAAAGTAGGAGTTAAAGGATTGCTATCATTCTTGCTATCCCCGATCGGTCCTTTTAATTCCAACCAGTTTTTAGCATTCGCTATTGCCAAACCTTTAGGATTTCCACCGATACCAATGGGAGCGCGTTTCGTGCCATCCGGGACGCTAAAGTCAAAGTTATTAATCCAATTTCCCCCAGTAATTTCGTAATCAGCCGCAATACTGACAAGAGGGTTGATATCATCGATCGGCACGCGGGCGAGGTCAGCAACAGTCGCATTTCGCTCAGTGTTAGTCACGAAACCAACGCTACCCACACCCCTGTCGCGGGCGTCAAGCTTGTAATTACCCGGATTCTCTATAGCCTTAATCATTTCCTCAACATCGAAAACGTAGGAACTTCCTCCCAAACCGAAGGTGGGATAGGAAGCAATCAAATATTTGCCGTCGCTCGAAAGCGCTACGTTGTTAGTTGAGCTGCCAGGAATCGGTCGAGTTGCAGCCACCAATTGAGGATTGGGCCCCAGCGGGTTTGCGATAATGCCTATATTTCCACCCTCGCGCGTATTTACATTTGCCCTAGAGTTGCGGCCGGCAACAAACGCATATTTCCCGTCTTGCGTTACTGTTACAGCCACTGCCTCGTTGACATCGAAGTAGTCATTAGCCGCGCCCAGCGACAAAGGAGCGTAGCGAACTTCAGCACTAAAGTTGAGGGGGTCATCAGACTCAATTTCGAGCACTCCGAAGCCCTTGCCGTCATCCTGAAGCTTTATCTGTTCCCCATTACTTATGGCAAGGACACTAGCAAATCCGTTGGTAAACACCATTTTCCTCGGGTCGGAAGTAGCAGCTATGCCCTCTGTCTCCGATGCGGTGGGAATTACTCCAATCTGCTGGTGCCACAGACGCTCGTTAGCACCCTCAGCGCTTGGTTTGTCGGCGGGGTCAATGTTGACAGCGTAAATGCGGCGGTTAGGTGTTTGTTCGTTATTGTCGGAACCTGTGGCGAACAGCCGCCGCCCGTCGCTGCTGATAGCTAACTGGCTCAGTCCCAGCGGCGATGTGACGTTAATTGTTTGGACAACGGTGTGATAAGTTGCCGAATTCGGATTGATGTCGAGAACGTAGATGTTGGGGCGATTCTGGTCGGCAATGTAAGCGTAATTGTCTTTGGGGTCAATAACAATAGCTTGCGGTCTGGCTCCAGAGGGCAAGCTAATCGCATCTACAGTCTCCGTTTCAGGAGTAGTGTCTATCTCCCGCAGCGCTATCAAATCCACCACAGACACGCGGCCGGTGTCGCGCAGAGTCACGTAGCCGCGGGTAGCATTGTTGGTAGGCGCGATCGACTCAGGTCGGTCTGATGTATTGGGATTACCTACAGGAATGTCAATAGCAACCGCCAATTTATCGCTGGTCTGGGTTTCAACAGTTGATAAAGGCTCTTTGAGGTTAATAACGTTGATTTTGTCGCCCGTACGTTCTGTTACCAGCGCCAATTCAACGCAGGTAGGGGCGAGGCGGATATTTTCTTCACTTTCTAGTTCCACAATGGAGTAATCTCCCGCACCCACTCCGAAGCGTTTTTTCTGCTTTCTCGACACTACAATAGTGGATTCGCCGACAGGTACGGTAATCGGAATTTTGACAGCAATTCTGTAGAGATTTTCTCCTAAATCGGTGTTTTTATCCGGTATCAAAATGCCGGGATAAGTTTTGTCACCGACGCGGAAACTGACTGTTAAATCTTCAAATTTACCGCCCAAATCATTGGAGTTATTTAGGAAATTGCTGCCTGTCAGGACGACTGCTGGGGAGCCATTTTCCAACTTAAATTCAGCTCCTTGAAGCACTGGAGGTGCGAAGGGGTCTGCTGGGAATAATGTCGGTACATTTAAAGTCGCTGTGACGCTGGGAATCCCTTCAGGATCGAGTTCGACACCCGCAGGAGTGACTACAGGTAAACCGACTTGTGGAATGGCGATGACTTTCAATCCAGATTGCAGGTATTTAGCTAAGTAAGCAAGGAGTAAGATTGTCGCGGCGAATTGAGCTCCGGTGGCGGCGGCGATACCGATTAAACCTGCATTTGCTGCTAAAAATGTGTTCTGGAGACCGAAATTAGTTGAAAGATTAATTGCTGCTGTACCGCCACTAGCAGCCAGCGAACCGGTGGCGGCTTGCGAAATGCCGAGATTGACCAACTGTTGAACTGTCGGAGCGCCTACTAACCCCAGGGGCAATGCAAACATCGCATATTGGCCGCTTTCCAAAACACCAGGAAAGGGTGGGGAATTGGTTCGGATGGTGCCGTTGGCATCGACGTAGCCGGATTCTTGAATCAGCCAAGTTGGGTTTTGAATATTGTTAGCATCCGGCAGCGAACCTTTTCGCATGAATAAAACTTCGGTACCGGGAGATAAGCCGGCGGGGGCTGGAATTGCTAATTGAGCGGGCAATTTCAGAGATTCATCACCCAAGTCTAAATTGAAGCCTCCGGCAAACTGCAAACCGTCGGGAAGTTGTAGGGATAGAGCATTGCTGCTTAGAGATGTCAAGCTAATAGCTGTATTTTCGGCAAGAGCACCGGGCGGCACCATCACAATTGAACCGTCACTGCCAGTAACTGCACCGCCATTTACTCCTAAAATTGTTCCGGCGGCGGCAGGCAGGGAGACTCGTACTGGCACGACTTGTTCGGCTGCTCCGTGAATGACGGTAACGTTAGTAACTCCTTCTTCTATTGCAGTAATAATGCCGTCTGAATTCACTTGCAATAAGTTGGAGTTTCCGGGGAAATAGCGAGTTCCTGTGGAACCGAATTTCAAATCGGGGGATTGGATGATCTTGTCAATTCCTACTAAAAGCGCTCGCCCCATTCCGGCTGTCATCGTGACTGCCTTGGGATAGACATTCAAACCATAAATCTCTGCTAATGCTTGATTGAATTCTGCATCGTTGGTTGGGGCTGGCAATTCTCCTACTCGCACTGCTGTTACTGCTTGCAAGTTATTTCGACTCGCGCTCAAAATTGAAGTACCGTTGATCAAACCCGTTACATTTCCAGCAGCATCTATTGGCGCTATTTCTGGATTGAATGAAGTGTAAGTTAAATAAGAATCCGGCAGCACGACATTCTGTTGGTCGGCAAAATCTCCCAGCACAATCAATTCCGTACTTTCTCCCGCATCCAGTCGGGGATTTCGCTTCACAAAATCTAGATTCAGCAGCGGAACATCGCTGACATTGACTGTTACCCGCGCGGGAGTTGAACTCCCAAAAGCGTCGCTGGCAAGGAAATCAAAGCTGGCAATTCCAGAGAAACCGGGTGCCGGTTTAAACGATACTTTGTTAGTTAAGGGATTGAAAATTACAGTACCGTTTACTGGATTGAGGACGCTAATTGTCAGAGGGTCGCCCTCTGCATCTGTGGCTAGATTGTCTAATGAAATAGTTGTCTCTAATTCTGTGTAAGTTCGAGCGCTTGTCGGCGAAACAACGGGCGGATTGTTGTCAGAATTCGGGGGATTGGCTTCGGCGAGTAATTGTTGTCCTAGCGGAGTATTGCGCCACTCTTTGTCAGGGTTGATGACTGTATCCAGCAGCGGTGCGTTTCCGGTCGCGCCGCTAATTTTAAAGATTAGGTCATTGTAATCTCTGTCCGAGTTAGGAGGCGACATATCTTCGAGGGCAAAGGTGTTGCCGCTGCCGGTAATGTCGGCTATTTGTAGCAGATGAGCGGTATCGTTGGGATTGGCTGTGGCGATACTAAATAAGGGACGGTTTTCGGGGAACAAATTTCCCGAATACGAGGATTGAAGCGATGACTGTACTGTACCATTGGGGACTAACATGACGGCAAAGGTGTCGCCTGGTAGCATGGAGAAAGTTTTGATACCCTGATATTCGCCGCTGCCCCAATCCCCGTCGAATGGCATCGCACCAGTAAATTTTGCGGATTCTGTAGAGTCGCTAATTACAATGTGTCCGTCGGTGGAATTGCTTAAAACTCTACGGGATGCTTCGGCGATAAATTCTGGAGTACCGGGTGTGAATGCGGACATTCCGGCCAGGCTGAAAATTCCGAGTTCGCCTTCAAAGGAGCCGCCATCAAATACATAGTCAAATTTGACTTTTCCTTGGTTATCTACAAGGAAAGTACCGGGGATTGGTAAATTGGCTGTTGTTGTTATTGATAAATTTGTTGGGGGATTGATATTGCTTTGGAAGTTGCCTGTACTCTGTGTGGAATAAGATTGACTGTCTGCAATACCGTCCGAAAATTGAGCCGATTCTTCTGCCTCTAACGGCAGCAAACCGCTCGATACATCTGCGGGTTTTGGCGCAATTTCGGTATCAGAATACGTGGGCTGGACGACGGTAGTTTCTGTGGGAGTTGAATTGCTATTATAAGTGTTTGAATTTGGTTCGGGTGGGGATTTAAGAGTTGAGGGTGAAACGCTGGTTTCGACTGAGGCTATCTGTGCCGTACCTGCTGCTGTTTCTGATGGAGTTGAGAAAAGTGCCGATATTAGAGAATCGGTTTGTACGCTAGAGTTTGAGTGAGAAATTAGCGGGTTGGTATCGAGAGAATTAACGACAATTCCCGGGGGGTTTTCAGTCTCTAATTCTGCTGCTGTGAAGGTGACAGCCATGTCCGTATCAATTGTATCCGCAGTAAATTCTGCAAGAGCGAAGTCGTCTGTTTTTGGTGGCAATTGTTTGCTTTCAAATTCTGCTGTTATTTCAGCAACAGGGATATCGCGTTCAACCGTATCATCCGCTTCGGGTGCGGCAACAATTGACTCAGTTTTTGTTGCCAATTTTTCTGTTTCTAATTCGGCTGCTATTTCAGGGAAAGCGGTATCATGTTCAATTAAATCGACAGCCTTTTCTGTAGCAATAATCTCAGCGGTTGTTGTGGAAAATTGTTCAGTTTCAAATTCGGCTGCGTTTTCGGTAACAGCCCGGTCATTTTCCTGAGTACCAGCAGCCTTTTCTGCGGGAATAACCTCAGAAATTTGGGTCGGCAATTGTGACGCAGTATTAGGAAGATTGTCATTGGTTTCTCTTGGCAATTCTTCGCCCCAATTATCGGCAATCTCAGATGTTTTTGCAGGAGGCTGTGACGCGATGGGAGTGGGAATTAGCAGAGTTTCAGCGGTTGGTGGGGAAGCAGCATTATTTACAGCATAGTCGGCTGAAGCCGGCAATTTAGGAATGCGATTAGTTGCAGTTGTGTCGGTTTTAATTAATTCAGCATCTGCTGACTCGCTGACAATTGATTCTGCTGATACTGGCCGTTCTATTTCCGAATTTAATTCATTAGGGCTAACACTGGGTGTCTCTGGGGGAGAGGCTGTTTGTTCTATTTGTTGCGATTCTTGAGTATCAGATTTGCCAACTGTTGATGTTTCTGTGGCTGGCGATTCTTGGCTGTCTGAGTTAGCAACTGTTGATGTTTCTGTGGCTGGCGATTCTTGGCTGTCGGATTTACCAACTGTTGATGTTTCTGTTTGCTGAGGTTTTTGTTGGTCGTTATCAGCAGTTATCGATGGTGTTTCTCCCTGGGATTTATCACCGGAATTGGTAACAGTTGATTCTCGGGTAAATTTCGGATCGGATTTATCCGATTCACCCTTCAGTTTTTGAATTAACTGGGAGTGAATTGATGCGGAGAAGGGGTCAACTAATTGGCTGAGGGGAATGATTTTAGATATAGCGCCCGTGACTCGGAATGTGATATCATCGTAATCCCGATCGCTCCCTTGAATCAGCCCCATGTCTTCCATGACGAAGAGTTGACCTTCGCCTGTAATATCGGCAATTTGACCGATACTGAAGCCGTCGCTGGGATTGTCTGTAGCTATTGAAAATAGGGGTTTTTTGTCGCCGCCGATTGCGGGGTTGTCGTATACTTGCTGTACGGTGCCGTTGGGTACTAGCATGAAGAAGAATTTGTCCCCAGGCGTCATGGCAAATGTTTTTGTGCCGAGGTATTGCCCGGAATTGAGGTTTTCTGAGCTGTTAGGATCGGTGTAATATGCTCCTTCTAAATCGTCATCCATTGCGATGTAGCCCTTTGTCGAGTTGCTTAAAGCTCGACTTGCTGCTTCTTTGATGAACGCCTCGGAACCGGGAACGAATTTTTCCATTCCGAGTAGGCTGACGATGGCTAGTTGTCCGCTATACCAGCCGCCGTCGGATGTGAATTGTATGCCGATTATTCCTTTTTCATCGACACTGAATGCGTTTGAGTCAAAGTTGATGTTGGTTGGGGGAGTTGAGGTTTGATCTGGTTCTGGGGTTGAGGTTTTATTGGGTTCTAGATTAGTGGCTGTATCTAAGTTTTTGGTGGTGGAGATTTCGGTAGGTGAAGTTTTGTTGGGTTCGGATTTGTCAGTGGTTGATGTAGTCGCAACTGAGGTTTTGTTGGATTCTGATTTATCAGAAGCTGACGCAGTTGCAGGTGATGTTCGATCTGGTTCTGATTTGTCAGTCGTTGATACAGTTGCAGGTGATGTTCGATCTGGTTCTGATTTATCAGTCGTTGATGTAGTTGCAGGTAATGTTCGATCTAGTTCAGGGTTTTCAGTGGCTGAGGCAGTTGCGGGTGATGTTGTATTTTCTCCTGAATTGTCAGACGTTGATGCAGTTGCCGATGATATTTTGTTTGGTGATGACTCGAAGAAGAGTGTAGTCTCTGATGATAAAGGCGTTTGGTGTTCTTCGGGTTTTGAAGTCGTTTCAGCGGTAGCGGGTAATGGCGTTTTGTCGGAAGCTTTTTCGCTCGTGGTAGATGCAGTTACAACTGGTAATGTTTTGTCCGAATCTTGTTCTGATTTTGTGGAGGCGGTTGGCGATAATTGTGTTTTATTTTCCAGCAATTGATCGGGAACAGCGGTTGTAGCTGCTGTGGTTTTATTTAGTTCTGAGCTGCTGATTGACGAGTTGACTGGAGGTATGTCAGTCGCAGATTTATTAGAATCAGAAGAAACGTTATTTGAGGCAATTCGATTTGGGTTGGTTAGGGGGTCTCCTAAGTCCGAGTCGAGTTTACCAATTAGGGGGTCAACTTCAGAATTTGTTGTATCCCTGAGAGTGCTGTTAGTTATCAGAGGGCTGGTGTTAGCCTCCGGTATGCTGTTAATATTGGAGGCTTTATTAATAATAAAAGCATCAGCTTCTGTTCGACTGAATTCGGATGCGGGCCCGCTTGCGGGTTCTATTAAGTTAAGTTGTTCGGGGTTTTGAGAAGAGCCCGGAGTTTGATCTAATAAGGTTTTGTTAGTCTGAATTCCCGGCCGTTGTGGGGCGAAAGTTGGGGCAAGTCCGGGAATTAAGGATTCCATTTCTGTTAAAGGTTCTCTAATAGACCTCTTGCAAAAAAGATATATGTTATAATCAGAAGTTTTAATTTTAATCGGCTAGAGCTAACTCATGATTGTAAATTGCTGACAACAAATTACAACGTAGACCATAA
>NZ_JAUBOR010000013.1:0-32939 GCF_036700305.1 Microcoleus sp. Z1_A1
TATCACTAACTTCTAGGAGTTAGGCTAACCGTCCCTGGATAGGAGAACCTACCCATTTAGGTTAAACGAATCGCACATCAGCCTTAATATTAAAACATAATGATCAGCAACAACTCAACTAAAACATCTCGCGCTAAACTGCTAGAGGACTGATACCAATTTAATGTGAAGTTGCACATATCTCGATCCCCCTAAATCCCCCTTAAGAAGGGGAGTAGGGGTTGACTTTGAGCGGAATCTTGTCCCCCCCTTATTAAGGGGGGCTAGGGGGGATCTGATTCTACGGGGCCTCATAAAAAATTGGTATGACAAGCTTACCCAGCACGAGTAAAAGTATATTTGATTATGGTGAACCGTCTTGCTCAATCCCAAAGCCTTTACCTGCGGAAACACGCCGAAAATCCGATCGACTGGTGGCCCTGGTGCGACGAAGCCCTAGAAGCGGCCCGAAGCGAAAATAAACCGATTTTCCTGTCAATTGGCTACTCTAGCTGCCACTGGTGCACGGTGATGGAAGGGGAAGCATTTTCCGATCGCGCGATCGCCCAATACATGAATGAGCATTTTATACCGATAAAAGTCGATCGCGAAGAACGCCCGGATATCGACAGCATTTATATGCAAACCTTGCAAATGATGACCGGTCAAGGCGGTTGGCCGCTCAACGTTTTTCTCACTCCAGACGAGCGAGTTCCCTTCTACGGAGGCACTTATTTCCCCGTAGAACCGCGCTACGGACGGCCGGGATTTTTAGAAGTTTTGCAAGCAATTCGCCGCTTTTACGACACAGAAAAAGGCAAAGTAGAAGCCTTCAAAGCAGAGATTTTAGGCAACCTCCAACAGACGGCAGCGCTGTCAGGAGTAACCGCAGAATTAAATCGCGAACTCTTCCAAAAAGGCTTAGAACTCAACACGGGAATTGTTGCGGGCAGCAACCCCGGCCCCAGTTTTCCGATGATACCTTATGCTGAGCTAGCACTGCGGGGAACGCGATTTAATTTTGAATCAAAATACGACAGCAAACAAGTCTGCACTCAGCGCGGATTAGACTTAGCATTGGGCGGCATTTACGACCACGTAGGAGGCGGATTTCACCGCTATACGGTTGATGCGACTTGGACTGTGCCACACTTTGAAAAAATGCTCTACGACAACGGTCAAATTGTTGAGTATTTAGCAAATTTGTGGAGCGCGGGAATACAAGAACCCGCTTTTGAAAGTGCGATCGCGGGGACAGTAGAATGGTTAAAGCGAGAAATGATTGCGCCAACAGGCTATTTTTATGCTGCACAGGATGCGGACAGCTTTACCCCCCCAACCCCCCCTTACCAAGGGGGGGCAGAAAATTCAACCCCCCCTTATCAAGGGGAAACAGAAAATTCAACCCCCCCTTACCAAGGGGGGGCAACGGGGGGGTCAGAACCGGAAGAAGGAGCATTTTATGTCTGGACTTATGCCGAACTGGAACAACTATTAACTGCTGAGGAATTGGCAGAAATTAAAGCACAGTTTACTGTTAGTCGCAGCGGCAATTTTGAAGGCAAGAATGTCTTGCAGCGCCGCCATCCGGGCAAACTAAGCGACAGGGTAGAAAAGGCTTTGGCTAAACTCTTTGCTGTGCGTTACGGTGGCAATCCCGATAGTGTAAAAACCTTTCCGCCAGCCCGCAACAATCAAGAAGCTAAAAACGACAGTTGGCCGGGTAGAATTCCCGCCGTTACTGACACGAAAATGATTGCTGCTTGGAATAGCTTAATGATTTCGGGCTTGGCCCGCGCGGCGGCTGTTTTTGGAAATTGGGAATATCTAGAATTAGCTGTGAAAGCGGCTAATTTTATTTTAGACAATCAGTGGACGGATGGGCGGTTTCAGCGGTTGAATTATGACGGACAATCTGCTGTTACCGCGCAGTCGGAAGATTATGCTTTGTTTGTGAAAGCTTTGTTGGATTTGCATCAAGCGAGTTTGACTTTAGGCAACGGGGAAGAGGCAAAACAGTTGCCGAATTCTCAGTTTTGGTTGGAGAAAGCTGTGCAGGTGCAAGAAGAATTTGATGAGTTTTTGTGGAGCGTGGAATTGGGAGGATATTACAATACTGCTAAGGATGCTAGCGGAGATTTGTTGGTGCGGGAACGCAGCTATATAGACAATGCAACTCCGGCGGCGAATGGAATTGCGATCGCATCTTTGGTTCGCCTCGCGCTGTTGGGCCCGAATTTGGAATATCTCGATCGCGCGCAGCAAGGCTTGCAAGCTTTCAGCAGTATTGTGCAAGATGCTCCGCAAGCTTGTCCGAGTCTACTTTCGGCGATCGACTGGTATCAGCATTCTACCCTGATTCGCACGACTCCCGATCGAATTGCTGGGTTGATTTCTCAGTATTATCCTACTGCTGTCTGTCAGATTGAGGCTGATTTGCCTGAAGGGGTTATCGGGTTAGTTTGCGAGTGTTTGACTTGCAAGGAACCGGCGAAAAGTCAAGAGCGGCTGTTGGAGGAAATTTTGCAAAGTCAAACGCGAGTTTAGCACCAATACTGTCTATATTATTGAACCGCGAAGACGCGAAAAACGCGAAGGAAGAAGGAGGAAGCAGAAGGAAGAAGTAGATTATCTTCTACGGGGAAGGAATCGCATCTTCAGTCTGCTCCTCAATCTTCCAAAGAATCTCAGTGGCTTCAGCCCGCTTGAGTGTCAACAAATGCAGATACTTTCCGGCGGCACGGCAACTCGAACGCTGTCGCCGACTTGGTGTCGCTGCAAGTCATCTCTGTGCAAGTTTTGTCGGCGAAGGGCGATCGAACTTTTAGCAGTCAACCGCACCGTATAGCGCGTATCAGTGCCAATATAAATAGCCTCTTCTACTATTCCCGGCCAGCTATTTTCATCGTCATAATTAGCCGGATAAATAGCAGCTTTTTCTGGCCGCAACACCAGGGTGACAACTTTCCCAGCGGGCATATCTTCTGCTGTCGCAACTAACACGGGCAACTGCTGGTCAATTAACACGATTATTTGACCGTTTTGCTTTTCTACTACTCGACCACTTAAAAAATTACTGTCGCCAATAAAATCAGCAACAAACCGCGTTTTAGGATATTCATAAATATCAACCGGCGTCCCGACTTGTTGCAGTTTTCCTCCATCCATCACTGCAATTCTGTCCGACATTGTTAGTGCTTCTTCCTGATCGTGAGTTACATAAATAAACGTAATTCCCAATTTTCGCTGCATTTTTTTTAATTCTAATTGCATCTCTTTACGCAATTTTAAATCCAGCGCTCCTAGGGGTTCATCCAACAGCAAAACAGACGGCTGTTTGACTAATGCTCTTGCTAGTGCTACTCGCTGCTGCTGTCCCCCTGACAGTTGGCGGGGATAGCGTTTTCCTACCTCGGTTAACTGTACTAATGCTAAGGCTTCAGCAACGCGATCGCGAATTGTTTTCTGAGGCAAATTCTCCATTTCCAACCCAAAAGCGACATTTTGTGCTACTGTCATGTGCGGAAATAAAGCATAGTTTTGAAATACCGTATTTACTGGGCGGTGAAATGGCGGGCGATTTTGCATCGCTTGGCCGTGAATGTAAATTTCGCCGGCGGTGGGAATTTCAAAACCAGCGATCATTCGCAAAGTTGTAGTTTTGCCGCAGCCGGAAGGGCCGAGTAAAGAAAAGAATTCTCGATCGTAAATTTGCAGGTTGATGTTATCTACAGCTAAGAAATCTTTACTGCGGGCACTTTTAAATATTTTGGAAACTTCTAAAACTTCGACAGAGTGCATTGTGTTAGTATGTGTGAGTATAAAAAGCTGAGTTCTAGTCCGGTTAAACTGATATCTTGCACTATTCTCAATTACTGGTTTAGGAACGGGCATCTTGCCCGTTCCACAAGAAATAAATTTATTCTTTGTGGAACAGGCATCTTGCCTGTTCTTGAGAATGGTGCAACTCCAAAACAAGCTAAAAAATTAAGTAAACCAGCCCCGGCAGAAACCTATTTTATATCTACTTTCCGGCCCCTGCTTTAACTTCCGTCCAAGCTCGATCGTACAATGCAGTTGCTTTCCCGACATCCTCCAATAATTTCATTTTGCCAAACACCTCAGCCGGCGGGTAAATTTGAGGATTTTTCAAATCGTTCGGGTCAATTAAACCTTTATCAATTGCTGCTTTGTTGGGCGATCCGAAGTGGGTAAAATTGGAAATTTGGGCGCCAACTTCTGGCTGCAAAACAAAGTTAATAAATTTCTCCGCTAACTCTTTCTGGGGCGCACCTTTGGGAATAGCCATGTTGTCAGAAAAAATGATTGTTCCTTCTTTGGGAATAGCGTAACGGAGATTAGGATTTTCTGTCATCACTTGGAAAATATCACCGCTCCATTCCATTGTCAAATTTACTTCTCCTTGATCCAGCAGATTTTGCCCGGTGTCGGGGACAAAAGCTGCAATGATATTGTTACTTTTAATCAGCAAATCGCGGGCTTTATTAATCTCTTCGGGATTGGTTGTATTTGGATCAAACCCTAAATACATTAAAACTCCTGCTAATGTGTATCTAGCATCGTCTTGCCACGCTACTTTTCCGGTATATTTAGGGTCGAACATCACCCCCCAACTGTTAATTTCTCCCTGGACTGTTTTCACGTTGTAGCCAATTCCCATAGTTCCCCACTGGTAGGGCAGCGAATATTTGTTGCCTGGATCAAAAGCTTGATTGATAAACTTAGGTTCTAGGTTCTTTTGGTTGGGAATGTTGTTTAAATTCAGCGGCTCAATTAGATTTTCCGCGATCATGATTTTCACCATGTAATCGGCAGGAAATATTAAGTCGTAACCGGGGTTTCCCTGTTTGAGTTTGGCATAGAGTGCGTCGCTGTTCTCGAAAGTGTCGTATTGAATTTTAACATTGTTCTCTTTCTCGAATTGGGCGATCGCTTCTGGGGCGATATAACTTGCATAATTGTAAATGCTGAGCACTTGCTGTTGGTTGCCACCTGTGGGGCTACAGCCGAAAGCCACCGTTGCACTCATCACAAACAAAAGTAGGAAAGTCAGCAGGCGTTTCATAGGTTTTGTTAGTTGCAGACAAAAATAATTATGACACAGAAAGCAATTTTTTTAAGTTTTCTGAACTTTTAACGATGATACAACGAGCAACAAAGAAGCCAACAACATCAAAGTTGAAATGGCATTAATCGCTGGCGTCACTGAGAATTTTATCATGCCATAAACAAATAATGGTAGCGTCATGGAACCGACGCCGGTGGTAAAAAATGTCACGACAAAATCGTCTAGCGACAGAGTAAAAGCCAGCAGTGCCGCGCTGAAAATAGCGGGCCAAATCAGAGGGAGAGTGATGCGCCAAAAAGCCCGCCATTCGTTAGCGCCTAAGTCAAAAGCTGCTTGTTCTAATTGAGGATCTAGTTCCGCCAAACGCGCCCTGACAGTAATAGTCACAAAGGAAATATTAAAGACAACATGACCGATAATTACGGTAGGTAAGCCGAGATTCAGGCGAATTCCCGTGAGATTTTCTACGATCCGAAATACTAGGGTAAAGAAAACTAGCAGCGAAATGCCGATCGTAATTTCGGGCATGATAATCGGCAAAAACAGTAAAGCTTCTACAGCTTTGCGCCCCGGAAAATGAAAGCGTTCGAGTGCTAGGGCGAGCATTGTACCAAAAATTGTCGCTAACACCGTCGAAATAGCTGCAATTAGCAAGCTGTTGTTAAGTGCTGTCCAGATTCCGGCGCTGCTACTCGTAGCAATCGTCGCGCCTGCATTGCTAAACAAACTGCGGTACCAATCGAGGGTAAAACCGCGCCAAACGGCATTGAATCTGGAGGCGTTAAAGGAGTAAATAATTAAGATGAGAATTGGCAAGTAAAGAAAGGCAAATGCTAGTGCAGCTTGTACCCAAAGCCACTTTTTGCCGATCGCCCGCACGAGTAAATCTAGTTTAGTCATTAGTCATGAGTCATGAGTCTATTTTATCTGAGATATTGCACTATTCTCAATAATCTTTTTACGGGCGGGCAGGATGCCCACCCCACAAGAAATTTACTCTTTGTGGAACGGGCATCTTGCCCGTTCTTGAGAATGGTGCAAGATGTAAATTTCCACCTAAACTCCTGGCCTACCTTACCTTATTAAGTTTCGTCAGACACGCGGAAGTAAATTAACACCGGAATCAATATGATTACCGTTAACAGCATAGAAAGCGCCGAACCAAAAGGCCAATCGCGGGCTCTCATAAACTGATTCTGAATCAAATTTCCCACCATAACTGTTTTAGAACCACCTAATATATCCGGTGTGATGAAAGCGCCGACAGCGGGAACAAAAACTAAAATAGAGCCTGCCACAATACCGCGAGTTGTTAATGGTAAAAATACGCGCCAGAAAGTGCGGATATCATTTGCCCCTAAATCGTGAGCGGCTTCTACCAATGAAAAATTGAAGCGTTCTATGCTAGAATATAAAGGCAGAACCATGAAAGGTAAATAGCCGTAAATAAGACCGATCGCCACAGCGAAAGGCGTAAAAAGCAAATTTAACGGTTCGCTAATAATTTGCAGGCTTTGCAAGGCTGTGTTAACTACTCCTTCGCTACGCAGCAGTATAATCCAGGCGTAGGTTCTCACTAAAAAATTAGTCCAAAATGGAATAATTACTAGCAAAAGCAAAGCATTTCGCCAGCGAGGAGAACGGGTGGCGATGAAGAATGCTAGGGGATAGCCAACTAATAAGCAAGTGGCTGTTGTTAGAAAAGCCAGCCAGAGCGATCGCCCAATTACTCCTAAGAAAAGTCCACTGAACAAACGCTGGTAGTTGCTGAGAGTAAATATCCAAGTAACGCCGCCGTAAGTACCGCGTTCTAAGAAACTGTACAACAGTACAATTAGCACGGGCAAAATGAAGAAAACCATCAGCCAGGCTGTAGCGGGAAATAAGAGCAGCAACAGGTTAGTTTGCTGGCGGTTTTTGACACTCATTATTTACTCAAGCGAAATTTAGCACATAATGCAACACATTTTATATCAAATCCGCATTTTATGAATTATGTCATCATTAATAAATTATCAAGAGGTACGCAATGTCAGCAGAATCGTCAACCCCCAAAATAGTCGTCGTCGGTGCAGGATGGGCCGGTTTAGGCGCTACCTATCACCTAGCCCAGCAAGGCTATGATGTCACCCTGCTAGAAGCAGGCCCTTATCCGGGTGGCTTAGTTGCAGGGTGGAAAACCGCCGGCGGGCGTTCCGTAGAAGCTGGGATTCATGGCTTCTGGTATCCCTACAAAAATATTTTTTCCCTAGTCAAAGAATTAGGACTCGATCCCTTCACACCTTGGACTCGTTCTTGTCAGTATTCACCTGCGGGATTGGAAGTAGAATCGCCAATTTTTCAGGACGAACCGCGCCTTCCCACACCGTTAGGAACCTTTCTTTACACCAGATTTAAAAGGCTGCCATTAGTCGATCGGCTTTCAGCCTTACCCTTACTCTACGCCGTCCTAGATTTCGACAATTCCGACGAAGCTTGGCGCCGGTACGATCGCGTCACAGCCCGCGAACTCTTCAAACAGTTTGGCGTTTCTGCAAGACTCTACCGCGATGCTTTTGAGCCTATGTTATTAGTAGGTTTATTTGCACCCGGAGAACAATGTTCGGCCGCCGCCGCTTTAGGAATGCTTTATTATTTCATATTAGCACACCAACCGGATTTTGATGTAGTTTGGTGTCGCGGAACTGTCGGAGAAAAAATCTTTCGTCCCTGGGTCGATCGCCTGGAAAAACTCGGTGCAAAAGTATTGACAAAGCAGCGAGTTACTGATTTAAGAGTTGACAGCAACAACCGAGCCACAGGCGTTGTTTGCGGCGAAGAAACCTTCGATGCAGATGCAGTTATTTTTGCAGTTGGCGTCACCGGAATGCAAAAAATTATCAGCACCAGCCCAGCTTTGCAAAGTCGCCAAGAGTTTCGGGACGCGATGAATCTGGGTGCAGTTGACGTGTTAGCTGTTCGCCTGTGGTTTGACAGGAAAATTGACATTCCCCTGCCTTCTAATGCCTGTTTTGGATTTAGTTCAACTACAGGTTGGACGTTTTTTGATTTGAATGCTTTACACGACGAATTTCGAGACGAACCGGGAACAGTTGTCGAAGCTGACTTTTATCACGCAAACCAATTAATTCCCCTAAAAGATGAGGAAATAGTTTCCTTAGTTCAGCGGGATTTAGCGACTTGCATTCCGGCTTTTCGGGAGGCAAAAGTAATTGACAGCAGCGCGATTCGGCTGTCGCGGGCGGTGACGCATTTTGCCCCTGGCAGCTATCAATATTTGTTGCCGGCAGTAACAAGTTATGATAATGTATTGATGAGCGGCGATTGGGTTGTGACCCGCCACGGTTCTTGGTCGCAGGAAAAAGCTTATGTTACTGGTTTGGAAGCGGCTAATTTGGTGATTTCGCGTTTCGGAATCGGAAACAAAGCGGCAATTATTCCCGTGGAAGCTGACGAACCGCACATTCAAATCGGGAGAAAGATTAATCAGTTTACTCGCAGTATGACTAAAACTTTCATTCCCGATTTTTGGCTGCCATAAGAAGAAGGAAATTCTGCAACGCATTTAACAGATATCTTGCACCATTTTCAATTAGCCGTAGGGGCGGGTTCGCCAACAGCCTTAAAGCTTGCAAATAGGTTCTATAAACCCGCCCGACCCCACGAAAAATCCTCTTATTGATATTGCTGCAAGATGTCAGATTTAACTGAGATGTTAGGAAGAATGGGGATTCCCGTCTGGTTAGCTAAGGATCGCGAATTAAATAACTTACAATTTTAATTGTTATTGTGGGATGGGCCTAAGAGCCCGTCATGAGTGGACGGGCTCTTAGGCCCATCCCACTTTCAAGAGTGGAAGTTATTTAATTATCATTCCTAAGAGGCCGATCGCACTAAAATGACTGTACAGTCGCACCCGCGCGCCACAGCTTCCGGGATATTCCCGTGAATCACCTGCTTCAGCAGCCCTTCCCGGCTCGCTCCCAGGACGATCGCATCGCACTGATCGTTCTGAGCCAAATCAATTAAAGCATCAGAAACCGATTTAGCGCAAACCGAAGTCGCTATTATCGAACAGCTAACCCGGCGCTTGATAAACTCCGCTGCTTGCTTTAATTCTCCGCGATCGGGTTCTGCAACAGAAGGCTGATGAACCTGACACAATTTAATCTCCGGTACAGCACTCGCAGCCACCAAAGCAGGTAGCAACCGCAAAGCCGCAGCTTGCTTGTAACTGCCGCGAATAGGCACCAACCAGCGGTGCAAACCCATCAGCGTATGCAGCCCCAATTCTGGGGCTGGAATGTCTGAATTCGGCAGGGAAAGTTCAGTGTCAGGAGTTGCTGATGAATCTGAGGATCTCGCCAATGGGGGATTATCTGCGCCCTCAACTTTTTCGGGATTTAACTCCCATTCGATAGAGGTATATTTCCGGCCGCTAAAAGCGCCGGAAAACTCATTTTTCTGACGTGTTGCTAATAGTTTTTCGCTCCATTTAACCAAAATTACCTCGCAGCCTGCTTGCCGAATTACGGTATCGACCACATCGCCAAAAATGCGTTCTTTTGTGGATAATTCGCCTTGCCAGCCCATCAAAATCAAATCGATATGTCGCTCCTTAATTGTCTCCAAAATCGCGTTAGGCACGTCGTGAGCTACCCGTATTTGGGTGTGTACTGGCAAGTTCAAATTGCGAACAATTCGCTCGGCTTGTTGTAGCAGGCGGCGGCTTTTGGTTGTCCGCACTGCGCTTTCGGAGGGGGAACTGTTGCGCGGTACTATGATGATTTGCAGGCATTCTAATTCGTAATTACGATCGCGCGCAATCGCCGCCGCCAGCCGCAGCAAAGCGGGTGCTGTTTGGGGGTTGGAAAGCGGCACTAATAAGCGGCCGTTTCCGACTTGCGGAGCCCTGGTTTGATAGACAACATAGGAAGGTTCTGGATGCGGGCCCTGGGTTGTTTCTCCGGTGAGGCGATCGGATTCAACTCGGATAATGTCGCTGCGGGTAATAATTCCCACCAAACGCCGGCCTTCTACGACTGGCAAACGGCTGATATTGTAGTTGTTGAGCCTGTACAATACCTCGCTTAAAGTATCCCTTGCTTTGACTGCGATCGGCCCTACAGTCATAAATTCTTTAAGCAGCGAGTTGCCGGACAAATTGCGATCGCTGGCATTTGCCAAATCGGTTTGACTGACAATTCCGACTAATTTGCCATCTTCAACTACTGGAAATCCTCGGTGGTGCGATCGCGAAAAAGCCTGCATCACTTCATCGAAAGTCAGCAGACTCGAAAGAGTTTCAACTCGGCGCTGCATCACGTCATCTGCGTGCAAGTCGCTCAAAGTATTGCTGGCAGCTTTTGCCTTTGTCAGTTGAATGCCGTTAAACTCCAAAAGGCGATCGTAAAAAGAGCCACTGTCCACCTTTTCCGCCACCAAATAAGCAACTACAGAACAGATCATCAAAGGCAGCACTAATTTGAAATCCGCCGTAATTTCAAACACAATCACTACCGCAGTAATCGGCGCCCTAGAAACCGCACAAAAAAACGCTCCCATTCCCGCCAAAGCGTAAGTTACCGGCAAACCGACACCCAGGGAATCTGCCTGCACAATTCCCACCATGTGACCGAGTGCAGAACCCATAACTAGGGCAGGGGAAAACAATCCTCCCGGAGCTCCAGAAGCCGAGGAAATAATTGTTAGAAAAAAGTGAGCTATAAAAGCAATTAAACTCGTTATCCCGCTTGCTTCGCCTGTCAGCATAAACTCCCGTAAACCCGTATTATCGCGGAAAGTTGCTGGGAGAAAAGCTATTACTGAACCGCAGATTATGCCAGCTAGAGCCATTCGCACGGGCAAAGCTAATTTGAGCGATCGCCTGTTAAATTGCAAGCTAGCCATAATCCCTTTGGTGAACAAAGCTCCCAGCCATCCCGCTAAAACTCCTAATAGTATATAAAACGGGATTTCCTGAGCATCAAAACTGGTTTGGTACGCGCGAAGGTTCAAATTTAAACTATCGCCGCCCAAAAGCTGCGAGACAACGGCACCGATAAATGAAGCGATAATTGCAGTCCCTAAAGTCAATCCCGAAACGTCGTGCAGCAGTTCTTCAACTACAAACAAAACTCCTGCAATGGGAGCATTAAAACCAGCAGCCAATCCGGCAGCAGCACCGCAAGCAATCAATTGTCGGCGGTAGTCTGGGGAAGTCGGCATCAAGTGACCTATCCAGCCAGCCAAAGATGCTCCTATTTGCACAGTAGGGCCTTGCCTGCCTAAAGTTAAACCGGAACCAACTGCTAAAATAGTCGTCAGAAGTTTGGCGACAGCTACTCGCAAATCTAAGGAAAGATTGACTCCGCCAAGAGCAGCTTTGACGTGAGGAATGCCACTGCCGGCAGTTTCGGGAGCAAAACGCTCAATCAATAAACCAGTCAGCAACCCGCCGCCTAAACCGACACTGGGCAGTAATATCCAAGCTGGGATTAATGTCGAGGTAGCAACTCGCCAACTGCCGAGCCATCCGACTCCCGACTTTAGCAAAACACCAGCCAGTCCCGCCACTAAGCCGATCAGACAAGCTTCAAAAATGGCTAGGCGTTTCGGCCGTAAAAAAAGTTGAGATTTGATAACCCTGGAAGGTTCCCTAAATTGTTTAGGGATAGTTATGTACGGCATAAATAGCGTAGATGACCTGAGAATTGTCTGCTCGATCGCACTTTAGCAAAAAATCCTTCGACTTAGCAAAATATAACTCAATACGGTTCAGATAATAGCGTTTCCGGTTGCATCGGAATCATAAAATTTAGTCAACACTTAACACTCAAATATTCAGTTTTTCGACACCGAGTCAAGAGTCAACACTCAATAGTCAACAGTCAACAATCATTCCGGTGTAACCCGAATTGATATAAGACACTCATGGAGACCAAACCATGTGAAAAACATACACTGCGTTGGCGAAGCCTGCCCGAAGGGCTTATGCTTCGCCTAAAGCTCGCAAGGACAAAAAAAACATTAACTGAACCGTCTTGCCCCTTGCCCAATCTATCAGAGTGCCATAGCAGTCAAAACTCACTACTTCAAATTGATTAATTTCTAGCATAGTTTGCTTCGATTTTAGGGTTGATATTCCGCAAAAATTTCAATTTTTCCCACAATGTTTTGATTAAATTGAGCCAATTCTTCTGCCGGAATCCAATATTCTTGGTGAATCGAACTGCCCACATTTTGAACTGGATATTTTTTTAAGAATTCTGCCGCAACCCGAAAGCGCGTGACATAGCCGAAATATCCCGATGCTGCATCTCTTGTATTCCAATCTCTCGCGATTTGTATGGCATAGGCTTTGTGGAGTACGGGATAAAAAATAGGCTGAAAAGACAGTCGCGGCGGAAATGCCAGAAAATCGCTTTCTTTAATCAGTTCCATTTCTTTTTTGCCGACGGCTCGGAACAGCGTTACTGTCTCTTGATCTGATATATTGATATTTTTAAACCAAGCTTTCCAACCGTCCCAATTGTGAACTATTTTAGCCAATTCAGCGTAACCGGCGGCGCGGGGATGGGAAACGTCATTTTCGGTAAGTTCTTTATGCCAAATTTCCGAGTTTTGCAGCGGGGTGCAAACATCTAAATAAGGCACATTTAACTCGTTGCAAACTTGGGCAAACTGTTCGGATAAGTTGGCAATCCGCCTTGTGCGATCGGCATCAATAACTGGCGGTGGCCCTACCATTAATACTGGAAATATTTCTTTGGCTGACGTGAGAATAGAGCGAGCATTTTCAATTGATTTTTCAACTTCTATGCGATTTTTTTCGTTTTCTCGGTAAGTGTCGTTGACGCCAAAGGAAAATACTATTCTGCCGTCAGCGTAGTGAGGTAAGCGGCAAGAAACTTCGTTGAACCAACGAGTTTCTATATTGGCACTGGTTTCTCCCCTTATTCCTAAATTGTAGTAGGTAATATCGTGTCCTTGTCCGCAAGCGGCCGCGCAAATCCGTCCTGTCCAACCGAGACATTTTGGATCGCAAGTACCGTTTACAAAAGAATCGCCGATAAAACAAATACGCATATTATGTGTGGGAATTGTTGACTGTTGACTGTTGACTGTTAACGGATGATTGCTGACAACTGGCTACTAAAAACTGCCAACTGCCAACTGCCAACTGACTACTAACAACTGACTTTAATTCTTGCCGATGA
Source organism: Microcoleus sp. Z1_A1 (assembly GCF_036700305.1). Taxonomy (NCBI): domain Bacteria; kingdom Bacillati; phylum Cyanobacteriota; class Cyanophyceae; order Oscillatoriales; family Microcoleaceae; genus Microcoleus; species Microcoleus sp. Z1_A1. The sequence continues at coordinate 13,288 of NZ_JAUBOR010000013.1, forward strand.
CGGACAATCCTTCTACAATTAGAGACGGTGTTTGGCAAGAACCGTTCCACTCGGAGTCTCCTCCCAATTCTACTAATTGTTTGAGGACGCTGTAAACATTGCCAGCTACCATTGTGTCTTTGATTCTGCCGACTATTTGACCTTTTTTGACTCGGTAGCCGAGATCGACGTTAATTGAAAAATCGCCGGAAATTCCGGCACTGCCGCCAAGCATTTGATCGACTACAATTCCGTCGTCTAATTTAGCGATTAAATCGATTAGCGATCGCGAACCTGGTTTAATCAAAACATTGAATAAACTCGGCGTGGGATAGCTGCCCAAACCTGGGCGAAATCCGTTGCCGGTGGTGCCACTGCCCAAGGCTCGACCGGTGGTACGATCGGTATAAAATAGCTGCAACACTCCGCTGTTGATAAAGACGATCGCCCGAGTGGGAGTACCTTCGTCATCAAAAGGACAGCTATAGGGCCCGATATCCGGCTGCTGCGAGAGGGTGACAAGGGGCGATGTCACTTGTTGGCCTAATCGATCGTTCCAAGGCGAAGCGCCTTCGAGTACCTGTTTGCCGTTCAACGCCGCACAGACAGTCCCCCACAGCAAGTCGGCGGCTTTGGCTGTAAACAGCACCGGCACCCTGCCCGTGGGGGGGGCTACATTTTCTTTCGCCCATTCCAAACGCTGCAAAACCCGCTTGGCGCTGGTGTTTAAGTCGAGGGTGCCGCGTTCGGTTTCGCCTTCCCAAATGTTGAGGAAATCTTCTCCCCGCACTAATTCTGCTGATAAGTAACCGCTGAGGGTGGTGTCGGTGTGACTGGAATCCAAGCCTTTGGTGTTCACCAAGCGCGTGTTCTCGATTTCGCAGTCGAGTTCGGCGGTGCAGAGGCTTTCTGGATAAGCTTCGCGGACGATCGCGATCGCCTCTTTTCCCCAGTTTACTAGCTGTTCGGCCGGCACCGACACTCCGCGATCGGGATAAACAACTTTCTCACCGGTGCCGAGTTCGATGGTTTCCGGTTCGTTAAGTTGCGAAAGCGCGATCGCCCTGTCCACCAAAATTTGCGCTTCCACGGGCCCGTAGGCCACCGCCAAACCCGGCCGCCCATCCCGCCACAGCCGCAGGGCAATACCTTCTGCTTGGGCGGTTTCTAGCTGTTTGAGGCGGTTTGCTTCAAAAAAGACCGGCCGCGAGAGCGATTGCGATTCCAATACCTCAGCAGCTTCTGCACCTGCTTTGGTGGCTAGTTCTAACAGTTGTTCTGCTGATTGGTGATTGGTCATTGTTCTCGGTGGTTGGTAATGGGCGGTTCGATTTTCGATTTTGGATTTTCGATTAAAGAATTGGCAATAACTTACTGGATATGGGTTGGGTGCACGGGTCTACATTTAGATTCTTTTGGGAAAACTGGTGTAATTGGCTATAACCAGATTTTACAGTCATTGGTCATTAGTCATCAGTTAATAATCTACCGTCATTAGTCTAGAGTTAACAGCTATATTGACTCATAACTAATGACTAATGACTCATAACTAATGACTAATGACTAATGACTAAATAGTTAGTTCGTGCAGCAGCCAAAATCCTGCAAAAGATTCCGATTCGGGATTCGACTGAATTGCTAAGAAATGTACTTTTTTTGCTTGGTTTTTCGCGGCTTCAAATCCTTTCGCTTCTCTCTCAGTTGCTGCGTCTCTGAGATTAGCTAAAATCCAGCGATCGTTAGCTCCCGTATCTAATACCAGCCTAGCGGGTGGGCCGCTCTCAAATTTCAGGAAAGCCAACTCCAAGCCCGACATCCAACCTGCCAGGGCTGTTGCTCTCGACGAGTAGATAATTAGTCCCGGAATTTGCGTTTCTGGGGCGAGGCGTGTCATCGGCAGTCCGAAAGCTTCGCCAAATCCGATATCCCACTCGGACATTTCGTCAAAAGCTGCGATCGGCAAACTCACAAACGCCCATTTTTCGCCGATTAAAGCATCCGGCAGCGCAACTGGCGTTTCGGGTACAAATTGAACGCTGGGGTTCACAACCGGTTGATAGCCCGGTTCGGCGGGATAAACGTCTTGCATCCGTTCTTCCAGCCACAGGCTGAGGGCGAGGGTGCGGCGGCTGCAGGCGGCGGGAATGTCCAAGTCATCGCAGGCTTTAGTAATCATGTTCGCCATTTGGCGGCGGAAAAAGCGGATTTTTTCGGGGCGTTTCGGTGCTGCGGCGATCGCATCTTTAATAGCACCCGCCAGCCACAGGGAATTTACGGTAGAACTGGAGCAGAATTGCGAGTAGCGAAACAGAGATTCGGCCTTGTCGCCTACATTCAGCGGGCTTTCGCAGATCAACACTTCCCATTTTTTTTTCTCTCGCTCGTCTATGATTGGACGGCTGTAAAAGTCGAGTTCCCAAATAGTAGCCATGCCGCGCTGTTAAAAATTAATCCTTTCTCATGTTACCGGACAGCGGGCAAGTTTCTGATTCTGACAATATAAGGCTGATTTTCACTTTCAAGGGCGATCGCACTTTCTCAAAGATTGCCACTCTCCCTTGCAGCTTCCCGTGTAATTTTTGGCAGGAGTGCACAACCGGAAGCATTAGCAACTCCTCGGAGAACAGTCGCGGAGCTCTCTCAACACGCGATCGTTTGTTAAACTTGTGCAAGCCAGGGAAAACAAACAGTATAGCTTGATTCCATGAGACAAATCATTCTCGAAAAGATTGTTTCAACCTTACAACCTTTAGATTTTGTTCTCGCTTTGTGGCAAGGAGGTTCAGCAGCCCACGGATACACCGACGAGTGGTCAGACCTCGATATTGCGGTTGTGGTTGAAGATGACTGCGTGGAAGAAGCATTTGAGATTGTTGAAAAAGCCCTCGCAGAAATTGCCGAAATCGAACTCAAATATCGAGTTCCCGAACCCGCTTGGCACGGTCAGTCGCAGTGCTTCTGGCGGCTGAAAGAAACCCCGCCGTTTTTGCTAATTGATTTCGCCGTTTTCCGGCGCAGCCGCCGCAACGATTTCCTGGAAATAGAGAGACACGGGAAAGTGCCGATCGCCTTTGACAAAGCTAATCTAATTGTACCGCATCCTGTCGATAAAAGCAAACATTTATCTACAATGCAGTCGAGATTAAACGACCTTAAAATCCGTTTTAATTTGCTGCAACCTCTGGTTAAAAAAGAGATTTATCGCGAACATTTAGTAGATGCGATCGGCAACTATCACAACTGGACGCTTCTACCATTAGTCGAACTGTTGGGCATGATTTACCGTCCCCACAGATACGACTTTGAACTAAAATATTTTAGCAGAGATTTTCCGCGCCCAATAGTCGATCGCGTCACACCGCTTTTCTGCATTGCCAACCTTGAAGATTTGGCAGTAAAACAGCAAATAGCTGAGGCTTTTTTTGCAGAAAGTTTACCGCTTGCACAAGCTAATTTTTCCTCTGACAATGCCCTGACACTACCGCAATAGGCTCAAAATTTAGTACCGAAAGCGATTAATATAGTATTATCAACTTATATCTTGCACCATTGTCAATACTCCTTTTTTGAACAGGCTTTTCGGCCTGTTCCACAGGAAAATCTACTCTTTGTGGAACGGGCCGGAGAGCCCGTTATTGAGAAAGATGCAAGATGTGAGATCAACTTTAAAGATTAACATCCCATGACAAAACTCAGCGTCAACATCAACAGAATCGCCCTCCTCAGAAACTCTCGAAACATCGGTATCCCCAGCGTTACCGAAGCCGCAAAAACAGTAATTGCTGCCGGAGCTCATGGCGTTACAGTCCATCCCCGCCCCGACGAAAGGCATATCAAAGCCACCGATGTTTACGAATTAGCTAAAATGCTAACCGTTGAGTTCAACATCGAAGGAAATCCGTTTCAGCCGCCATTTATGGATATAGTTTGCGACGTAAAACCGGCTCAGTGTACCTTGGTGCCGGACGCTCCAGACGTGCTAACATCGGATAGCGGTTGGAATATTCCCGAAAATCGCGATCGGCTCTTACCAATCATTGAAAAATTAAAAGACAACGGCATCAGAGTCAGCTTGTTTATGGACGCAGATGCTGCTCTCATGCCGCTAGCAAAAGAAGTTGGAGCAGACAGAGTAGAACTGTACACGGAACCCTACGCAACTGCTTTTCGCGAAGGTAGAGTAGACTTTGTTTTTCAACAATATGTCTTAGCAGCTAAAGCGGCTCAATCAGCCGGTTTAGGGGTGAATGCCGGACATGATTTAAATTTGCAAAACTTAGCTAAATTTTGCTCTATTCCTGATATACTAGAAGTATCAATTGGTCATGCTTTAATTGCGGAAGCGCTAGAAATGGGGTTGTCCAACACAGTACAAGCTTATCTGCAAATCCTGGCAGGTTCGTAGTACAATTTAACCTCGTGTGGTAGGGCGGATTTGGTAGTGATTAACTGGTTTTTGTCAGAAATAATAACTCAATCCGCTCTACCAAGATACAGTATCAAAATTTACGCAAAAAATGGTTTAATACGCTAGAAATATGCTAAGGTGGGGTTCGCAGCGCCCTAGATAATTAAGCGATCGTCAATCAATTTTAGATTTTAGATTTTAGATTTTAGATTTTAGATTTTAGAATTGAAGCATTGAAGCATTGACCACGGATAAATACGTTCGGCAAGTTTCATCGGATACAGGTTTTTTATTTCTGGACGGATGAATCACGTGGCGGGTATCCTGGATGCGGGAATTGTCAACAATGAAGTAACACTAGGGTTGTCACCCCCTGCTGGTGCTAGCCGTTTTCCAGTAGCAAGGCAGAGCCAGAATCCCAGAGACGGCGTTTTTTGGGTGTGGGCATTTCTTGAGCAAGAACCTCGGAAAAAGCTTTAATTTTCCTCGACTAAATTAGTAATATTCTCTGATGATATTATGCGTAGGTAGTATCATTGAAATGTCTCGACAAATTGAGGCTACTACTTAGCTCCCGCACTGCCAATTTGCTACCAGCAGGTTTTGTGCAAGTACGGGATATTTACTTGTATCCTATATGCTGCTGTAGCCTCTGTGCGATCGCCAGATTTAATCCGGTGAAAACAGGCAAACACAAGTAACCATATACAACTCCTTACCCCCCCCTCGGAAGTGCGACATGAAAAAAATAATTTTACTGACTGGAATGCTACTCATGATGACGGCAAAATCAGTATTTGCCAGCCCAGTAGCCCCCAAAATTGCACCGAGCGAGCTGATGGCTGCCTCGGAAATTACAGAAACCCTTAACAAACCCGTTACTTCTGAATCAGTTTCAAACCTCGAACCGATCAAGCGAATGTCAACCTCGGAACTCCGAGAAACCATCAACCAACCCACCACCTATATTTTTGAAGGCATCAAAGGGCGAGAACTCACTCTCTCGCTGTGGGCAGGACAACTAACAGCCGAACTGTACAGTCCCAATGGTGAAAATATGGGGGTTATTGAAAAAGGAGATAATCAGTGGATTGGCCAGTTGCCAGAGTCAGGCATCTATCGCGTGCGAGTTACCCCGAAAGGTGAAACCACCAGCTTCGTAATCGGACGCGACTTTAGCGCCAAGTGGACTTATCGGCCCGATCGCGCAATTCCCATAGCATTCAAGGAAACACAAGCCACAGTCAAACTCAAAATGTCCGGCTACCAAATCCAGCCTATCACCGTTCAAGGCAAACAGGGACAGACAATTAGGGTGACAGCTAGTACCAAAAATCTCGATCTGGCGATCGAATCTCCGTCGGGACAACTCTTGGATCAAGGCGAAGGTCAAACTTTTGCTCAACTACCGGAATCCGGCACTTACCGGGTGATCGTAGTTGCCAAGAGGCCGGTCAAGCCCTCAATCCGAGTTTCTGTGCAATAGCAAAGATTGCACAAATACTCTTGAGGGCGATCGAATTTGCGCCGCCCAAAAAAACAGCTCGCCAATGGGGCGAGCTGTTTTTTGTGTAAAATCAACCTTGGATCAGCGCTTCAAAACGTTCTTGTTTCCAAATGCAGCTTAAATCCGGGTCAGCTAAAGCTAGCTCTCGGTACAAATTAGGGATAAACTCAACAGCCCGCTGCAAATTGTCAAGGGCCAAATCAGCAAATCCCAGTAGCGCATAACAGCAAGCTTTATTGTAAAAAGCATTAGCAAAATCAGGAGTTATTTCTAAGACTGTTTCGTAGCAAGCAATCGCCTCAGAGTAGCAGCCTTTTCGCGCCAATTCCACACCCCGGTTGTACCAAATTAAATAATCTTCCAAGGGACGCTCAGATGTGGGAGTAAACTTGGAATTTCTCTGATTTAAACCTACTAATTTCTCCAAAGCAACTCTCCGTTCGCCCACAGCTTCGGCTCTGCCCGGTTGTAGAGCGATCGATCGGCTAAAACTAGCTACTGCTTGTTTGTAAAGTCCCATAGAGTTTGCAGCTATACCGCGATTGTACCAAGCCTTCGCATCGTCAGGCTTAAACTCGATCGCCCGGTCAAAACTGTTGAGCGCCTGATAGTAAAGCTTGAGTTCCAACAGGGCATTACCTCGGTTGTACCATGCCCAAGCAGCCTCCGGATACAAATTTAAAGAGCGATCGAAACTCAGAACCGCCTTCTCGTACAGCCCCATCTCGATCAGCGTCAGTCCTCGGTTGTGCCAAATACTCGCCGCGCACGGACTGAACTCCAGAGCCCGGTCAAAACTATTGAGAGCCTCCAACCACTCGCCCAACTTTCCTAAAGCAATAGCCCGGTTGTGCCAGCCAAAGCTCGCATTCGGCTGCACCGCCAAAGCCTCATCAAAACTCTTCAGCGCCTCTAAGTGCCGTTCTAAATTCCCCAAAGCCATACCTCGGCCGAACCAAGCCTTATAATGATCTGATTGCAACTTCAAAGCTCTGTTAAAGTTCGCCAGAGCACCATGATCATCCTTAGCTTCGAGGTGGCGCGATCCCAGATGGTAATACCAAGCCGCTTCCAAGTTTTGAATTAAGTTCATAATATTTTGTATCTATCTTAGGGATGATTCTACATGAAACCATACCTGGAATAAAACTGTAATTCCACTAAAAATATGAAAAATTTGATACAGGGCGATCGCCCGTACACAGTACCCGTAACAACCTCAACAATTTGCGGTCGAAACTAACTATTTTCCTCTCGTAAAAAGCTCTTTTAGCTAACCGCACTCATCGTTTTTTAGAGCTGCTGCGAATTTTAACTCTGCTTGACACTCCCCAGCCTGAAGGCATGGGGATTCTTAAGACCATAATTTAAGTCTTAAAGGCGCTGACAACTCGCCTCTACTGATTCCGCTTAGATCAAGTCCAAGCATCACCGCTACTTTTCTACCAATGTTGCCACAAGCATTGCAATCTGCATTAATTAGCCAGCCTTGCGCCGTTCGGTACAAACCACGTTTAATCCGCGTGCCAATTGGAAGCCACCCTTCGGGTTTTTCGCCGAAAGTAGGTAGCAAATCACGATCGACAAAAGAAGCTTTTGACGAATAAGATTCTTCCGTTTCAACGAACCTCAAGCCATACTGCTCACAGAGTTGAGCAATTCTATCTTTCAGTCTTCCCGTAGGGATTTGCACAAACTTTTGATTAGTTTTGCTTCCCATGTTGGCAGAATTTTTTTGTCCCTTATTCCAACCGAATACAACCGTTCCTATCCGATTTTTTAAGCAGTGCTTAATTACCTTCCTTGCTGCCTTGTTAACGGCATCTCGCATCTGACGATTCCGTCTTTCGGTCAAGCTGGCAAGCCTTTTAGACCAATAGCCATTAACTTTTCCCTTCATGAGAAATGCAACTCGTCTGTTGTATCCCTGGTTAAGCGACTTTAAAAGCTTGCCATCGACGATAAAACTTGTACCGACATTGCTCACGCAAGTTAACCAGTTATCTACGCCGTGGTCGATCATTAAGCACTTAGCAGGGTCTATATCTGCCTGGACATTGGTCGTTGTGTAGACAAACTCTAGGTAGAAACAGCCGTTCCGGGGAAGTATGCGATATTCCCGAATCGCTTTGAAATCAAGATTAGAAGGCATCGGAAGGAAAAACGCATCTAGACCGAACCACGCTTTAACCTTGCTACCCAAAGGGAATCTCAACATTCCGTCGTTGAGTTTTACCGACCTACCCGTAAATGTCACAAGTGCCATTCCGCCTTGACGATATTTCGGTAGCTTCGGACGTTCCGTAATTACGCCATTTTTAAAAGCCTTTAGTAATCCCATAAATGACTTAAAAGACTCTGCTACGCCCGTCAGAATTTGTTGAGCAGTATCAGAGTAGAACGCTTGATAGTGTCGGTTTCGGTTTTCCGTCCCCAAAACTTTGTGCAACTGAGCACGGTTTGGGATTTTACCAGTTTTAAAGTATAGCTGGCGGGAATAGTAAGTCCCACAATTAGAAAGTTTTGCAGATTCAGAACACAGGTATTCAATAATAGCTTGAATATCTGAATCAACTCGAATGAAATTTTGTTGACAGCCCAACATGAGTCATCCTCTTTGTTGTCATATAATCATACAGCAAAAACTCGAAAAATTTCCTGAATAAACGTTTATTTTTTCGGATTCAGGAATCTGAATTTGCAATTATTGAAGAACATTGCAAAGCTGTAGCTAGAACTAAAACTGATGTACTTAGAGAGAATTAATCAGGAGCCTCAAGGTTAAGGGAAAGCCGTCCTAAAAGGACGGGGCTTCAGACCCAATTTTTTGGTGAATCGCGCAACTCTTACCACCGCATCCCGAATTAGGTTTGCAGTTACACAAAAAGTTCTAGGGCGCCCCAAGTCTAACTGCAAATCTCCTAGTGCTAATAGCTTCTACTTCTGGTTGCCCAATTCAAGCAATCACAACCGCTGTTTTAGCATTCTCACTCAACATCAACTGGCCTGTTGCATCAATACTAAAATCTTTCCCCAGCAGAAAACCCTTGCCCATCAACCGCTGGCAAACAACCAGCGCAGTAATCCGGCGAATTTCTTCCATCACGTCAGCAGGAATCAAATAACTCAAACTCCAGATTACGGACTCGCAGTCATACCAAATCAAACGCTCAATACTGACAATCATCAAAGCAGCTACACTGTCAACAGACAGCCGCCCTCTGAGATCCGCAATCAAATCCTTACCAATTAAACTATTGCGAGTCATCATCGCTCTAGCCATCTTCCCAATTTCTTGTTCGAGTTCTAAATGATTCATGCTTGGCACTGGCTTTTATGTTTTTAAAGCACTACTCAGAGTAAAAACAGTAGCCGCTACCAGGCTCTGCCCTAGCGTAGCTGACGCAGGCTCTACCGCAACTCCTTTTAACAAAGTATACCTAAAGAAAGATCAAAAATGTATCTAAAGGCAGATACCAAAATAATTTTTTGACATAAATTGGCAAACCAATTCCCACAAGAGTTTTTGCGAGCAGCAAATTGAGTATTTATGCTCGATCGGGGTCAAAGTAAAGTCGATCGATTTTAGATTTTAGATTTTAGATTTTAGATTGGTAAATTCGATACATACTTAATAAAGTAGTTACTTCGGAGAAAAAACAGCAATGGCTGCAAACCAGGCAGACATCGATATTGCCCCCTTGATCGACTACGGCCTGATCGACCCCACCGCCACGCCAGAGCAAGTAGAACACTGTTGCCAACAAGCAGAGAGATTTGGCTTTGTCACAGTTTGCGTGTATCCCGCCTACGTCAGACAAGCAGTTGAGCTGCTGCACGGCAAACGTCCCAAAGTCTGTACAGTTATAGGTTTTCCCACCGGTGCTTCGACTTCAACGGTGAAAGTTTACGAAGCTCTAGAAGCAGCAGATAATGGAGCCGTAGAGTTAGATGTCTCTGTTAACTTAGGATTGTTGAAAGCGGGAAGAATCGACGAATTCCACCGGGAGTTAGCCCAAATTTGCGAAGAAACAAATCTCACCATCAAAGCAATTATCGAAAGTTCGCTCCTTTCCGATGCCGAAAAACAATTAGCGGCTGAGATTTGCATGGAAGCGGGCGCGGCTTATATCAAAACCAACACTGGCTTTTTTGGCCCGGCGAAAGTTGACGATGTGCGACTGCTGAAGGAAGTTACGAAGGGACGGATTGGGATTAAAGCTGCCGGCGGAATTCGTACTCACGAACAAGCTTTAGATTTGGTAATAGCTGGGGCAACTCGTTTGGGGACTTCTCGCGGCCCGGAATTAATGCGCCAGCGCGATAATTTAGATAATCGTTGACAGTTGACAGTTGACAGTTGACAGTTGACAGTTGACAGTTGACAGTTGACAGTTGACAGTTGACAGTTGACAGTTGACAGTTGGCTGTTGATATCAAATCCGTTAGCATCGCAATAGTAAATTCCAGTTCACTGTTCACGGCGTTCACTATTCACTGTTCACGGCGTCAACCGTCAACAGTCAACCGTCAACATCATGTATGAGTGTAACCGGAAATGATATGATGTGTATTCATGGGTCATTAATCAATTGTTTATCATCAATTGTTTCAAGGAGTTAATAGGGAGAACTTCCCACAGCTACAAGTTTATCAATTAGCAAAAAGAATCTCAAAAGAAATATAGTTTTAACTGGTTCCAAGGCTCTGCCTGGGAACCCATATTTAGAGGCTCTGCCTCGGCTGGGATTAGGAGGCAGAGCCTCCGGATCTGCGTTACCAGGCAGAGCCTGGTAACGAGTATCTAATAAAAGTTCTGCGTCGCGGACTGTTTTTGCTACTGTCCTTGTAAATCTAAAATCTAAAATCTAAAATCTAAAATCGAGTGACTCGAACTTACAAAGCAACTGGAATCAATCTTAAGAGTGCGCCCATCGGCGAATCCGATCGACTGCTGACAATTTTAACGCGGGAATTCGGCTTAATTCGAGCCGTAGCACCCGGTGTTCGCAAACAACGATCGACCATTGGCGGCCGAAGCGAATTATTTGTCGTCAACGAATTGCTAATTGCCAAAGGCCGATCGCTCGACAAAATTACCCAAGCCAACACCGTAGAATCCCATCCGGGTTTGAGCCGCAACCTCGGAAAACTCGCAGCGTCGCAATATCTGGCGGAATTGGCGATCGCCAGCGCCCTTTCCGATGAGCCCCAAGAAGACCTGTTTTGGTTGCTGGGCGAACATTTGAGCCGTTTGGAGCGTTTGTCCGATCGCACAGAAATCCAATCTGCCGCCGTGCTGATTGCTCACCTCACCCACGGCATTTTTCACCTGCTAGCCTTAGCAGGCCTCGCCCCCCAAGTCCAAGTCTGCTGCGCCACCAGAGGGCCGCTCATCCCAAATTTCACCGATCCGAACTGGCAAACCGGGTTTAGTATACCCTCTGGGGGAACCTTCAGCCTGTCCGAGCTAGCTAACCTAGAGGCAGAACTCTCTTCAGAAACCGGTAGCTTGTACAAATCCGCCTCCCGTTCCCGGCAAACGAATGACAGCAAACACTTGACAAATTTCGAGATTAATGCTAAGGAATTAGCAGCGCTGCAACAGTTGGCTAGTCCAGAACTAGGAGAGGGGATTGCCGATCGAACAACTTGGATATCTGTCGAAAATATTTTGCGACAATATGCCCAGTATCATTTAGGTTGCACGATTCGATCGGGAAGCTCGATCGACACCTACCTAGAGAGTTTTGAGTTTTAAATTTTGAGTGTTGACTTAAATAGGTGAAGGGGCGATCGTACATCGCACCCCCAGCCTGCCGGATACCCGAACCTGCCGGCAATTTCAGGTAAATTTTCAAGGTTGTTGCGACATCAGATAATAGATATAGATAAAGTTACGAGATTATTAATAAACTTAGGGGTTAACACCTCAATTTCAAATTCCAATCCCTCCAACCTCCACCATCCCAGGCCATCCACCCCAAATCCTATGATGCGACTGTCTGATTCTGATTTGAGAATATCTGTGTTAGCTGTGACCCACCACAAAATGGAAGAACGAGAAAATTTTCCCGATTTTAGCTCCGAGCCGGTCTTGGCCGATCGACAATGGAGCAACGTCCCAGACCCAGAAATGGATAAATACCCCACAACTCCAGCACCAGACTGGAACAACGGCAATAGCCCACAGCCCGAAGCAATCCCCCCGGTTCCCACACCAGAGTCAGCAGCAGAACTCTCCGAAGCAGTAGCCGAAATTCCCGAAAAACAAACGGGATTTCTGCCAGTGCTCAAAAACCCAAATTTTCTAGCATTGTGGAGTGGGCAAGTTTTTTCCCAACTAGCAGATAAAGTTTATCTCGTACTGACGATCGCCCTCGTAGCCAGCCGCTTTCAAGCGCCAGATCAAACCATCAGCAGGTGGGTATCAGCAATCATGATCGCCTTTACCATACCCGCAGTGCTGTTCGGGGCCGCCGCAGGCGTGTATGTCGATAGGTGGTCGAAAAAAGCAGTGCTAGTCGCCACAAACCTGCTGCGGGGAGCCTTTGTTTTAACATTGCCCGTGCTGCTGTGGCTGTCTGACGGGTGGGAACTCGGTCAACTGCCGCTCGGATTCTGCTTGCTGCTGTTAGTGACATTCCTAGTCTCGACTTTAACTCAATTTTTCGCGCCAGCAGAACAGTCAGTGATTCCCCTAATTGTGGAACGCCGCCACCTGCTATCAGCCAACTCCCTCTACACCACAACCATGATGGGTTCGGTGATTATTGGCTTCGCAGTCGGAGAACCCTTACTAGCTTTAGCCGACACCCTATTTTCCAACCTCGGCGGCGGACTCGGCATCGGCAAAGAATTAGTAGTAGGCGGAAGTTACGCCTTCGCCGGAGTGCTCTTGCTGTCGATGCAAACAGGCGAAAAAAACGAAGTCGAACACGAACCGCCCCACCCCTTAGCAGATTTGCGAGATGGCCTGCGTTACATCAACGATCAACCCAAAGTCCGCAATGCTTTAATTCAACTAATTATTCTATTTTCCATTTTTGCAGCCTTGGCAGTTCTAGCAGTTCGGCTGGCAGAAATCCTCCCCGGTATGAAAGCATCACAATTTGGCTTTTTGCTGGCGGCGGTGGGCGTCGGCATGGCTGCTGGGGCGACGACAGTCGGCTATCTCGGCCACAAATTTTCTCACTCCCAACTGAGTTTAATCGGCTCGATTGGGATGGCACTTGCTCTGATGGCCCTTTCTGCGTTTACAGACCATTTGTGGCTGTCGGTGCTGTTCATTACCCTGTTGGGTTTATTTGCCTCATTGGTGGGAGTGCCGATGCAGACTACAATTCAAGCAGAAACCCCAGAAGAAATGCGGGGAAAAGTCTTCGGGCTGCAAAACAATGCCACTAATATCGCTTTGAGTTTACCGTTGGCTTTGGCCGGGGTAGCAGAAACATTTCTGGGTTTGCCAACAGTATTTTTGGCTTTAGCAGGATTAGCGATGGCTGGGGGTGTCTTAACCTGGTATATTTTCCGTAGCAGTAATAGCAAAGTCGATCGAATCTAAAAAATAACAAACTCTGATTTACTGGAATGCACATCGCTTGGCTAGGAAAAAAATCACCTTTTTGCGGTAACGTCACTTACTCCAGGGAAGTCACCAACGCACTATTAGACCGGGGATACCAGGTTAGTTTTCTGCACTTTGCCCAAGAGGCGGACTCACTGGACAGGAACAATACGGGGTGGAGTATGGCAAATGGTTCATGGGGAAAGGGAATTACTCAAACCTCATATACCACTTCGCTCTCATCCGCCAGTTGCAACGAAGTCTCTTTACCCTGTCACTACAAATCGCAAATTTATACGATTCCCACTCTCAAGTCCCGCACAGTGCTGATGAAATCTCTGCGGCGGCTGAAACCAGATGTTGTTCACGCTTCCCTGACGCTTTCGCCTTTAGACTTTCTGCTGCCGGAAATTTGTCAAGAATTGAATTTGCCTTTGGTGGCGACTTTTCACCCGCCGTTCGATCGCAAATTGCGGAATTTGACATCGGGAACCCAACACCTGATGTATCAACTGTACGCTCCATTTTTGGCGAACTACGACTCGACGATCGTTTTTTCTCAGATTCAGCGGGATATATTGGTGAAGTTGGGAGTGCCACAGGAACGGGTAGCCGTGATTCCCAACGGCGTGGATGCCATTAAATATTCTCCAGGGCCTTCGGGGTTGAAGTCGGAATTAAAAGCCGATCGAATTTTTGTTTACCAAGGCCGCATTGCCCAGGAGAAAAATGTCGAGGCTTTGCTCAAGGCGTGGAAACACTGTAATTTTGGCCCTGGGAACGTATTGGCGATCGTAGGCGACGGGCCCCTAGCCGCCTCGCTGCAACTGTTTTACGGCGAAGATGATGGCATTGTGTGGCTCGGATTTGTCGCCGAGGAGGAACGCCGCATCGAAATCCTCCGGGGGGCAGACGTATTTATTTTGCCTTCTTTAGTGGAGGGACTGTCGCTGTCGTTGCTGGAAGCGATGGCCTGCGGTTTAGCTTGTTTGGCAACGGATGCCGGTGCTGACGGCGAGGCTTTGGAGGAAGGCGCGGGGATAGTTTTGAACACTCAGCGGGTACGGAGTCAGTTGCAAACCTTGCTGCCGCTGTTTTGCGATCATCCTGAGTTGGGAATGCTGCTTGGTCAAAAAGCACGCCAACGGGCGATGGAGCGATACACTCTCAGTCAGAATATTACTGAGTTGGAAAAGCTGTACTCAGAGGTTTTGCAAAGGCAGCGCGTACTAATTCGCGGTTTAGCATAATTCAGCAGGAAGAAGGAACTCCGAACCCGTTGAAATTAATCCGTGTATTCGTGTCAAAATCCGTGTCGTGCCTTCCTTCTTCCTTCGCATATGACTTATCGAAATCCCGCTCCTACAGTTGATATTATCATCGAATTAGCCGATCGCCCCCATCGCCCGATCATACTCATCGAACGCCGCAATATTCCCTACGGCTGGGCAATTCCCGGCGGCTTTGTCGATTACGGGGAAGCGGTAGAAACAGCGGCAAAACGCGAAGCTTTAGAAGAAACGAGTTTGAATGTAGAATTAATTGAGCAATTTTACGTTTATTCTGACCCAAATCGCGACGCCCGCCAACACACTATTAGTATTGTATTCTTGGCTTCGGCAACGGGCGAACCTCAAGCAGCCGACGATGCTAAAAATTTACAAATTTTTGAATCTTGGCAGATTCCTCGTGAATTGTGTTTCGATCACGATCGCATTTTACGAGATTATTGGCGTTACCGTCATTATGGATTGCGGCCGCGTTTGTAGGCTGAGGATTTGTTAACCACAGATGTAGGCGGATTAACGCAGATTGATTGCTATGATTTATCGGTGATTTATCTGTGTTAATCTGCGGTTAAATTCATTAAACTAAATTCTATGGCAAGCTTGACAATATTAGGCGGAGGTGCTTGGGGTTCGGCACTGGCCAATCTGGGAGGAAAAAAAGGCGATCGAGTTAATTTGTGGTCGCGCAGCAGTTCTGTTAATCTAGAATCAGTTATAACAGGTGCGGATGTTGTTGTTTCGGCAGTTTCGATGAAAGGAGTTGGAGCAACGGTCGATCGACTTTTGGCTTTACAGTTAAGTCCCAGTACAATTATAGTTACCGTCACCAAAGGTTTAGACCCCGCGACTACCCGCACTCCATCTCAAATTTGGCAAAATGCCTTTCCTAACAATTCAATAGTCGTACTTTCGGGCCCTAATCTTTCCGAGGAAATTCAGCAGGGCTTGCCGGCTGCAACGGTAGCGGCGAGTTTGGATTTAGCGGCGGCCAAGCAAGTGCAAAATATTTACAGTTCTGATATTTTTCGGGTTTATGTGAATGAAGACCCGCTGGGAACTGAGTTAGGTGGAACTTTGAAAAATGTATTTGCGATCGCCGCTGGTGTTTGCGACGGTTTACAATTAGGAACTAATGCTAAATCTGCTTTGCTGACTCGCGCTTTGCCGGAAATGATTCGGGTGGGGGTTCGTTTGGGAGCTCGCGCAGAAACTTTTTACGGTTTGTCGGGTTTGGGAGATTTGCTGGCTACTTGCAACAGTCCTTTATCGCGCAATTATCGGGTTGGTTTCGGATTAGCTGAAGGCAAATCTTTAGAGCAAATTTTGCAGGAATTGCAGAGCACTGCTGAGGGAGTCAATACTACTAATGTGTTGATTGATTTGGCCAATCAACGCGGCATAGAAGTGCCTGTTTCTCGTCAAGTTTATCGCTTGTTGAATGGGCAAATTACTCCTGAACACGCTGTTTTATCGCTGATGGAACGCACTTTAAAACCGGAGTAAGTAAGTTTTTTAGCATTAAAACTTAACTCTTTGGGCGGGCAAGATGCCACCCCACAAAAAGTTTTCAGAAAAACCATCCACCATAAATTCACTCTTTGTGGAACAGGCATCTTGCCTGTTGCTGACGCACTTTGAAACCGGAGTAACTAAGTTTTTTAGCATTAAAACTTAACTCTTTGGGCGGGCAAGATGCCCACCCCACAAAAAGTTTTCAGAAAAACCATCCACCATAAATTCACTCTTTGTGGAACAGGCATCTTGCCTGTTGCTGACTATGATGCAAGATGTGAGATGAATGCTATTTACTTACCGCCGTAATAAAAAGCGATTTCTTTCTCTTTCAGCGGTGCAAAGTTTGCCGCAACCAGCATTTTATCGAGTTCCTCTTGTCCGATGTGTTTGACACCGATTCGGACAATGCGCGATCGCATGGTATTTGACACGCCGCTGCGCTGTCTGCCGGCTTCTAATCCCATCACTTGCTGGTAGAGGTCTAATTTTGCTTGCGGAATCGGAGTACCGTCAAAGTCGATTCCAGAGGCGATCGCAACATCGATCGCATCTGCACCAGTTGTAGATTGAGCCGCTGAGTTTGTTTCTGAAGACATTGTGCTGTGTTATCAAAGTTTGCTGTGCCAGCATTTTATCAGAGAAGCTGCTACATAAATTATTCAATCTAAAATCTGGCGTTGCTGATTCACGGTATGAATAAAGTTTTATGGGAAGTTACATAACTCACGATAGTTGGCTTATAGTAATTCCGAAATTTTCCATTCATAAGCTGTTGCGCGTTTAAATTGCATATTCGGGACGGACTCGCGTGCCCATCCCACAATAATTTGAGTGATTTTTGACACACAATTTAAATGGAGAACAGCTTACCTGTATTCAGCAACGCCTAAAATCTAAAATCTAAAATCTAAAATCTAAAATCTAAAATCTAAAATCGATTGACTTCCTTCAAATCCACATTTCCGCCGCTCACAATCACGCCAATCCTCGCATTTTCAGCCGGCACAACACCTGAAAGCAAAGCCGCCGCCGCTAACACTCCCGTCGGTTCCACAACTATCTTCATGCGTTCCCACATAAAAAACATTGTGCTGCGAATTGCCTCTTCTGAAACTGTTGCCATATCATCAACATAATGCAGCACCAAAGGAAAGGTTAATTTCCCCAAAGATGGTGTGCGCGCACCGTCAGCAATCGTATCCGGGTTAATAACAGTTTGTAGCGTTTTCGTGCGGAACGATCGCGCCGCATCGTCTGCTTGCTCCGGTTCCACTCCTATTACTTTACACTGCGGAGACAAAGTTTTTGTCGCGATCGCACATCCCGACAGCAAACCCCCGCCCCCACAGCAAACCAGCAGCAAATCCAACTCCCCAACTTCTGCGATTAATTCCAGCGCCGCCGTACCTTGTCCCGCAATCACCCACGCATGATCATAAGGAGGAATAATTGTCAAGTGTCGTTCTGCGGCAATTTTAGCGGCTAACTCTTCGCGGGAAACTTGAGTGCGATCGTACAAAATAATCTCTGCACCGTAGCCGCGAGTCGCTTCTTGCTTGACTTTTGGCGCATCTGTCGGCATGACAACAGTAGCAGGAATCTGTAACAACTGGGCCGCAAGGGCGATCGCCTGCGCGTGATTTCCCGAAGAAAAAGTCAGCACTCCCCGCTGTTTTTCAGCTTCAGATAGCTGCATCAAAGCATTGCAAGCACCCCGAAATTTAAACGAACCCGTGCGCTGAAAGTTTTCGCACTTGAAAAATACCTGAGAATTTGTGCGTTTGTTGAAAGTTTCCGAAGTCAGCACCGGCGTCTTGAAAGCCTTGCCCTGCAAGCGATTTGCCGCCGCCTTCACATCCGCGAAACAGACTGACAAGGGATTTTGGGCACTCATAGATTTTAGATTAGGGCGATCGAGGACTCTATTTGTAGGGTGGGCATTGCCCGCTTCACTCTTACCATTAAACTATAAATTTTTATCATCAGCTTATGAATAATTATCATTAGCTGTGGCGCTTAATGGTTAAAAAAGCTGTGGACTCAAATCAAAGTTATGACAATTTACTATCAACAATTAAAGGGACGTTTGTACTTGCACAGGAGAGGGGTTAATCAATTAGGAGTGACGCATGGGGCCCAGAAACCTGGTTTTTTTACGAAAATACTTCGTTCGCACTCGAAGATGAGGTAAAAAACCCGGTTTCTTTGTCTAAGTGCGTCCATGTGAATACAAATTTAACCACCGCCGGATTAATTGTAGAGAAACGGCACGGCGGAGTGTCCTGATTTTCGGTAATATCAAATCCATTGGCATCGGAATTATTCATCTCTCTCTCCCCTTTCTCTGTATCCTCTGTGTCCTCTGCGGTTTAATCAACCGGAATGGATATAACGGGTAAAATAAACCGGATTGGATGGTGAAATTGCCCTCGCGAGTGCGATCGACTCCAACCATCGACAACAACGGAAAAAAGAACACGGCAATGCCATTTCCCTACCAAAAAAAGAGCAGCTAAATTGTTTAACAATTACCAAAAAAAAGGACACAGCATGGCTGTGTCCTTACCCGTATCTTGTAGGGACACAGCATGGCTGTGTCCCTAACCGTACCGATATCCCGATTAGGATTCTTGCCGTTTAGAACAAGAACAATTCAGTATTACCGGAAATTCCTAAATCGACATTATTGACAGTTGCAAACAAACTGTTACCGCCAACCGTAGAACCGTTGCTATCGTAATACAGTTTAGTAGACAAACCGTCGTAGATAGCCATGATGGACGGGCCGGTTAAAGTTGCTTCGAGCGCAGTTACAGAAACTGTGCTGCTGTAAGCGTAGAAACTCGAAGCCAAAGTCCCTCCGGTTGTAAACGCTGCAAAACCAGTTTTGTCGAGATTAATTACATCATCAGCAATGCTGTAATTGGTAATTACATCCCCGCCGTCAGCAGTAGTTCCGGTGAACACAAACACATCCGCACCAGCACCGCCGTTGAGAACATTGGTTCCCACACCACCGATTAAAGTGTCATTCCCCTCGCCGCCGAAGAGACTGTCGCTACCCGCGCCGCCGAAAATGCTGTCGTTACCTGCATCGCCGGAGATACTGTCGTTACCTGCACCGCCGTCGAAAATATCAGCACTCGATCCGCCGTTCAAGATGTCAGCAAACTCAGTGCCGGTGACGTTATTAGCTGTCGCACTTCCTGTAAATAAGACAGGAGTGGTGAAGTTGTAACCGCCAACACCAGAACCGAAGTTGTTAACTCCGCTTGTCGGGAAAGTACCGGGATTAGTGATTAAATCCACAACGCTACCTGAGTTGGTAGTAGTACCAGCAGGAGATGCGATCGTACCTGTAAATACAAAGTCCGCCGTTCCCAGATT